>NZ_DATMFZ010000075.1:0-5248 GCF_035556675.1 Geminicoccus sp. | reverse complement strand
GGACGTCGATGGCGCTGGCCCGGTCGCCGAACAGCTCGGCCAGATGGGTCCGCGTGCCCCACAAGGACGGCGGGCGCAGCCCCGGCGGCGGAGCGACGTGGCGGCCGATCAGCTTGAACAGCTGGCCGATGAACCCGTCGGGCGTCCAGTTGGCCAGCCCGATCCTGCCGCCCGGCCGGCAGACCCGGGCGAGTTCGGCGGCGGCCCTGGCGTGATCGGGCGTGAACATCACCCCGAAGGTCGACAGGACCGCGTCGAAGCTCCCATCGGCGAACGGCAGATCCTCGGCATCGGCGGCCTTGAAGGTGACCGGCAGGCGTTCCGCCTCGGCCCGTTCCGCCGCACGATCCAGCAGGGCCGGCACATAGTCGGTGGAGGTCACCTCGCACCAGCGCCGGGCCGCGGCGAGCGTGGCGTTGCCGTTGCCGGCGGCCACGTCCAGCACGCGCGTGCCCGCCCGCAGGTCCATGGCCTCGCACAGCTCCTCGCCGACGATCTGCAGGGTGACGCCGATCACCGCGTAGTCGCCGGAGGCCCAGGCGGTCTGCTGCCTGGTCTTGATGGCGGCCAGATCCGGCCGCTCGGCAGTGATGGTGACCATGATCGCTTGTTCTCCCGATGACTGGCCCTAGGATGAGCACCCCCCTTCTTGTGCCGGGGAGGGTGCGGTCGCTTGCCGATCTAGCCGGCGGGCGTGGGAAGGAGCGTGGCGATGGGCGTGGGCGCGGCCATGGAATCGGCGGGAACGGCAGGCGCCGCAGCCTTGCTGGAGGTGCGGCTGCTGGGTCCGCTGGCGCTCAGCCTGGACGGCCAACCCCTGCCGCTGCCGGGCTCGCGCAAGCTGCGCGGGCTGCTGGGCTATCTGGCACTCGCCGACCGGCCGGTCGGCCGGGGCCGGCTGTGCGACCTGTTGTGGGAGGTGCCGAGCGACCCGCGCGGCGAGCTGCGCTGGTGCCTGAGCCGGCTGCGTCGCCTGCTCGACCTGCCGGGCCGGCCGAGGATCCTGGCCGAGGGCGACGGGATCCGGCTGGACCTGGCCGGCTGCCGGGTCGATGCGCTGGAGTTGGCAGCCGCACTGGAGGAGCCGGAGCAGCCCGCGCCGGGCCGGCCCGAGCTGCCGTCGGAGCTGTTCGCCGGCGAGTTCCTCGAAGGCCTGGAGCTCGATGCCTGCCCGGATTTCCAGCTCTGGCTGCAGTCCCAGCGACGCCGCCTGGCCGAGGCCCAGCTGGCGCTGCTGGCCCGGCTGGCTCAGGCAACCGGACACGACATGCCCCCTGCCCTGCTTCAGCGCTGGCTGGCACTGGCGCCGCTGGACCTGAGGGCGCATCGGATCCTGCTGGCGGGCCTGGCCCGCACCGGCCGGTCACGGGAGGCGGAAAGGCATCTCGCCTCGGCCTGCCGGCTGTTCGCCGCCGAGGAGGTGGACAGCCGGCCGCTGCAGGCTGTCTGGCAGGATCTGCGCAGCACCCGGCCGCCGGCCGAGCCGCGCCTGGTCCTGCCCGCGAGCGAGGCCCGGGCGAAGCGCCGCTCGATCGCCGTCCTGCCGTTTGCCGCAAGCGGGGAAGGCCCGCCGGACCAGGCCGATGTCGCGTTCGGCCTGTCCCACGACCTGATCGTGCGCCTGGCCAGGCTGCGCAGCCTCCTGGTGATCGCGCCCGGCACCATGCTGACGCTGCGCGAGCGGCAGGTGCCGGCGGACGCAGCCGGTCGCCTGCTGGCGGTCGACTTCCTGGTGAGCGGCACGGTGCGCCGCCTGGGCGGGCAGATGCGGGTCACGGTCGAGCTGGCCGAGCGGGCGAGCGGCCGGGTGGTCTGGGCGGAGCTGTACGACCGGCCGCACGGGCAGACCTTCGCGGTCCTGGATGAACTGGGCGACCGGATCGTCGCGGCGATCGCGGGCGAGATCGAGGCGGTCGAGCGCGCCCGGGCGATGCTGCGCCAGCCGGACTCGCTGGATGCCTGGGGCGCCCATCACCGTGGCCTGTGGCACATGTACCGGTTCAGCCGGCCGGACAACGAGCAGGCCAGGCGCTATTTCGAGCTGGCGGTCCGGCTCGACCCCGGTTTTTCCCGCCCCTATGCCGGGCTGTCCTTCACCCATTTCCAGGACGCCTTCCAGGGCTGGGCGCCGGCCCGGCCGGCGATCGAGCTGGCGCTGCGCACGGCCGGGCAGAGCCTGGCTGCCGACGAGCGCGACCCGGCGGCGCACTGGGCGATGGGCCGGGCGCACTGGCTGGAGGGGCGGCAGGACCAGGCCGTGGCGGAGCTGGAGCAGGCGGTCGAGCTCAGCCCCAACTTCGCGCTCGGCCACTACACGCTGGCCTTCGTGCACTGCCAGGCGGGCGACACGGCAGCCGCGATCGCCGCCTCCGACCAGTCGCGGCGGCTCAGCCCATGCGACCCGCTCCTGTTCGGCATGCTGGGGGCACGTGCCATGGCGCTGGCACGGCAGGGCCGGCTCGAGGAGGCGGCGCAATGGGGGCTGCGTGCCGCCGGCCAGCCGAACGCCCATGCCCATATCCTGGCGATCGCCGCCTACGCCCTGGCACTCGCCGGACGCCTGACGGAAGCGCGGGCGCAGATGGCGCAGCTGCACCGCTCGCTGCCCGGCTACCGGATCGACGACTTCCTGCGCGCGATGCGCTTCGCACCTGACGGGGTGCGACTGTTCAGCAAGGCGGCTGCGGCGCTAGACGGCTGAGGCGGGCACTCAGGGGTTCTGCGTGGGCGGAACATCCTTGCTCAGCATCGGTGGAACGTCGGCATTGCCCTCGGTCCGGTCGCGGTAGAGCGCCGCCCTGGCCAGCAGCATCAGCGTCACCGGGGTGGTCACCGTCACGAACAGGGCGATCAGGATCTCGTGGAGCACCGGCCGGGTCTGGAGCACCGAGAACAGCAGCATCGACGCCACCAGGATGCCACCCGTCCCCCAGCTGCTGCCGAGGGTGGGTGCGTGGATGCGGTCATAGAACCGCTCCAGCCGCAGGAGGCCATAGGAGCCGATCAGGGTGAGCCCGGCCCCGATCAGGAGCAGGGCCGAAACGAGCAGGGCCGCCCAGAGCGGCAGGTCGGCTGCCTCGCTCATTCGATCACCTCGCCGCGCATCAGGAACTTGGCCAGCGCCACGGTCGCGACGAAGCCCAGCAGCGAGATGACCAGGGCCGCCTCGAAATAGAGCGTGCTGCCGCTGCGCATGCCGAAGGTCAACAGGAGCAGCATCGCGTTGAGATAGAGCGTGTCCAGGCCCAGCACGCGATCCTGCGCACGCGGCCCGCCGGCCAGCCGGAAGATCGTGCAGAGCATCGCCATGCCCAGCATGATCTGGGCGATCGTGATGGACCAGTTCAGGATCGCGGCGCTCATTCGAAGATCTCCAGCAGCAATCGCTCGTAGCGGTGCTTGATCAGCGCTTGCCACTCCGCCTCGTCGACCAGGTCGAAGACGTGCAGCAGGAGCCGGCCATGTGTCGGGTCGAACTCCACCCAGGCGGTGCCGGGCGTGGCGGTCACGATCACCGCCAGCACCGACAGGCCGGTCCGATCGCGCAGATCGAGCGGGATGACGATGAAGCCGGACGTCCGCTTGACCCGGCCACCCTGCAGGATGATGCCGGCGACCGCGATGTTGGAGCGGACGATGTCGTAGAGCACGATGCCCAGCAGTCGGGGCATCGCCAGCCAGTTGCGCAGCCTCGGCTTGGCCGGCTGGAGGCGTGCCAGCGCCCAGGTGGCGGCGACCGCGATGGCGCCGCCCAGCAGGACATGGCCGAGCGATGGCCGGTGGAGCAGGACCCACATCACGGTGAGCGAGAAGGTCAGCAGCGGGTAGGGCAGCCAGCTTCTCATGGAGACGGTGCACTCCTGGGCCCGGGCAGACGCTCCTTGCCCAGCACGGTCTCGACATAGCTGGTCGGCACGTGCAGGGCGGTCGCGGCATCCGTCATGTAGCGCATCACCGGATCGGCCAGCACCGTCAGCACGACGCCGACACCGAGCAGGACCGCGACCGGCACCGCCTCGCGGATCAGGACGCGCGGCACGATCGGCTCCGGCGGCGCCCACAGGCGGCGGATGCCGGCCCGCATCATGGCGATCAGGGTGACCAGACCCGAGACGATCAGGAGCGGCACCAGGAGCCAGCCCTGCCAGGAGACCTGTCCGCCGCCGCCCAGCCCGTCCGGGTTCAGCGCCGCGCTCAGCATCACGAACTTGGCGAGGAAGCCCGACAAGGGCGGCAGTCCCGCCAGCAGCAAGGTGCAGCCGACAAACGCCAGGCCCAGCACAGCGAGCGTCGCCGGCACCGGCACGCCCACCTCGTCCTCCTCGTCCTCCAGGTCCTCCTCGACATCCGCGAACACCTGGTCCGGCTCGTCCTCCGGCTGCTCCAGGTCGCGCTCCAGCAGTTCCACCAGGAGGAACAGCGCGCTCAGCGCCAGGGTGGAGCTCACGAGGTAGAACAGGGCGCCGCCTGCCACCCTCGGGTCCTCGAGGCCGATCGCGGCCAGGACCGTACCGGACGACACCAGCACGCAGTAGCCGGTGAGCCGGCCGAGCGAGCGCGCGGCGAGCATGCCGATCATGCCGAACAGCACGGTCAGCATACCGCCCACCGTCAGCCAGGTGGTACCGAAACCGGCCAGGGTCCCTGCCCCCTCACCGAACAGGAGCAGCGACAGGCGCAGGAGGATGTAGACGCCCACCTTGGTCAGGATCGCGAACATCGCCGCCACCGGTGCGGCCGCGGCGGCGTAGGCGGTGGGCAGCCAGAAGTTCAGGGGCCACATGCCGGCCTTGGTCAAAAAGGCGATGCCCAGGATCGCGGCACCCGCTTCCAGCAACATCCGGTCTTCCGGTGCCACGGCCGGGATGCGCACGGCCAGGTCGGCCATGTTGAGTGTCCCGGTGACGCCGTAGATCAGGGCGACACCGACCAGGAAGAAGAACGAGGCCACCAGGTTGATGACGATATAGTGCATCCCCGCCTTGACCCGGCGCCGCCCGGAGCCGTGCAGGACGAGGCCGTAGGAGGCGGCGAGCATCACCTCGAAGAACACGAACAGGTTGAACAGGTCGCCGGTCAGGAACGAGCCGTTCACCCCCATCAGCAGGAACTGGAACAGCGAGTGGAAATGCGGTGCGGCGCGATGCCAGCGGCCGAGCGCGAAGACCTGGGCCGGCAGGGCCAGGATGGCGGCGAGCAGCAGCATGAGCGCGGACAACCGGTCCACCACCAGCACGATGCCGAACGG
>NZ_DATMFZ010000074.1:0-5613 GCF_035556675.1 Geminicoccus sp. | reverse complement strand
GCGGTCGAGCACCCGGCGCGTCGCCGCGACGTCGTCGGCCAGCGAGGTCAGCGGGTTCTGGACGATGGTCACGCGATAGCCGCGCGCCGTCAGCTCGTCATACACCCCGCGCCAGCCCGAACCGTCGGCGAACGCGCCGTGAACCAGCACGACATTCCTGGGCACCTGGTCCACAGGCTTGCCATCGGACGGTTCGGCATGGGCCGGGCCCGCGACACTCACCGCGGCAGCGGCAGCGATGGCGAGCTTCTGGATCCTGCTGATCATGGGTGCATTCCTAGCCAGGGTGGTCGGGGAACAAGGCTGCATCATTCGCGACAATCATTATCGCGATAACTAACTAGGTAACGACGAGTCGCTCTCTTGTCCACAAAAATTTATCGCGATATGTGTTATCGCGGCTCCCGTAATCGGACGGGGAGGAGCTTGCCATGACCGAGGACGCAACCGGCCCGGTGCCGCTGGACGACCAGCTCTGCTTTGCCGTCTACTCGGCAGGCATGGCCATCCAGCGCGCCTACAAACCCCTGCTCGACGGGCTCGGGCTGACCTACCCGCAATATCTCGTGCTTAATGTCCTGTGGCGCGAGGACGGCCAGACCGTCGGCGGCATCGCCGAGCGGCTGGCGCTCGAGTCGAGCACGCTGACGCCGCTGCTCAAGCGGCTCGAAGCCGCCGGCCTGGTCCGCCGGACGCGCAACCCCGGCAACGAGCGGCAGGTCATGGTCGAGCTGACCGGACGGGGCCGCGATCTTCGCGCCCGGGCCGGCTGCCTCGGCGAGGCGCTGCTCGCGGCATCGGGGCAGTCGCCTTCCCAGCTCGCTGAGCTCAACCGCGACATCAGGCGGCTGCGCGACGCCGTCTACCGCCATATCGGCAGCCAGAGCATCGCGCAGCCGGAAGCCTGACGGCCCGGCCGGTCTCAGAACAGGATCTCCACGTCCGCGTCCAGGACATAGCCCAGGCCGCGTTCGGTCCTGATCAGCCGGGGGGCGGAAGGATCGGTCTCGATCTTGCGTCGCAGCCTCAGCACCTGGACGTCGATGCTGCGATCGAAGATGTCCTCATGCGTCCTGGTCGCCCGCAGGAGATGGACCCGGGAGAGCGGCCGGCCCGGTGCCTCGAGAAATGCCACCAGCAGGGCGAACTCCTTCCTGGTCAGGCCGACGATCGCACCTGCCGGGTCCTTCAGGACCCTGGCGCGATAGTGCAGCTCCCAGCCATGGAAGCGGTAACCACCCCTGAGCGGCTCTGCCATCGATTGCCGGCCCGCCTGCTGGCGCCGCAGAATGGCGCGGGCACGCGCGAGCAGTTCGCGAAGGTCGAGCGGCGCACAGAGAAAGTCGTCCGCACCGAGCTCGAGCCCGAGGACGCGGTCGATATCGTCCTCATGCTGCCCGGTGATCAGGATCACCGGGACGTCGGAGCAGGCCCGGATCTGGCGCAACAGGTCGAAGCCGTCGAATGCTGCCGGCCAGACATCCAGGACCACGAGGCTGAACTGGTTGGACTGCAGATGACGCGCCATCTCGCTGCCGGACGAACCGACGGCGAGGTAGCGATGATCCGCAAGATAGCTCGTGATCATGCTGCGGACATGGGAGTCGTCATCGACCACCAGCACACGGCGCAGGAGCTGCCATGACGGCAGTGCTCGGGCCTGGCACGGTCTCACGTTCACCAGATGCTGCATCGGACCAGGAACTTCCGGTTCGGGCGGCAGGCGCGCGGGACCCCGTCGGGGCGGCCGGCCAGGCCGGTGGCTGCAAGGAAGCTTCGCGGCTGCTGCCGTTGTTCCCCTGGGCTTGCCGCCAGGGGGGATCGCCTTCAGCAGGCGATGGTCATAGGCCATGCGCCGCGCGGAGCATCTGGGCGGCCCGCTCGCCGATGACCGCGCAGGGGGCCTGGGTGTTCCCGGTCGTCACCCGTGGCATGATCGAGCCGTCCGCCACGCGCAGCGCCTCGATGCCGTAGACCTTGAGCGCGCCGTCCACGACGGACAGCTCGTCCCGCCCCATCTTCGCGGTGCCGCTCTGGTGCCAGTAGGTGACGGCGGCATCGCGGATATAGGTTTCCAGCGCCGCGCCGCTGAGCGCACCGGGCATGGCCTCGCGCCGGACGAAGGGCGAAAACGCCCGGGCATTGCCCAGGGCACGGCACAGGTCGACGCAGGCCCTGGCGGTCGCCATGTCCGCGGGCTCGGCCAGCATGTTCGCGTCGATCACGAGCGGGCTCATCGGATCCGCGCTCTGCAGGCGCAGGCGGCCGCGGCTCTGGGGGTGCGCCAGGCCGGCGAACATCGTCCAGCCATGCGCCGGCACGCCCAGCGCCGCGGTCCGCTCGCTCGGCACGGGGAACTCGACCTGGCAGAACAGGAGGTCCGGTGCGTCCAGGCCAGGACGACTCTTCCAGTAGAGCGTCGCCTCGCTGCCGCTGTTCCGCGGGGCGATCGGTTCCCGATATTCCCAGGTGCAGCCGAACGACACGTGGTCCTGAAAATTCCGCCCCACGCCCGGCAGGTGCTGCACCACCGGGATCCCGAACCGGCCGAGTTCCCGGAGATCGCCGATCCCCGAATGCATCAGCAGCTTGGGCGTCTGGATGGCGCCCAGCGACAGCACGACTTCCGCGCCCGCCCCAATCGTCTCGACCTGCCCCCCACGGACGATTTCGACGCCGATGGCGCGCCGGTCATGGATCACCACGCGGCGCACGACCGTGTCGGTCAGCACCGTCAGGTTGGGCCGGTCCAGCCAGGGCCGGACATAGGCGCGATAAAGCGAATGACGCCGGCCGCCGCGAACCAGCATGTCGGAGATGGCGGCACCCCCATCCCCTTCCATCATCCGACCGTTCGGGTGGGCGAAGGTCGGGATGCCGAGCTCTCGGGCCGCGTCGAGCATGGCGTGGGCGACCGGGCTCGGATCGGCGGCCGGCTGGACCCAGACCGGCCCCGAACTCCCCCGGTAACGGGGGTCGGGCATCCCCTGCCAGTTCTCGATCCGGCGATAGATGCCCAGCACCGCATCGTAGCCCCAGCCGGGGTCGCCCGATGCCGAGGCGAAGAAGTCCCAGTCGCTGCGGTGCCCACGCGCCCAGACCATGACATTGACGCTGGAGCCGCCGCCCAGCCCTTTGCCCATCGACATGGCCAGCGTGCGGCCGTTCAGATGCGGGTTCGGCTCCGCCTGGAACCCCCAGTCCCGCGCGCTGCCCAGGTTCTCGGGCCACCGGGCCGGGTCCAGCACGGTCTCGGCATCGTCGCTGCCGCCGGCTTCGACCAGCAGCACCTGGACAGCCGCGTTCTCCGCCAGGCGCCGGGCCACCACCGAGCCGGAGGCACCGGCACCGCAGACGATGAAGTCGTAATGGGACCGAAGCCCGGCAGTCAGCCGTGCCTGGTTCTCCCGTGCCCGCCGGGAAAAATCTCGATCCTCGGGAGAAGCGGCTTCGTTCACCATCTGCAATGTCCTCCTTGCATGACCGGGCTTCATGCACGCGGGGGCGTGCTCCGGACGATGCGGCCGGTTCCGTGGCCAGGGGGCGCTGTCATGACGAGGCCCGCTGGCATTTGAGCCGTACAGCCGATTATCAATTCTATCAAATTTAGCAAGTGTTTCATTTTTTGCGGCAACCGCTATGCTCAAGAGCCAGCCGGCAGCGGCAGGCGGTGGCGCGCTCCGGTCGGCCGCGGAAGGAACGTGATGGGCAAGGCGCAGAAGGACATCCTGACCACGGCCGACACGGCCAGGCTGCTCGGCGTCTCGGTGCGTACGGCCCAGTTGCTCATCGAGGGCGGCTCCATCCCGTCATGGAAGACGCCGGGCGGGCATCGCCGCGTTTATCGCGCCGACATCGAGGCGTTGATCGAGGGCCGACCACCCGCCACGCCCCTGCCATCCGCGACCGCCGTGGTCCTGGCATCGGCCGATCGGCTGCCCTGCTACGAACTCCTGTTCGCCGGCATGGGCGAATGCACGGCAGAGCTCTTCACCGACACCCATGCAGCGCTCCTTGCGATCGGCGCCATCCGCCCCTGCGCCGTGCTGGTCGATCTGGCGGATGCGGATCCTTTGCGGCTGGCGTTCCTGCAGAGCGTCCTGGCGGACCCGTTGCTGGGCCACAGCCGGATCCTGGCGGTGGCCGACGGGCCGGTCGCGGGTGCCGACGGGCAGGGCCGGGTGATCCGCAGCGGCACGCCGGAACAGGCGGTAGCCGCGCTGCGCCGCTCTCTGGCCGATGCCGGACCTGTGACGGTGCCGACCGGCACCGCCTTTCCGATCGCGCTCAACGAGGGCCAGCGGCTGGCGGCGCTGGAGCGCACCGGGCTGCTGGACACGGCACCCGAGGAGGCGTTCGACCGGGTGACCTGGCTGGCCGCCCAGGCGCTCGGCGCACCGATCTCGCTGCTCACCCTGCTCACGCCCACGCGGCAGTGGTTCAAGTCGCGCTTCGGGCTGGATCTTCCGGAGACGCCGCGGAGCTGGGCATTCTGCAACTACACGATCCTGCAGAAGGCCGTCTTCTCGGTCGAGGATCTGGCGAGCGATCCGCGCTTTGCCGACAATCCGGCGGTCGCGGGCGAACCCGGGCTCCGCTTCTATGCCGGCACGCCGATTCTCGACAATGAAGGCTTCGCCGTGGGCTCGCTGTGCGTCATCGACTATCGGCCCCGGGTGCTGCAGGAGCACGAGGCACAGGCCCTGCTGGCGCTCGCCGCCCTGGCGTCCACCGAAGTCCGCCTGCGCGTGACCGAGCGGCGGCTGCGTGACGCCCTGCGGCGGGCAGAGCGGCCAGCCGGGGCCAGGGGCGGTGCTGCCGCCACCGGACCCGGCATGGCCGTCAGTCACCGAGCCGGTCACCGCCCCTGACGCCGGCCTGCGCCGCCGCCAGCACCGCTTTCACCACCAGCTGCCGGCCCTCGACCGGGACTCGGCGGCGGCTTCGGGTGCGGTGCCCCAGCCCAGCCGGTCCAGGAATCGCAGCAGCGCCGCATTGACCGCATCCGGTCGTTCGAGCGTGGCGGTATGCCCGCAGCCCGGAATCGTGACCAGCTCGGCCTGGAGAATCTCCGCCATCGTACGGCTCTCCTCCGGCGGCCGCGCACGATCATGCTCGCCGGCGATGACCAGCGTGGGCGCCACGATGTCCGGCAGCAGGCTGAGCGCGTCGGTGCGGCCGAAGATCACCCGTCCCAGCGGCACGATCGACCGGCGCAGGGCTTCGGCATCGAAGCCGTGGATCTGCTGGCGCAGCCGGTCCGGCAATGCCGGCAGGCGCTTCTCGATGTCCGGGGCGAAGAACAACGGCGTGATCGCCGCGACCAGTTCCTCGCTGACCCGGCCGGCGGCCTCGATCTGGTCGAGCATCGCTGTGTAGGTCAGCCGGGTGGCCCAGGGTTCCTCCCCGAGATGGGTGTTCATCAGCACCAGCCCGGCGACCCGTTCCGGCGCACGCGCGGCAAGATGCGCGCCCCACATGCCGCCGACCGACGATCCGATGACGACGCAGCGCCCGATCTCGAGCCGGTCCAGCAGCTCGACCATGTGCCGGGCCAGATCGGCCAGCGTGCGCGTGCCGTGCGGCAACGGCCCCGACCCGCCATGACCCCAC
>NZ_DATMFZ010000073.1:0-2240 GCF_035556675.1 Geminicoccus sp. | reverse complement strand
GGATCTACGGCGAGGATGGCCTCGATCTGGTCAGCGGCGGCGACGGCAACGACCATATCGAGGGCGGCCGCGACCGTGACCGCCTCTGGGGCGACGCGGGCGACGACACGATCTATGGCGATGCCGGCAACGATGAGCTCTGGGGTGGCGACGGCAACGACCTCCTGCGTGCCGGATCGGGCAATGACGTGATCAAGGGTGCCGCCGGCCATGACCGGGTCAGCGGCGGCGACGGCAACGATCTCGTCTGGGACGGCGACGGCCGCGACCGCCTCTGGGGTGATGCCGGCAACGACACGATCCATGCCGGCAACGGCAGGGACGAGCTGTATGGCGGCCTGGGCGACGACCTGCTCTACGGCGAGAACCAGGGCGACCGGCTGTGGGGCGATGCCGGGTGGGACCGGCTGAGCGGCGGCGATGGCAACGACCTGCTGTCCGGGGGCGACGGCCGCGACCGCCTATGGGGTGATGTCGGCAACGACACCATCCAGGGCGACGCCGGCAACGACGATCTCTATGGCGGCCCTGGCGAGGACCGCCTGCTGGGCGGGGACGGCAACGATCTGCTGGTCAGCGGCTACCGTCCCTACGAGGTCAACGAGCTGCCCCAGGTCGAGCAGGGCAACGAGCATCTGGAGGGCGGGGCGGGCGACGACCGGATCTATGCTACGGTCGGCGACGACCTTTTGCTCGGCGGCGACGGCAACGACCGGATCCTGCCCGGCGGTGGCGCCAACGTCGTCTATGCGGGCAGCGGCGACGACCAGGCCGACATGCCCTACCAGCTAAGCTGGCCCCAGAATGACGGGGCTCTCACCCTGTTCGCCGGGGATGGCAACGACACGGCCTATGGCGGCACGTCCGACGACAACATGCGCGGCGAGAACGGTGCCGACTGGCTGTTCGGCGGCTTTGGCGACGACCGCCTGGACGGCGGTGCCGGCGACGACCATCTCCGCGGCGGGATCGGCAGCGACCGGTTGATCGGCGGGGCAGGCAACGACGACCTGGCCAGCAGCGAGGCTCGCCCCGGCGAGCGGACGGTCATGACCGGCGGCGAGGGTGCCGACGTCTTCGCCTACCGCATGCATGGCGACCGGGAGGCCGTCGACAGCCCCACCAATGTCTTCTATCACGCCAATGACCTGATCACCGACTTCGACGGCAGCGACCGGCTGGAGTTCTCCTGGCGGCAGAGCAATTCCGCCACGGGCGAGCAGCAGAGCTATGACTTCAGGTTCGCCGATCTGGACAGCAACAGCGACGGCGCCATCACCAGCGCCGACGACGCGGTGTCCACCAGATCGGCCTCGTTCGACGGTATCGCAGCCCCGAGCCTGGTGATCAATCTCGGCGTCTTCACCGCGACCACCGACGTCACCTACACGGCACCCGGGCAGCCCACCTTCGTCGGCGACGGTTATGGCTGGGGCCAGGGCACCATCACCTTGTACGACGTGACCAAGCTGACCGCTGGAAACTTCGTGACCTGAGCCTGGCGGGCCTTCAGCCCTCAGCTCGAGGCGCGCTGCCGCTCACCACATGGAACCTGATCGGGATCGCGATGCCGTCGCCGTCCCGATAGGTCTCTGCCCGCTCCAGGAACAGGGTGCGGATCCGCTCCTGCGCCTGCGCCGACTGGGCATCCAGGATCGCCGACACCCGGGCGAACGCACCCCGGCCGATTGCCCACCAGTCGGCAGCGGCCGGTACGACATGCCGGAACGCCAGGGTCTCCAGGCACACGTCGGTGAACCCTGCGTCTTCCAGCAGGCGCACCAGCGCCTTGCGGTCGGCGAAGCGGAAGATCGGGGGTCCGGGCGGCAGGCGCTCGGGCGGCGCGGTCAGCGCCAGTTCCTCGATCAGGTCGACGAACAGGCCGTTCACCCGGTTCTCGTCGCGATCCGCCCACCAGGACAGGGCGATCCGCCCCCCGGGTTTCAGCACCCGCAGCGCCTCGGCCACTGCCGCCTCGGGTACCGGCAGGTGGCCGATGCCGAAGCCCATGGTCAGCGTGTCGTAGTGGCCGTCCGCGACCGGCAGCCGGTCGACCGAGGCGGCGACCGCATGGACCGCCGGTGCCCGCCCTTCCAGGATCGCCAGCATGCCGGGGCTCAGGTCATAGGCGTCGACCCTTGCCCCCTTCGCCAGGGCGCCCAGCGCCACCACGCCGCTGCCGGCCGCGAGGTCGCCATGGCGCATGCCTTCCCGCACCCCGGCCGCCTCCAGCAGCCCTT
>NZ_DATMFZ010000072.1:0-11041 GCF_035556675.1 Geminicoccus sp. | reverse complement strand
GCTCTCCAAGTCCCATGCGATGACCGGCTGGCGGGTCGGCTGGACGATCGGGCCGAAGCGCGCCATCGCCACCATCCACGACCTGGCGCTCGCCATGCTCTACGGCCTGCCCGACTTCATCCAGGACGCCGCCACCGTGGCGCTGGCCGAACCCCATCCGGAGCTGGCGGAGCATCGCCAGCGCTACCGGGCACGGCGCGACCGCTTCTGCGCCGCGCTGGCAGATGCGCCCGGCCTGATCGTCCGGCGCCCGGCCGGCGGGATGTTCGTGATGGTCGACGTGCAGGGCACCGGCCTGGACCCCGACAGCTTCGCCCGCCGCCTCCTGGCCGAGGCGGGAGTCTCGGTGCTTTCCGGCGATGCGTTCGGCGGCCCGGCGGCCGGCCATGTCCGGGTCAGCCTGACCGTGCCCGACCCGGAACTGGACGAGGCCGCCCGCCGCATCTGCCGGTTCGCCGCCAGTCTCGCGACGTAACAGGGTAACAGGTACGATTAATCTGACTTTACGCGAAAAGGTGCCCGTGTATGGTCTTCCTCAATGAAGCCGGCTCGCACGATCGGGCCGCCAGAGGGAGGTCGGAACGGGATGGCGCTGCTCGAACTGCGCGACATCAGCAAGCATTTCGGCGCGATCGAGGCACTGCGCGGGGTCGACTTGGACCTGGAGCGCGGCGAGGTCGTGGGGCTGATGGGCGACAACGGTGCGGGCAAGTCCACCCTGGTCAAATGCATCGCAGGCAACTTCCGGCCGAGCACCGGCGAGATCCGGCTGGATGGCGAGGTCCAGCACTTCCACAAGCCCGCCGATGCGCGCGAGCGTGGCGTCGAGGTGGTCTATCAGGACCTGGCGCTCTGCAACAACCTGACCGCGGCTGAGAACGTGTTCCTGGGCCGGGAGCCCAAGAAGTCGTACGGGCCGTTCAAGTTCCTGGACTATGCGCAGATGTATGCGCGCGCCGGCGAGATCTTCGCTGAGCTCAAGTCGGAGACCCGCCCGCGCGACTTGGTCAAGCGGATGTCCGGTGGCCAGCGCCAAGCGGTGGCGATCGCCCGGACCAGGCTGAAAGACGCCAAGGTCGTGCTGATGGACGAGCCGACCGCCGCGATCTCGGTCCGCCAGGTCAAGGAGGTGCTCGATCTGATCCTGCGCCTGCGTGACAAGGGCATGGCCGTGGTCCTGATCAGCCACCGCATGCCCGACGTGTTCACGGTCTGCGACCGGGTCGTGGTGATGCGCCGCGGCACCAAGGTCGCCGACAAGGCGATCGCCGACAGCTCGCCGGAAGAGGTCACCGGCCTCATCACCGGTGCCATCCGCGCAGCCTGAGGCGAGGGCAACATGGCCGACAGCACCCAGCACCCTGCCACCGTCCAGGACTTCGCCCGGATCGACGAGGTCACGACACTCAAGGAGCGCAGCCTCGCCCAGAAGATCTTCGCCAGCCAGCCCTTCTGGGTGACGATCGCCCTGATCCTGATCTGCCTGGTCATGAACTGGGTGGAGCCTACCTTCCTCACCAGCGGCAACCTGTACAACATCACCCGCAACTTCGCCTTCATCGGCATCATGGCGCTCGGCATGACCGCGGTGATCCTGACCGGCGGGATCGACCTGTCGGTGGGCTCGGTGATGGGCCTGGTGGGCGTGGTCTGCGGGCTGCTCCTGCAGGCGGAGAGCCACTGGCTGGTCGCGGTGCTGGCGGGGCTCGCCACGGGTGCGCTCGCCGGTGCGGTCAACGGCGTGCTGATCGCCTATCTGCGCCTGCCGCCCTTCGTGGTGACGCTCGGCATGCTGTCGGTGGCGCGCTCGCTGGCGGTGGTGCTGTCACAGAACAAGATGATCTACGAGTTCGGCCCCTATGCCGACCAGTTCAACTGGATCGGCGGCGGCCAGGTCCTGGGCATCTCCAATCCGGTCTGGATGCTGGTGCTGCTGACGGCCGTGTTCGGCCTGGTCTTCAACTTCAGCGCCTGGGGCCGCTATCTCTATGCCATCGGCGGCAACGAGAACGCCGCGCGCCTGACCGGCGTGCCGGTCGACCGGATCAAGCTGCAGGCCTATGTGGTGGCCGGCCTGACCGCCGGCATCGCCGCGGTCATGATCGTCGGCTGGCAGGGCTCCGCGATCAACGCACTGGGCACCGGCTACGAGTTGCGCGTGATCGCGTCGACCGTGATCGGCGGTGCCAACCTGATGGGCGGCGAGGGCGGCGCCTATGGCGCCTTCGTCGGCGCGGCGCTCATCGAGGTGATTCGCAACGCCCTGCTGATGGCCGGCGTGGACAGCAACTGGCAGGGCACCTTCGTCGGTGTCTTCATCGTTCTGGCGGTTCTGCTCGAGCGGATCCGCGGGAAGAAGTCGGACTAGAAGGGGCGGGTCCGGCCCGGGATGGCTTCATCCCGGTCACAAAGCCCGGTTCAGGGAGGTCGAGACCCATGAGGAAGCTGTTGTTGGCTGGCATCGCCACCGCGGTGGTGGGTGCGTTCGGAACGGCCGGCGCCCAGGCACAGGAGAGCTACACCTTCGCGCTGGTGCCCAAGGGAATGAACATCCCGTTCTTCGACTTCGCGCGCGACGGCTGCATGAAGGCCCAGGAGGAATCCGGCGGCAAGCTGACCTGCGAATATATCGGCCCCGGCGAGCATGGCGGCGGCGACGAGCAGGTCGCGATCGTCAACGACCTGATCGCGCGCGGCGTCGACGGCATCGCGGTCTCGCCGTCCAACGCCGCGGCGATGGGCCGGGCGCTGGCCGCCGCCAAGGATGCCGGCATCCCGGTGCTGACCTGGGATTCCGACATCCTGGAGAAGGACAAGGCCAACCGCCTAGCCTATATCGGCACCTACAACTACGACATCGGCGTGAACCTGGCCAAGCTCGTGCAGGGCATCAAGCCGAACGGCGGCACGATCTGCATCCAGTCCGGCGGTGCGGCCGCCGCCAACCACAACGAGCGCATGCAGGGCATCCGCGACACGCTCTCCGGCACCAAGTCGGCGGCAGCGCCCGGCGAGCGGCTGACCGGCCAGGGCGGCTGGACCGAGGTGGAAGGCTGCCCGCTCTACACCGACGACGACCTGCCGCGCTCGGTGCAGCAGTTGGAGGACATCCTCGCCAAGTTCGACAACCTGGACGCCTTCGTGCCGACCGGCGGCTTCCCGCAGTTCGTGCCCAACGCCTACGAGGCGGTGGTCACCAAGTACAAGGACAAGCTCGACAAGAAGGAGCTAGCCTTGGTGGTCGCCGACACGCTGCCGGTCCAGATGGAACTCCTGAAGAAGGGCCTCTCGCTCGGCCAAGTCGGCCAGCGGCCGTTCGAGATGGGCTATGAGACCATGAATGCACTCCTGAAGATCAAGGAGGGCGGCGATCCGCCGAAGGATCCGACCTATACCGGCCTGGACGTCTGCACGCCCGAGAATGCCGATACCTGCCTTGGTCAGTAAGGTCGCGCCCGCCTAGCGGAGGCTCGTTTCACGTCGTAGTCCAGCGAGCGCCGCCGGCAATGGTCCGGCGGCGCTCGTCGCGTCTCAGGCCCGAGAAATGGGTGCGCCATGGTCGAAGCTCCGCTCGTCACCCTGCGCCATGGCAGCCTTGAGCTGGTGGTGGACCCTGCCGGGGGTGGGGCGATCCGCAGCCTCCGCGACGGCGGCTTCGACCTCCTGCGTGCCAGCCGGGGCGACCTGCGCGACCCGATCGCCCATGCCTCCTTCCCGCTGGTGCCGTTCGCCGGCCGGATCCAGCACGGCCGCTTCAGCTTCGAGGGCCAGGACTACCAGCTCCCGCTGAACTTCCTGCCCGAGCCCCACGCGATCCACGGCGATGGCTGGATGGGCTCCTGGACGGTCGCGAGCCAGGACGAAACCAGTGCCGCCATGGTGTTCCACCACGAGCATCGCTGGGTGCCGTTCCGCTACCGCGCCTGGCAGCGATTCCAGCTGACGGACGGCACGCTGCGGGTCGAGATCGGCGTGCGCAACACCGGCGAGCGCGCCATGCCGTTCGGCATCGGCCACCACCCCTATCTGGACCGCCATTCCGGCGCCACGATCCAGGCAGAGGTCGATTCCGTCTGGCTCACCGATGCCACCAAGGTCTCGACCGAGCGGGTGCCGGTCCCGCCATGGGCCGACTTCCGCGCGGAGCGCAAGGTGGACGAACTGGCCCTGGATCACATCTTCGCCGGCTTCACCGGTGCCGCCACGGTGCGCTGGCCGAACGAGGGGCGCGGCCTGCGCATCGCCGGTGACCCGGTCCTGAACCATCTGATCGTCTACATCCCGCCGGGCGAGGATCATTTCTGCGTCGAGCCGATCAGCCATGCCGGCAACGCGGTGAACATGCCCGGCCGCAACGACACCGGCACCCACGTCCTGGCACCCGGCGAGGAGCTGGTCGGGACGATGACGCTCACGTCATTACCGCTGAATTGACCGCTGCAGGTCGCCCGTTCATCCTGACCTTGTCTTGCGACAGGACCAGGGAGAGCGGCAGATGTCGATGCTGCAGGAATTCAAGGAATTCGCGCTCAAGGGCAACGTCGTCGACTTGGCGGTCGGCATCATCATCGGCGCCGCCTTCACCGCCATCGTCAGTTCCCTGGTCGACGACGTGATCATGCCGCCGCTGGGCGTGCTCCTGGGCGGCATCGACTTCTCCGACAAATACATCCAGCTCACCAACTGGGACCAATCCTATCCCAGCCTCGCCGCCGCCCGCGACGCCGGCACGGCCGTGATCGCCTACGGCAACTTCATCAACGCCGTGATCAAGTTCCTGATCGTCGCCTTCGCGCTGTTCATCGTCATCAAGCAGGTGAACAACATCAAGCGCCTGACCGAGCGCAAGGTCACCGAGGAACCGAAGGCGCCCGAGGTGCCGGCCGACGTGGCCCTGCTGACCGAGATCCGGGACCTGCTCAAGGGCCGCACGGCAGCCTGAGCATTCGTCGCGGCCACCGGCACTGCCGGGCGAGACCAGGCCGTCCGCCCGCTCAGCCCAATTCGCGCAGCCGCACGAACGCCACTAGCCTGCCCGTCCCGGCCTCCAGCTCGGCAAAGCGCCCGGCCGGCAGCTCGATCACCGCCAGCGCTGCGGTCGGGAACTTGCGGTCCAGCTCCCGGTCGACGCCGGTGCCGACCAGGTCCAGCGCCAGCTCTTGGATGCCCGGGTCGTGGCCGACCAGGAGGATGCTGCCCCCGCCCGGCTGGGTCTGGAGCACGGACAGGAGCGTCCCGGCGGTCGCCTCGTAGATCTGCGGCACCGGCTCGATCCGCCGCTCCAGCCCCGCCCCCTCCAGGAACAGCTTGGCCGTCTCGGCCGCCCGGCGGGCCGTCGAGGCGATCACCAGGTCGGGGAGCCAGCCTTCGCGCCTGGCATGGCGCCCCATGGCGGGTGCGGCGCGCAGGCCCCGCGGCGCCAGCCCGCGCTCGTGGTCGGCCAGGTCCGGCTCGTCCCAGCGCGACTTGGCATGGCGCAGCAACAGAACCGTCACCATGGTCGGTCAGACCCGTTCTTGCCGAGCCGGACGGCCATGTGTACGCCCATTTCCTTGGGAGGAACGGCCTGGCGGGAACAACGAGGCGCGATCACGGCTGGAGCCTTCTGGGTGGAGAGGTCGGTATGGACGAGAATGTCGCGACGGTCACGAGCGAGATCCCGCCGCTCGTCACCGACGAGGGAGCCAGCCCGTTCCGGGTCGGCCCCGAGGACCTGATCAACCGCGAGCTGTCCTGGCTGGCCTTCAACGAGCGGGTCCTGGCCGAGGCTTTCAACCCGCAGCATCCGCTCCTGGAGCGGCTGCGCTTCCTCTCGATCTCCGCCTCCAACCTCGACGAGTTCTACATGGTGCGCGTCGCCGGCCTGAAGGGGCTGGTGGCCGCCGGGGTGCGCTCGCCCTCCGACGACGGCCGTACTCCCGAGGAGCAGCTCGAAGCCATCCATGCGCGGGTCTCCTCGCTGATGGACGACCAGCAGCGTGCCTGGCGCGAGCTGACCATCATGCTGCGCGCCGAGAACGTCGTGGTCTGCGACGTAGACGAGCTGACCGAGGTCGACCTCGCCTGGTTCACCGAGCGGCTGTTCCCCGAATTGTCCAGCGTGCTCACCCCGATCGCGATCGATCCGGCCCATCCCTTCCCGTTCGTGCCGAACCTGGGTCTCGGCATCGTGCTCCAGCTGGCAAGGCGCCGTGGCGAGAACCTAGTGAGCCTCCTGGTCCTGCCGAACCATCTGGACCGCTTCGTTCGTCTGCCCGGCGCCACAGTCCGCTTCGTGCGGCTGGAGCAGCTCGTGGTGCGCTTCTTCGACAAGCTGTTCCCCGGCTTCGAGGTCCAGAGCTTCGGCCATTTCCGCGTGATCCGCGACAGCGACATCGAGCTGGAGGAGGAAGCTGAGGATCTGGTCCGGCAGTGGGAGACGGCACTCAAGCGCCGGCGGCGCGGCTCGGTGATCCGGCTGACCATGGACACCACCATGCCGGACGAGCTGAAGCGCTTCCTGCTCGACCATCTGCATGTCTCGTCCTCGGAGCTTCTGGAGCTGAACGGCCTCCTGGGCCTGGATGCCGCCAAGCAGATCGTGAACTGCGGGCGCAACGACCTGCTGTTCACCCCCTATACGCCGCGCTTCCCCGAGCGGATCCGCGACTATGGCGGCGACTGCTTCGCTGCGATCCGCGCCAAGGACCTGATCGTCCACCACCCGTACGAGAGCTTCGAGGTCGTCCTGCAGTTCCTGGCCCAGGCGGCGCTCGACCCGAACGTGGTGGCGATCAAGCAGACGCTCTACCGAACCAGCGAGGACAGCCCGATCGTCAAGGCGCTGGTCGAGGCCGCCGAGAGCGGCAAGTCGGTGACTGCGCTGGTCGAGCTCAAGGCCCGGTTCGACGAGGACCGCAACATCCGCCTGGCGCGGCGCCTGGAGCGGGCCGGCGTCCAGGTCGTGTTCGGCTTCATCAACCTGAAGGTCCACGCCAAGGTCTCGATGGTGGTCCGCCGGGAAGGCGGCGAGTTCGCGACCTATGTCCATTTCGGCACCGGCAACTATCACCCGGTCACCGCCAAGATCTACACCGACTTCTCCTTCTTCACCTGCGACCCGGCGCTGGGACGCGACGCGGCGCGCGCGTTCCATTTCATGACCGGCTATGTCGAGCCCACCGGCCTGGAGAAGATCGGTGTCGCCCCCTACTCGCTGCGCACCAAGCTGATGGAGAACATCGAGGCCGAGATCCAGCACGCCAAAGCCGGGCGCAAAGCCGCGATCTGGGCGAAGATGAACTCGATCGTCGACAAGGGCATCATCGCGGCGCTCTACCGCGCGTCCAAGGCCGGCGTGCAGATCGACCTCGTGGTCCGCGGCATCTGCTGCCTGCGGCCGGGCGTGCCGGGCCTGTCGGAGAACATCCGGGTCAAGAGCCTGGTCGGGCGCTTTCTTGAGCACGCCCGAGTGGTTTGCTTCGGCAACGGCCATGGCCTGCCGTCCAAGCAGGCCATGGTGTTCATCAGCTCGGCCGACTGGATGGGCCGCAACCTCGACCGCCGGGTCGAGACGCTGGTGCCGATCGAGAACGACACGGTGCACCAGCAGGTCATGTCGCAGGTGATGGTGGCGAACCTGAAGGACACGGCCGGAAGCTGGCTGCTCGAGCCGGACGGCACCTACACGCGGATCCAGCCGGAAGGTGAGCCGTTCTCTGCCCACAAATACTTCATGACCAATCCCAGCCTGTCCGGCCGGGGCAGCGCCATGCGCAAGAAGGGAACCACCCGCGTGTCGATCGCCCGCACCGATACATGAACGCTCTGGCCCCGGTACCCCATCTCCTGGCGCAGACCGGCCAGGGCGGCGACCGCCCGGTCGCCGTGGTCGACATCGGCTCGAACTCCGTACGTCTCGTGGTCTATGACCGGATCTCGCGCACGCCGGTGGTGCGCTTCAACGAGAAGGTGATGTGCGCGCTGGGCAAGGGGCTGGAACGCACCGGCCAGCTCAGCCCGGCGGGCGTGCAGAGCGCCATCCGCACGCTGGCGCGGTTTGGCCAGCTCGCCCGGGCGATGCGGGTGGCCGCCCTGGACGTCTGCGCCACCGAGGCGTCGCGCTCGGCCAGCAACGGCCAGGAATTCATTCGCCAGGCGGAAGAGGCGGTGGGCGTGCCCATCACTATCCTCTCCGGCCAGGAGGAGGCCTACTTCACCGCACTGGGCGTGCGCGCCGGCTTCCATCGCCCGGAAGGCCTGGTGGTCGATCTGGGCGGCGGCAGCCTGGAGTTCGCCCGGATCCATGCCGGCCGCCCCGGAGAGAGCATCAGCCTGCCGCTCGGCACGCTGCGCTTAGGGGACCGCTTCGCCGGCGACATGGCGGCGGCAAGGCGCCATGTCGACGCCATGCTGCACGGCATCGCCGCATTCCTGGAGGACACGGTCGGCGAGGACCTGTTCATCGTGGGCGGCGGCTGGCGGGCGATCGCACGGGTGCGCCTCGCCTTGCAGAGCGGGCCGCTGCGGGTCTTGCACGGCTTCGCCATGCCGCGCGCCGAGGCGCAGGCGTTCGCCAAGGAACTCGGCCGCTACGACACGGCCGCCCTGGCCGACCTGCCGGGCGTGCCCAAGCGCCGGATCGAGACCTTCACTCAGGCCCTGGTGCTGTTCGAGCGGGTGGTGCGCGCGACCAGACCGCGCCAGGCGGTGTTCTCTGCGTTCGGCCTGCGCGAGGGCCGCCTGATCCGCCATCTGGCCGATACCGAGATCGACCAGGACCCGCTCCTGGTCGAGGCGGTGGAGGTCGGGCGGACCTGGAACCGCGACCCCGCCATGGGCGAAGCCCTGGTCCGCTGGACCGACAGCCTGTTCCCCCACGAGGAACTGCACGACCGGCGCCTGCGGGAGGCCGCCTGCCATCTGGCCGACATCGGCTGGCGCGACCATCCCGATGCGCGTGCGCACATGATCCTGATGGCGCTGAGCCAGATGCCGCTCCTGGCGCTGGACCATGCCGAGCGCGCCCGCCTGGCCTATGCGCTCTACATCCGCCATGATGGCCCACCCGGCGACCCGGCGTTGGCGTCGGTCCTGTCCCTGGTCAGCCCTAGAGAGCGGATCTGGGCAGAGCGGCTCGGCCGCGCCCTCACCCTGGGCTTCCGCCTCTCCGGTGCCGTCGCCGAGATCCTGAACCGCGCCTATGTCCGCCAGGAGCGCAAGAGCCTGGTCCTGGGCCTGCCCGCCGACGGCTCCATGCCGTTCGGCGACGTGGTCGACCAGCGCCTGCGGGCGCTCGCCCGCGCGCTGGGGGTGGCGAAGACAGAGGTGGTGGAGGGTGGATGATGACGCGGCGGCACGGCCGCCGCGCTGGGGTCAGCTCCGCCCGTACACGTCCTCCAGCCGCTCGATGTCGTTCTCGTCCAGGTTCTCGCCGATCTGGACCTCGATGATGACGAGGTCGACGTCGCCGATATTCTCCATGCGGTGCACGCAGCCGAGCGGCAGGTACACGGCCTGGCCGGTGATCAGCACCAGGCTGTCCTCGTCGCGGGTGACCCGGACCTTGCCCTGGCCGACCACCCAGTGCTCGGCCCGGTGCTTGTGCCGCTGCAGGGACAGTTTCGCGCCGGGCTTCACCGTGATGCGCTTCACCGCATGGGTGGCCCCGGTATCCAGCACCTCCCAGCGCCCCCAGGGCCGCTCGTCGCTCTCGCCCCGCTGATAGCGAACCACTGCCATCGCCTTCCACCTTCTCGAACCGCGGCGACCCCCGGCCGCCGCCATTGCTCCACGATACGCTTGTGCCGTTACCACGGCGAATGGGCGGAGGAACCGGTCGCCGTCAACGCCAGCAGCGCTCGCCCGTCCCGCGTTGCATCGCCGCCACCGGCTCCGGTGCACGAAGTCGTCGTCGCTTTCCCCGGACTGCGCTAAGACACGCTTCATGAGCAAGATCGACCTGCCCGTTTCCAGGCGTCCCGGATGAGCAGCCAGCTCCTTGCCGCTGATCTCCGGGACCAGTTCGAGGGCGCGATGCACCGTGTCGCGTCGAGCGTTTCCGTGGTGACCACGGACGGTGATGCCGGCCGGTTCGGCGTCACCGTCAGCGCCATGACTGCCGTGTCGTCGGCACCGCCCATGCTCCTGGTCTGCGTCCCGAGAGACAACCCGCTGGCCAGCGCGCTGCTCGCCAACGGCGCATTCGCGGTCAACGTGCTGGCGGCCGACCAGGTCGAGGTCGCCGCCTGCTTCTCCGGCAAGCCGCTCCAGGGCCGCCCCTACGAGTTCCGGGCCGGCCAGTGGCGCGAGATGCCGGCAACGGCACCGGTCCTGGTCGGTGCCGCGGCCAGCTTCACCTGCACGCTGCTGGAAGCGCACGAGGGGGGGACCCACTCGATCTTCATCGGCGCGGTGGGCGATGCCGAGATCGGTGCCGGCGAGCCACTGCTCTACGGCAACCGCCTGTACGGCCGGCACACTGTGTTCGAGCCGGGCCGGGTCCATCTCTGCGGCAATGCATGAGCACCGACCCGCACCGGCCGCGCCGCGCCCGTGAACTGGGGCTGGTCCGCTCCGGCACGCCGGGCCCCCGCAACCTCGTCACCGACGTGCCGGGCGTCGCGGTCGGCCTGACCACGCTGGCCCGGCCGAACGAGGGCGTGCGCACCGGCGTCACCGCCCTGCTGCCGCGGCCCACTGCCGAGCTGCTGACACCCTGGTGGGCCGGCATCGCGGTCCTGAACGGCAATGGCGAGATGACTGGGTCGCACTGGATCCAGGACGCCGGCTGGAGCCAGGGGCCAATCCTCATCACCAACACGGCCGCAGTCGGCATCGCCCATCATGCCGTGGTCGGCTGGATGGTCGACCGCTTCGCCGACCGGGTGCAGGCCGAGCATCTTTGGCTGCTGCCGGTGGTGGCCGAGACCTATGACGGCGTGCTGAACGACATTTTCGGCCGCCACGTCACCGAGAGGCATGTCCGCGCCGCCCTGGACGGTGCGGGGTCCGGGCCGTTCCCCCTGGGCGCGGTGGGCGGCGGCACCGGCATGATCGCCTA
>NZ_DATMFZ010000071.1:0-2663 GCF_035556675.1 Geminicoccus sp. | reverse complement strand
AGCTCGTCGAGGCTGGTGGCGCGCAGGAACCGGCCGATCTTGGTCACGCGCGGGTCGTTGTCGAGCTTGCGGAACCGCGCATATTCCCGCTCGGCCTCGGGATTGCTTAAAAAGTGCCGGCGCAGGCGGCGGTCGCCGTCCGTGTACATGGTCCGGAACTTCATGGCGGTGAACTGCTGGTCGGTACCCGCCCAGCGCGGCTGGGCGAAGATCGCGGGCCCGGGGCTGTCGGCGCGGATCATGGCCGAGATCAGCGCGAACAGGGGCCAGAGGACGACCAGGGCCACGCCGCTGGCCGCCTTGTCGAAGGCACGCTTGAGCCAGGCCGAGAGCGGTGGCGGGCGCTCGTTGCCGGCCTGGATCGCGAGCATGCCGCCCACCGGCCGTACCGTGGAACCCAGGCTGATCAGGTCGTGGCAGCTCGGCACCAGCAGGATCTTCTCGAAGATCCCGGTGGTGTAGAGGCGCAGGATGAAGGTCCGCTCCACCGACTGCTCGACGATGATCGCAGTCGTGGTCATGCTGAACAGCTTGGCGTGCTCGCCGAGCTCACGGAAGCGGATGATCGGAATCCCCTGATATTCCTCGGGGATGTAGATCGAGCTCTCGTCGACGATGCAGACGGCGCGCAGGCCCATGTGCGGGTAGAAGGCGAGCTGGCGCACGATGCCGTAGGCCGCGTCACCGCCGCCGAAGATGAACACGGGCTGCTGCCAGCGGCCGAGCCGCATCAGGATCCGCCGCGCCACCGGCTCGCCCACGCCCAGCACGATTCCGGCCAGCAGGACCGGCCAGAACGAGAACCGTGTGTCCTCCCGCTCGACCAGCCAGCCTACCAGCTCGGCCAGGCCCAGGCTCGCGATCAGCGCGATGCCCACGGCCAGCACGACCTTCTGCATCCGCTGGGCGCGGGCCAGCCCATGCCCGGGGTAGAGGCCCAGCAGGGCCTTGCAGCCGCCGAAGGTCGCGAGCTGGACCAGGAGAAGCAGCTCGGCATCGAGCCCGCGCCAGCCGCCGAACAATAGGCTCAGCGCCAGGACGAGGCTCAGCAGGAGCGTGTCGATCACGACCAGGCCGATGCCGGCGCTGCGCTCCGAGACTGCCACCGGCCGGCGTGAGCGCTTGGTAGCCGTATCCTCAAGAAGGATGTTGGTAGCCAATTCCTGCTTCCTGCCGTTCAGGCTGCCGAGGCGCGCCTATGCCACCAGCGCCGCCTGCCTGCGGCTCTCGCCCTGCCATCATCCGTAGCCGCCCGCAGCGGCTCCAGGACGATCGTGGGATCCGGCGGTAGGGGCGGCGGCTCGGGCGGCGGGGCGGGCGTTGCCGGCTCGATCACCACGCTGTCCCCGCGGTACGGGTCGCGGCCGCCCAGCATGGCGAGCTTGCCCGCACCGGCGGCCACCAGCCGCATCCCGGCCACGCCGCGCGAGCGTGACAGCGGCCAGAACAGCGTCTTCACGCAGCCGACCAGGACCTGGCCAAGTCCGACCACGAGCCAGGCCCATACGTCCACCCATGCCACCGGCGGGCCCAGCGCCACACCGGCGGTGAGCTGGGCGCGGCGGAAGGTCCGCCGGCAGAGCTGGCCGGGCGTGAGCAGGGCCCTCGGCAGGTGCTCCTCCACCCTGGCCTCCGCGCACCAGACCAGGCGCCGACCCTGACGGAGCATGCGCTTGAAGAACAGCTCATCCTCGCCGTCGGCACCGGTGGCGGTGCTGGGGATCTGGCGGAAGTTCGCCTTCAGCATCATCGCGTTGCGGATCTCGAACGGGACGTAGGAGCCGCCGCTCTTGAACTGGAGCGGCCGGCGCGGCTCGAAGCTCGTGCCGGTGGCGGCGTCGTTGCGATAGCTAAAGAAGCGGCGGTAGACGCCGGTGTCGAGCTTCTGGGCGTCGCGCTGGCCCGCCTCGTCGGGCACGGCCTCGACCGGGCCCAGTACGACGTCCGGGTCGTAGATCCGGGTGATCCGAAGCATAGTCTCCAGCCAAGCCGGACCGGGCAGGGCGTGGTCGTCGAGAAAGGCTACGAACTCGCCAGCCGCCTGATCGACGGCCAGGGCGCGGGCCTTGGCGGCGCCTATGTCGCGCAGGTGCAAGAAGCGCAGGATGGTCCGGCTCTCCCCCGCGGCACGCTCGACGATCGACCGGGCCAAGCCGTCGGCCGAGCAGTCCACCACGAGGAGCTCGATGGCACCAGCATTGAAGCCGCTCTGGGCGTCGCAGCGCTCGATCAGCCGCGGGAGGAATTCCTGGTGGTGGCGGGTCAGGACGACCACGCTGACCAGGACCCGCTGCTCGCGCCGATGGTCAGCGGCGATCCGCAGGATCTTGGGCGCGTCGTAGAGATAGCGCCGCCACATCCGCTTGGGCTCCTGGAGCAGGCGGTGCAGCCATTCGAGCCTGGCGCGCTGCATCCACAAAGGTGCCCGCTGCAGTTCGCCCGCCAGGAACAGCAGCGAGGCGCCCACGCACAGGCCGATGCCTACCGCCTGGCCGCGCTGCTTGATCCGGTGGGCCAGGATCTCCTGCTGCGGCGAGCCCACCGCCAGGAAGACGAAGCGGCTCGGATGGCGCTCCACAAACTGCGCGGCTTCCAGCACCGCCGCCGGGTCGCGGATGAAACCCATCGGCGGGTTGAAGTGGCAGACGTCGCGCAGACCGTAG
>NZ_DATMFZ010000070.1:0-29756 GCF_035556675.1 Geminicoccus sp. | reverse complement strand
CGCCGGCTGGAGGCGCTGGAGCCGGGCCTGCCCAACCTGCTGGTCAGCCACTGGCCGCTGCGCGAGGAACTGGTGCGCATCCCGCGCGTCCCGCGCTTCGCGCCCTGGTGCGGGACCCGGGCCACCGCCGACTGGCCCAGGCGGTTCAACGCGCTGGCCTGCGTCCATGGCCATCTGCACGTGCGGGAGCGGCGCTGGCTGGACGGGGTGCGCTACGAGGAGGTGTCGCTGGGCTATCCCCGGCAATGGCAGCCGGAGCGCGGGATGGCAGCCTATCTGCGGCAGGTGCTGCCGCTGGAGGGCGGCGGGCTGGACGGCATCGGCCCGCCACACGCCCCCGTCACGCCGCCTTCCTGAAGTCATCCCGCCAAGTTGCGGGATGACATGGGGCAGGGCTCAGAGATCGATCGACCGCTTCTCGTCGATCGACTGCTGGGCGGCCAGCACGATCTTCAGGCTGTTGACCGCATCGGCCTTCGATTCGGTGAGGTCGATGTCCTCGACGATCGTCTTCAGGAACCAGGCCTGCTCGCGGTCGCACAGCTCCTGGTGCGAGGGCTCGTCCTCGGTCGAGATCCACTCGTCCTTGCGCTTGAAGTGGTTGTGCTCGTCCAGCTCGGCGTGGTGCAGCTTGATCGCGTTGGTCTTGGTGTGCTGGTCGATGTCGGCCGAATCCGAGATCTGATCGGTCTTGGCCTCGCTCTGCCCTTCCTGGGGCTTGTAGGCGATGCTCGCCGAGCCGTTCGGGCCCACGATGTCCTTCACGAAATAGGCGACCTCGGACATCATCGGCCCCCAGCCCGCCTCGTACCAGCCGACCGAGCCGTCGTCGAACTGCACGTGCAGGTGGCCGTAGTTCTGGACCTTGGTCTCGGCCGAGAGCTTGGCGCCGATGCCGTGCACGCGCACGGGCCTGGCCCGGGTGAGCTGGCACATCACGTCGACATAGTGGACGCCGCAGTCGACGATCGGGGTCAGGCTCTCCATCAGCGCCTTGTGCCAGGGCCAGGCCTCGCCCGAGCTCTGCTGGTTCAGGTTCATGCGCATGACCAGGGGCTTGCCCAGCGTCTGGCCGATCTCGACGAACTTCGCCCAGGCCGGATGGACGCGCAGGATGTAGCCCAGCACCAGCTTGCGGTTCTTTTCCTTGGCCTTGGCGACCACCCGCTCGGCATCGGCGAGATTGGTCGCGATCGGCTTTTCCATGAACACATGCGCGCCCGCGTCCATGGCGCGGATCGCGTAGTCGGCATGGCTGTTCGGGTAGGTGTTGATCGAGACCGCATCGGGCCGGGTCGCCTTGAGAGCCTCGTCGAAGTCCTGGAACAGCGGGACACCCTGCAGTTCCTCGGGCAGCTTGTCCTTCTTCGCCTGGATGGTGCGGCTCATCAGGCCGACCAGCTCGAACCCGTCCTGCTTCTGGTAGGCCTTGGCGTGGCTCAGGCCCATGTTGCCGACCCCCACCACCAGTACCTTCACCGGCGCCATCCTCATCCCTCCCCGCCTTCATGTGATCCCGGGATGGTAAAGTCTGTGCCGAGGCCTGCAACAGCGGGTTTTCCGAAGGCAGGTGGGCTTGACGGGAGGCCGGAACTGTTGCGACGTCCTCATTTCGTGAGGGGAGCGGCGCAGCGCGGCGAGAACGCCGGCGCCGGACAAAGGGGAAGCAATGAGCGCGGCAAGGCGCCCGAAGCTGGCGGTCGAGGGCGCCAGCAAGTTCTATGAGACGCCGACCGGACGCACCCATGCGCTGGACCGCTTCTCCATGGACGTGCAGGACGGCGAGTTCGTCTGCGTGGTCGGGCCCTCCGGCTGCGGCAAGTCCACCCTGCTCTGGTCGATGGCCGGCCTGCACGCTCTGTCCTCGGGCCGGATCCTGCTGGACGGCCAGCCGGTGACGAAGCCCTCGCCGCAGATCGCGATGGTGTTCCAGGAAGCCAACATGCTGCCCTGGCGCTCCTTGCAGAAGAACATCGAGCTGCCGTTCGAGATCCGCCGCCAAGCCCCGGCCAGGGAGCGGATCGACGGCCTGCTGCAGCGGGTGGGCCTCGCCGGCTTCGAGGGCAAGTATCCGCGCGAGCTTTCCGGCGGCATGCAGCAGCGTGCCTCGATCGTGCGCGCACTCTCGGTCGATCCCTCGCTGCTCCTGATGGACGAGCCGTTCGGCGCGCTCGACGCCTTCACCCGCGACGAGATGAACCTGCTGATCGAGGAGATCTGGCTGGAGACGAAGAAGACGATTGTCTTCATCACCCACTCGATCCCCGAGGCCGTGTTTCTGGCCGACCGGGTCTACGTGATGTCGGCCAGGCCCGGCCGGCTGTCCAAGGTCTTCGACATCGACATTCCGAGGCCGCGGCCGCTGGAGGTGCAGGCCGCGCCGCACTTCGTCGAGCTGGTCGCCGAGATCAAGGCCTCGATCGAGCACAAAGCCCCGGCCCGCCCCGCCGCCGCCTGACCAGGAGTTCCAATGGCCAGCGTCGATCGCCAGCTCGCCGACAACATCCCGAGCTTCGACAAGCATGAGGACGGCCAGGCCGTCGGTGTCAGCAACTGGTCGGGCGTGGCCGGCCAGCTCGGCCTGATCAAGTCCGGCCGCGAATGGGCGCTGATCGCCTTCGTGGCACTGGCCCTGATCGGCGGGATGGAGCTGCTGCTCCGCCTCTACGAGGTGCCGACCTACATCATGCCGACGCCGAGCCTGATCGCGGCGGCACTGGTGCGCGACTTCCCGCTGCTGGCCCCGCATGTCGGCCATACGCTGGTGGAGCTGCTGACGGGCTTCGCGATCGGTGCCACGGTCGGCTTCGTGCTGGCGGCACTGGTGACCCAGTTCCCGCTGCTGGAACGGATCATCGCACCCTACATCCTGCTGCTGGTGACCACGCCGATGCTGGCGCTGGTGCCGCTGCTGATCCTGAAGCTGGGCTTCGGCTACAGCCCGCGGATCATCGCCGTGGCATTGGCGTCGGGGCCGATGGTGATGATCAACTCGGCCACCGGCTTTCGCCGCACCGACCTCGCCAAGATCGCGCTGGCCCGGAGCTTCGGCGCCTCCACCCTGCAGATCTTCATGAAGATCCGCATTCCCATGGCGATGCCGATGGTGATCGTGGGCCTGATGGTGGGCTCGATCTTCGGCCTGCTCACCGCGGTGGGTGCGGAGATGGTCGGCGGCAGCTTCGGGCTCGGCAACCGGCTGACCTACTATTCGTCACTGATCCAGATGCCGCAGTTCTTCGCCTGCATCGTGCTCCTGGCGGTCATCGGCATCTCCATCTACGTGTTCTTCTATTGGCTGGGTAAGAAATATGCCGGGTGGGAGTCCTGACCGGCGCATGTTGGGGGAGCAATCGATGTTCGGTCTGGACAGGCGCAGCTTCGTGGGTCTCGGCATCGCCGCAGCCGGGACGATGGCGGCACCCCGTTTCCTGATGGCGCAGGAGGCGACCAACACGGTGCGCTGGGTGAGCCCGCGCGGCACGATCGAGGTGCTGGACGACTATCCCTACTGGGTCGCCCAGAAGTTCGGCTGGTTCGGCGACATCCAGACCACGCTGGAGCCGGGGCCGCTGGAAGCGACCGCCACGATCAAGCTGGTCGACCAGGATCAGGCCGATGTCGGCTTCCCGAGCCCGGGCGTGTTCTCGCTGGGCCTGGAGCAGGGCATCCCGCTCAAGTCCGTGTTCCACATGGGCGCCTACGACACGTTCAGCTTCGCCTTCGTGAAGGGCAAGAAGCCCGCCGACATCAAGGAGCTGGCCGGCAAGAAGATCCTGGTCGGCTCGATCGGCTGGAAGGCGATCGTCGACCCGATGCTGGCCCAGGCCGGCGTCGACCCCGCCTCGGTCGAGTATCTGGAGGCCGGCCCGATCTGGGGCCAGGCGCTGCAGCAGGGGCAGGGCGACACGTCGCTGTGCTGGGAAGGCCTGCGCGCGCAGTGGTTCGGCCAGGGCATGGATTACGACTATATCCTGCCCTACGACTTCTCGAAGTTCCCAGCCAACACCTTCGTGATCCGCACGTCCGACTTCGAGGACCAGGCCAAGAAGGCGCTCTACGAGAACTATTTCCGCGCCTGGGCGATGGGCCTGGAGTTCGGCCACCTGAACCCGCGCGCCACCACCCAGATCGTGCTGGAGCAGTTCCCGGCCCTGGCCAGCACGCTCACCCCCGAGATCGCCACCGAGTCGATGATGCAGCTCGGCAAGATCTTCCGCGGCCCCTGGGAGCAGCGCCAGGGCTGGGGTTGGCACGACATGGCCCAGTGGCAGGGCTATTTCGACACGATCTACCAGATCAAGCAGATCACCACCGAGATGAAGGCCGAGGACGCCTGCAAGAACGACTATATCGCGGCGGCCAACCAGTTCGACCAGGCGGCGGTGCAGAAGGCGGCGGACGAGTTCCAGCTGTCCGAGGACTACAGCAAGGTCGACGTCGCGGCGATCGAGGCGCGGCTCTGAGGTGAGACGGGGGCGCGGCCTGCCGGAGGCCGCGCCCGCCCGCCTTCAGCCGATGCCCTGGCGGCGCGGCGGCGAGAATATCCGATCCGGATCGACCGTCCGGCGCACCACGCGCAGCCGTTCCAGGTTCGGGCCATAATAGGCGGCGGCCGGGTCCGGCAGGTTCACGTCGGGGAAGTTGATATAGCTGCCGCGGGCACCCGGCAGGGTCTCCTGCATGGCGGCATGCATGTCCCGCTGCCAGTCCAGGAGCCGGTCGAGCCGACCGTCCCGCACGGTCTGCCCGTTCCATTCGAGCTCGGTCCCGGCAATCCAGGCATCGCCCCGATAGGGGATCGCGGTGGCGTCCGGAGCGAGCGCGCCGATCCGGCCGCCGACCTGGAAGAACTTCATGATGGCGCCTTCCCCCTTGGCGGCGGCGGGATGGCGCTCCAGCGAGTTCATCAGACGGTCCAGCGCCGCACCGTTGCCGGCCAGGGGCTGCACGAACAGGGAGGTCTCATGATAGTGGGCCGGCTGGCCGGCCTCCCCCAGGAAGGCCTGGGCCTGCCAGTAGGGCAGCCGTGCGATCTGGTGCTCGTCCGCGCCCGCCAGGAGCCCCGCCAGCAGATTCTCCAGCGTGCCGTCCGGCTCGATCGCTTGGCCCAGCACCGACAGCTCGATCCCGCCGGGATGGCCGATCAGGGTGATCTTGGCGCCGGTCGAGGCAGGGGCTGCCTCCAGCACCCGGAACAGCTCGGCCAGGGTCTCGCGCTGGCGGCTGCGCCACACCGCCTTGAACACGGTGACCGGCGGGCTCCGCCAGGTCCGCACCCGCCAGCGCGTGGCGATGCCAAGATTGCCGCCGCCACCACCGCGCACCGCCCAGAACAGGTCGGGCCGCTCGCCGGCCGAGCACTGGACGATGCTGCCATCCGCCAGGACCAGTTCCGCACCGACCACGCCATCGCAGCCGAAGCCCTGGTGGCGCATGGCAAAGCCGATGCCGCCGCCCATGAGAAACGCGCTGGCGCCCACCCCGCTGCAGCGCCCGTGGACGATGGCGAGCGCGTCCTCGTCCCGCGATGCGTCGGCCAGTGCCGCATAGAGCCCGGCATTCAGCGCGCCGCCGCCGAGTTCCACGACCTCGCCGCCCGGATCGGGAAAGCGCACGCCGTCCAGGCGACGCATGTTCACGATCAGGCCCGGCCCGGCGCTGCTGCCGGCATAGCTGTGCCCGCCGCTGCGCGCCGCCACCGGCATGCCTTGCTCGCGCGCCCACAAGATCGCCCGGCCGATCGCCTGCGGATCGCGCGGCAGCACCACCGCGTCCGGCAGATCCAGATCCCAGCGCAGGTTCTGCGGGCGGGTATGCTCGCGATAGCCTGGTTCGCCGCGGCGCAGGAGGCCGCCTTCGCCCATCATCTCCGCCAGCGCCGCCCAGGCTGCGTCGGTGGGCCCGGTCGAGGCGAGGGCCGTCGAGCGGCGCAGAACCAGAGGTGCTGCCAGGAAGCCGCCGGCGAGTGCCAGAAGACGGCGGCGGGAGGTCGGCCGGACGGGAGAATCCATGATTGTTGGTTCGCGAAAATTTCTGGTGAGCCAGTAATTCTGCAACAGACTGCAACAATCAATCCAGATATATTCTGGTTTATCCGGATGTTTCAAATCAAGCAGGCAAAATGTCCATCCAGGCCCCTGAATTATGACCTTGCTCGCGACGGAGGCGATGGTCCAGGGATGCGTCGGTACGCGACGTGGTGTGAGCAGGGGGCTGACCGTGGATCGCTGGCAAGCCATGAGGGTATTCGTCAAGGTCGCCGAGCTCGGCAGCTTCGCCAAGGCCGGCCGCCAGCTGCATCTGAGCCCGCCCGCGGTCACCAGGGTGATCTCGGCGCTGGAGGAAGCCATCGGCGCCCGGCTGCTCACCAGGACCACGAGGTCGGTCAAGACCACCGAGGCGGGCGGGCGCTACCTGGAGGACTGCCGCCGGATCCTGGCCGACATCGCGGACGCCGAAGCGTCGGCAGCCGGCTTCCATGCCGATCCTTCGGGCACGCTCACCATCACCGCCCCGGTGATGTTCGGCCAGATGCACGTGCTGCCGATCCTGCTGGAATATCTGGACATGTATCCGCTGGTGACGGTGCAGAGCGTGTTCGTCGACCGCATCGTGCACATGATCGACGAGGGAATCGACGTGGCGATCCGGATCGGGAACCTGCCGGCCTCCGATCTGCGCGCCATCAGGGTCGGCTCGGTCCGGCAGGTGGTCTGCGGTGCCCCGGCCTATTTCGAGCAGCACGGCATCCCGCAGGTTCCAGCCGATCTCGTCCATCATCGGATCATCGCGCCGACGGCGGCCTGGACGTCGCCCGAATGGCAGTTTGGAGGTAAGAGCCGGACGCGCGTCGCGGTCTGCCCGCGCCTCCTCTGCAATACCAACGACGCGGTCATCGCCGCCGTCGAGCAGGGATGGGGCCTCAGTCGCGTCCTCGCCTACCAGATCGCCCCGGCCCTGCGCGATGGCCGTCTCAGGACGGTGCTGTCCGAGTACGAGGAAGCTGCCTGGCCGATCCATGTCATGCATGCCGAGGGCCGGCGGGTCTCCGCCAAGGTGCGGGCGTTCGTCGACCTGGCGGTGGAGCGGCTGCGCCGGAACGACCTGATCCATTGAGCGAGGATCGCAGCGATTATTCCGTCTGGTGGAAGAGTGCCTTTCGGCAGGGCGCCATTAACGGATCGGGATGCGGAAACATATGGTCAGGCATCACTCCGGATGATCATGCACCCGGCAACAGGGCGCAGGTGACGGAGTGGTGAACAGCAGCTCGACGTTCGCTGGCTTCATTGCGGTGATCATCCGGAGTGACTTTCCGGCATCGTCCAGGACTGGAGTAACGACCATTCACGCGCCCATCACCGTGCACTATCGTTCCGCCGAGGTCGATGGTGTCGATCTGTTCTATCGCGAAGCCGGTCCGGCCTATGGCCCGGTCGTGCTGCTCCTGCACGGCTTCCCGACCTCGTCCCACATGTTCCGCAACCTGATCCCGCTCCTGGCGGATCGCTACCGTGTCATCGCCCCGGACTATCCGGGTTTCGGCCAGAGTGCCGCGCCGGACCGGGCGGGCTTCAGCTACGGCTTTGGCCGGTTTGCCGACCTGGTCGACGGCCTGCTCGGCCGGCTCGGCGCCCAGAGCTATGCCATGTATGTCATGGATTACGGCGCGCCGGTCGGCTACCGCTTGGCCCTGAAGCACCCGGAACGCGTCAGCGGCCTGATCGTCCAGAACGGCAACGCCTACGAGGAAGGGCTCGGCCCGTTCTGGGACGGGATCAAGGCCTATTGGGCGAGCGACACCAAGGAACGGCGGGAGGCTCTGGCGGAACTGGTGACGCTGGAAGCAACCAGGTTCCAGTATACCGACGGAGTCAAGGACCCGGCGCGGATCAGCCCGGACAACTGGGTCCATGACCAGGCACTGCTCGATCGGCCGGGCAACCGGGAGATCCAGCTCGACCTGTTCTACGACTATCGCACCAACGTAGAGCTCTATCCGCAGATCCAGGCGTTCTTCCGGGAACGGCAGCCGCCGACGCTGATCGTCTGGGGCGAGAACGATCAGATCTTTCCCGTGGCAGGCGCGCACCCGTACCTGCGCGACCTGCCGGACGCCGAGTTCCATCTGCTGGACACGGGCCACTTTGCCCTGGAGGACAAGCTCGACGAGATCGCTCCGCTCATCCGCGATTTCCTCGACCGGAAGATCGCCGGGCGCTGAGCGCTAGATCCAATGGGCCGGCTGCTCGATCTGCCGCGGCGGCCGGCCCGCCGGATACCGGCTCAGAACCCGCCGAGATAGTCCATCTTGCCGACCGGCACGCCCTGCTCGCGCAGGATCGCGTAGGCGGTGGTGACGTGGAAGAAGAAGTTCGGCAGGGCGAAGCTCAGGAGGTAGGTCTTGCCGTCGAAGCGCAGCTCCCCGCCGCGCGGGCGCAGCACGATCGGGCGGTTCTCCCCGGCTTCGATCTGGTCGGCAGGCACGCTCTCCAGATAGGCGATGGTCCGGGTCAGGCGCTCCTGCAGCTCGGGAAAGGTCGTCTCGGTGTCAGGAAAGCTCGGGACCTCCTGGCCGGCCAGGCGGGCCGCCGCACCCTTGGCCGTGTCGCTGACCCGCTGGACCTGCTGGTTGAAGGGGAGCATGTCCGGTGCGAGCCGCGCCTCGATCAGCACCGAGGGTGGATCGCCCCGGTCGCCGGCATGGGCCTCGGCCTTGGCGAGGATCGCCTGGAGATTGCGCATGCCGCGGATGAAGACCGGGACGGACGCCTCGTAGATCGACAGGCTCATCGGGAGCATTTCCCTTCGGATGGATGTGCGCTCCGTTCTCATGTCGGTAGCTCCGGTCCCCGATGGTAGGCCGCTTGGCACCTCGCCAGCTCTTCCGGATAGCCAATGTCCGGATCGAACCGCTAAGGCTGGGGCAGGGGTTGGGACTGGAACGCTTTCATGAGCATGGTTCGCGAGGACCGCGCGCCGTTCGGCGTGTGGCACACCTGGTACCGGGTGACCGGTGATCTGGGGAACGGCCGCCCGCCGCTGGTCGTGCTCCATGGCGGGCCGGGCTGCACCCATGACTATGTCGATTCCCTGAAGGACATCGCGGCGACCGGCCGAGCCGTGGTGCATTACGACCAGCTGGGCAACGGCCGCTCCACCCACCTGCCCGAGAAGGGGGCAGACTTCTGGACGGTGGAGCTGTTCCTGGACGAGCTGGACAATCTCCTGCGCCATCTGGGGATCGCCGACAGCTACCACGTGTTCGGCCAGTCCTGGGGCGGGATGCTGGGCTCCGAGCATGCGATCCGCCAGCCAAAAGGCCTGCGCTCGCTGGTAATCGCCAACTCGCCGCCGTCGATGCGGCTCTGGGTCGAGGAGGCGAACCGGCTGCGCGCGGAGCTGCCGGCGGACGTGCAGGCGACCCTGTTGCGCCACGAGGCGGCCGGGACCACCACCACGGCGGAATACCAGCAGGCGATGCTGGCCTTCTACGAGCGCCATGTCTGCCGGGTGGTGCCGATGCCCGACGAGGTGGCGCGTACCTTCAAGGCGATCGAGGACGATCCCACCGTCTACTTCACCATGAACGGCCCGTCCGAGTTCCACGTGATCGGCACGCTGAAGGACTGGTCGGTGATCGGCCGGCTCGACCGGATCCAGGTGCCGGTGCTGCTGATCTCCGGGCGCCATGACGAGGCGACGCCGAAAGTGGTCCAGCCGTTCGCGGACGAGATCCCCGACGTGCGCTGGACGATCTTCGAGCAGTCCAGCCACATGCCGCATGTCGAGGAGCGTGAAGCCTGCATGGAGCTGGTCGCGGGCTTCCTGGACGAGCAGGACCGGCCCGGACGCGCATAACCCCGACTCTGCGACGATCCGCCGTGGTGGATGCGTTTTGCCTGGCATGGACATGGCTGTCCGGCAGACGTGGTGGCGAAATTTCGGGCATCGTGCGAGGCTGGGCCGCGGCCGTCCGTGTTTTGCCTGAAACTTGCATGAGCTTGCATGATGCGTGGGCCGGATGAGTCGGCGGGGACAAGGAGAGATTTTGGATGTGGCGTGAGATCGAGCCGGATCGGACCCACGAGGTACGGATCGACGGCGGCTTCAAGGTGGTCGCCTACGAGTTCGGCTCAGGCGATGAGACCGTGTTCTGCCTGAACGGCGGGCCGGGCCTGGCCTGCGACTATCTCCGCGACGCCCATTCCTGCCTGATCGACCATGGTTACCGGGTGGTGGCGTTCGACCAACTCGGCACCGGCAAGTCCGACCAGCCGACCGATGCCGCGCTCTGGACGATCGGCCGCTATGTCGAGGAGACCGAGCAGGTCCGAAAGGCGCTGGGGCTGGGCCGGGTGCACCTGCTCGGTCACAGCTGGGGCGGCTGGCTCGGCATCGACTATGCGCTCACCTATCCGGAAGCGCTCAAGACCGTGATCCTGGAGGACACGGTCGGTGACATGCCGCATCTGGTGAGCGAGCTGGAGCGGCTGCGCTCGGCGCTGGGCTCGGAAACGGTCGCGATGATGCAGCGCCACGAGGCCGAGGGTACGCTCGACCATCCGGAATACCAGGCGGCGGTCACCATCCTGAACTATCGCCATGTCTGCCGGCTCGACGAGTGGCCGGCTCCGGTCAAGCGCTCGCTGGACGGCTGGAACATGGGCCCCTACGGGACCATGCAAGGGCCGAACGAGTTCCTCTACACCGGCAACCTGAAGGACTGGAACCGCATCCCGGACATGCACCGGATCACCGTGCCGGCGCTGATCACGGTGGGCCAGCATGACGAGCTCACCCCGGCCTGCGCGCTCAAGATGAAGCTGGCGCTGCCGGATGCGGAGCTGCACTGCTTCCCGAACAGCAGCCACATGCCGTTCTACGAGGAGCCGCACGCCTACTACCCGGTGCTGCTGGCCTTCCTCGAAAAGCACCGGGGCCGCTGATGTACGATCGTGCGGTCCTGGCGGACGGCTTCGTCGTCTGGGACGACCGGCCGGCGGATGCGACCCATGAGGTCGAGGTCGGCGGCGGCCACAAGGTCAAGGTCTATTCCTATGGCGATGGCCCGGAGACCGTCTTTCTCCTGAACGGCGGCCCGGGCCTGCCCTGCAACTATCTGCGCGCGCCGCACCTGCCGCTGGTGGAGGCTGGCTACCGGGTGGTCGTCCACGACCAGCTCGGCACCGGCGCCTCCGATCATCCGGACGACCCGTCGCTCTGGACGCTCGGGCGCTATGTCGAGGAGGTCGAGGCGGTCCTGGACGCGCTGGACCTGAAGCGCATCCATTTCCTCGGCCACAGCTGGGGTGGGTGGTGCGGGATCGAGTATGCGCTGACCTACCCGCAGCGCATCGCCTCGATGATCCTGGCCAACACCGCGGCCGACATTCCGCATCTGCTCACCGAGATCGAGCGGCTGCGCGGGGCCATGGGCCATGAGACCGTGCAGATGATGCAGCGGTTCGAGGCGATGGGGAACTACGACCACCCTGCCTATCAGGCAGTGGTGGACCTGCTCGACTTTCGCCACATCCGCCGCCTGCCGGAACGGCCGAAGCCCGCCGCCGACAGCAAGGCTGGCTTCAACTACCCAATCTTCCTCGCCGTGCAGGGGCCGAACGAGTATCACTATACCGGCTCGATCCGGACGTGGAACCGGATCGACCAGCTCCACCGCTTCACCTGGCCCACCCTGGTCATCCAGGGCCAGCACGACGTGCTGACCCCGGCCTGCGGCATGCGCATCTATAACGCGCTGCCGAACGGCGAGATCCGGATCTTCCAGAACAGCTCGCACTCGGCCTTCTATGAAGAGCCGCAGGCCTACCGCCGGACCCTCTTGGACTTTCTCGGCCGCCAGCGGGCGGCGGGCTGAGCCAGGCAGCCGACGATGCACCGCTTCCGCTTCGTCCTCTGGCGGCCTTTGCAACTCCTGCCGGTCCTGTTCGGGATCAGCGTGATCACCTTCGTGCTGATCCGCTCGATCCCGGGTGACCCGGCGAGGCTGCTGCTCGGTACCCGGGCTACACCCACGGCACTGGCCAAGATCCGCGCCCAGTACGGGCTCGATGAGCCGCTCTGGACCCAGTATCTCTATTTCCTGCAGAACCTGTCCCAGGGCGAGATGGGCCGCTCGATCGTGTTCAAGATCGGCGTGCTCGACCTGATGGCCAACCGGATCCTGCCGACCGTGCTGCTGGTGGTGGGCAGCGTGATCCTGTCCCTCTTGATCACCGTGCCCCTGGCCTCGCTCGCGGCGCGCCACCGCGGCCGGCCCCTGGACCATGCGATCCGGCTGGTCTCGACCGCCGGGCTGGGCCTGCCGGCCTTCTGGCTCGGCATCATGCTGATCATCCTGCTCAGCGTGAACCTGGGCCTGTTCCCGGTGGCGGGCTTCGGCGACACTTGGCTGGACCGGCTGCACCACATGGTGCTGCCCTGCCTGACCGTGGCGCTGGCGCTCTCCGCGGTGCTGACCCGCAATCTGCGCGCCTCCATGATTGCCGAGATGGCTTCCGACCAGGCGACGGCGGCCCGCGCCCGCGGCCTGCCCGAACGGGTGATCTTCCGCCGCCACGTCCTGCCCAACTCGCTGGTGCCGACGATCAACCTGCTGGCCGTCAACATCGGCTGGCTGATCGGCGGCTCGGTGGTGGTCGAGACCGTGTTCTCCCTGCCGGGCCTGGGCCAGCTCCTGGTGCGCGGGATCTTCGCGCGCGACTACATGGTGGTGCAGGCGATCGCCATGGCGTTCGCGGTGGCGACCGTGCTGATCAATTTCCTGGCCGACGTGCTGACCGTCGCCATCGACCCGCGGATCCGGCTGTGAGCGTGGCGCTGGCAAGGCCGCGGCTGCGAATCCCGGGCCTCCCCATGCCCCTGGTGCTGGGCGTGCTGCTGGTGGGCGCCTGGGCGGTGCTGGCCATCGGTGCGCCCTGGATCGCACCCTATGACCCGATCGCGCAGGACCTGATGGTCAAGCTGCAGCCGCCTTCCGCGGCCCACTGGCTGGGCACCGACAATTTCGGACGGGACATCCTGTCCCGGGTGATCTGGGGAGCCCGGATCGACCTGCAGATCGGCTTTCTCGGCGTGATCTTCCCCTTTCTGATCGGCACCTGCATCGGCGCCGTCTCGGGCTATGCCGGCGGGATCGTCGACAATCTGTTCATGCGGCTGGTCGACATCGTCCTGGCCTTTCCCTTCCTGGTCCTGATGATCGCGATCATCGCGGTGCTGGGGCCAGGCCTCGCCAGCTTCTACATCGCCATGGCCCTGGTCGGCTGGGTCTCCTATGCGCGGCTGATCCGGGCGCAGGTGCTGGTGTTCAAGCATGCCGACTTCGTGCTGGCCGCGAAGAGCCTGGACTTCGGCCATGGCCGGATCCTGTTCCGCCACATCCTGCCCAACGCGCTCACCGGCTCGATCGTGTTCGCCATGTCGGACGCGGTGCTGGTGATCCTGAACGGGGCGGCGATCTCCTATCTGGGCTTGGGCGTGCAGCCGCCCACCGCGGAATGGGGCCTGATGATCGCGGAAGGGCAGGGCTTCATCACCACCGCCTGGTGGATCACCACCTTTCCGGGCCTGGCCATCGTGGTGCTGGCCTTCGGCTTCTCGCTCCTGGCCGACGGGCTGGGCGAACTGCTGGGGGTGCGCGAATGAGCGACGCCCTGCTCGATGTCCAGGGACTGACCGTCACGTCCGGCCGCGGCAGCGTGGTCGAGGACGTGGGCTTCAAGGTGGCGCCGGGCCAGGTGCTGGGCTTGGTCGGCGAGAGCGGGTCGGGCAAGACCGTCACCTGCCGGGCGGTGATCGGCCTCCTGCCCGCGGGCTCGCTCGCGATCACCCAAGGTTCGGTGCGGCTCGACGGTCAGGAACTGGTCGGGCTGGATCCTTTGGCGATGGGCCGGGTGCGCGGGCGGCGGATCGGCATGGTCTTCCAGAACCCGTCCAGCCATCTGGACCCGGTCATGCGGATCGGCGACCAGATCGGCCTGGCGGTGCGCCACCATCTGGGCCTGTCCCGGCGGGAAGCGCGGGCGCACGGGATCGAACTGCTCCGCCAGGTCGGCATTCCGGACCCGGCGGCACGGATCGACAACTATCCGCACGAGCTGTCCGGGGGCATGCGCCAGCGCGCCATGATCGCGACGGCCCTTGCCTGCGACCCGCAGCTCGTGATCGCCGATGAGCCGACCACCGCCCTGGACGTCACTATCCAGGCGCAGATCCTGCGCCTGCTGCTGGACCTGCGCGACAAGCGGGGCCTGGCGATCCTGCTCATCACCCACGATCTGGGCGTGGTCGCCCAGACCTGCGACCGGATCGCGGTGATGTATGCCGGCCGGATCGCTGAGCAGGGCGACAAGCGCCGGGTCCTGACCAGCCCGCACCATCCCTACACCGCGGCATTGATCCGCTGCCAGCCGGCCAGCGGCGGAGGCCAGGGCCTCCTGCCGACCATTCCGGGCCAGCCGCCGCTGGTGGGTGCCATGCCGTCGGGCTGCCGCTTCCACCCGCGCTGCTCCCGGGTGCAGCCGCGCTGCCGGGAGCTGGTGCCGCCGCTGGAAGCCAGGTGCGACGGCAGCGAGGCGGCCTGCCTCTATCCGATCGAGGCGCCGGTCCTGGAGTTCGGCCGATGAGCGCGTCGCTATTGGAAGCGCAGGACCTGGTGGTGCAGTTCCGCGGCAGCGGCGGGACGGTGCGGGCGGTCAACGGTGTGTCGCTGGCGGTGCGGCCGGGCGAGACGCTGGGCTTGGTGGGCGAGAGCGGCTGCGGCAAGAGCACGCTCGGCCGGGCGATGATGGGCCTGACCCCATTGAGCGGCGGCAGCCTGCGCTTTTCCGGCGAGGCGGTGGAGAGCCGGGCGGCCTGGGCGGCGTTGCGCCGGCAGACCGCCATGATCTTCCAGGACCCGCTGAACTCCCTGAACCCGCGCCTCACGATCGGCGAGACCCTGGCCGAGGTGCTGCGCGTCCATGGCAAGGTGCCGCGCAGCGGTGTGGCTGCGCGGGTCGCCGAGCTGCTGACCATGGTCGGCCTGCGTCCGGAATTCGCCGCGCGGCGGCCGGGCAGCCTGTCCGGCGGTCAGTGCCAGCGGGTCGGGATCGCCCGTGCCCTGGCGATCGAGCCGAAGCTGGTGATCGCGGACGAGTGCGTGGCGGCGCTGGACGTCTCGATCCAGGCACAGATCATCAACCTGCTGATCGAGCTGAAGGAGCGGATCGGCCTGGCGCTGGTGTTCATCGCTCACGACTTGGCCCTCGTCCGGCGCTTATGCGACCGGGTGGCGGTCATGTATCTCGGCCGGATCGTCGAGGAGGGGCCGACCGAGCAGGTGTTCGGCCGGCCGCTGCACCCTTATGCCGACGCGCTGATCCGGGCGATCCCGGAGATCGACCCCGACCGGCCGCTGCCCGAGGCGATCCTGGCCGGCGAGCCGCCGAGCCCCCTGCGCCTGCCTGCGGGCTGCGCGCTGCATCCACGCTGCCCCAAGGCCTTCGCCGCCTGCGCCGGAGGGCAGCCGCCCCCGCTGGTGCCGGTCGAGGACCGCGAGGTCGCGTGCCGGCTTTATCGTCCGGCACCGGTGCCCGCCTGAGGGCCGCTGCCTTTTCATGGGAAGGTCGAAACGATGAAACGTCGCTCCATTCATGCCCTGGCGCTGGTGACCCTGCTGGCCGGCAGCGTGCTGGGATCGAGCCTGGCGCTGGCCGAGGGCGGCGTCCTGACCATCGGCCGCCGCGAGGACGGCACCACGTTCGACCCGATCAAGACCGCGCAGAACGTCGACTTCTGGGTGTTCATGAACGTCCACGACGTGCTGGTGCGCGTCGACAAGAGCGGCACGGAGCTGGTGCCGGGCCTGGCCGAGAGCTGGGAGATGTCGCCGGACGGGCTGACCTACACCTTCAAGATGCGCGACGCGAAGTTCTCCGACGGCAGCCCGATCACGGCGGAAGACGCGGCCTTCTCGATCCTGCGCATCCGCGACAGCGAGGAATCGCTGTGGAGCGACAGCTACCAGGTGGTGGAGACGGCGGAAGCCACGGACGACCGGACGCTGGTGGTGAAGCTCAAGACGCCCTCGGCGCCGTTCCTGGCCTCGCTGGCCATGCCGGGCGTCTCGGTCCTGTCCAAGGCGGCGATCGAGGCGGACGAGATCGGCTTTGGCGAGATGCCGGTGGCTTCCGGCGCCTTCAAGGTCAAGGAGTGGATCCGCGGCGACAAGGTCGTGCTGGAGCGCAACCCGGAGTTCTGGGAGGCGGACAAGGTCAAGCTGGACGGGGTCGAATGGGTCTCGGTGCCGGACGACAATACCCGGATGCTGAAGGTGCAGGCGGGCGAGCTGGACGCGGCGATCTTCGTGCCGTTCTCCAGCGTGGCCGAGCTGGAGAAGAACCCCGACCTCGTCGTGCACAAGGATCCCTCCACCCGCGAGGACCATCTGCTGCTCAACCATGAGCACCCGGCACTGGCGAAGAAGGAGGTCCGTCAGGCGCTGGACTTCGCGATCGACAAGCAGGCGATCGTCGACACCGTGACCTTCGGCGTGGGCGAGGTCGCAAACTCCTATGTTCCGAAGGGCGCGCTCTACCACAACGACGACAACCTGCAGCGGCCCTACGACCCGGAGAAGGCCAAGCAGCTCCTGGCCGAGGCCGGCGAAAGCAACCTGACCCTGAACTATCTGGTCGAGGCAGGTGCCCAGACCTGGGAGCAGACCGCGGTCCTGATCCAGGAGCAGCTCGCCAAGGCCGGGGTGACCGTCAACCTGCAGAAGGTCGACCCCAGCACCGCCTGGGACATCGAGGTCGCCGGCGAGTATGACCTGGCCGAGAACTACTGGACCAACGACGTCATCGACCCGGACCAGAAGACGACCTTCGTGCTGGGCCACGACACCAACATGAACTACATGACCCGGTACAATAATCCGAAGGTCAAGGAGCTGGTGGACCAGGCCCGGGTCGAGATGGATCCGGCCAAGCGCGAGACGCTGTACGAGGAGATCCAGGTCATCTCCAAGGACGACGTCCACTGGATCGACCTGTACTACAGCCCGTATGTCAACGTCTCGCGCAAGAATATCGAGAACTTCTACCAGAACCCGCTCGGCCGGTTCTTCCTGGAAGACACGGTCAAGAACTGATCCCAGGAGGCAGGGTCGTTCAGGCGGCGACCGCGTCGTAGCTCTCCCGGTTCGACCGAGCCGCGCGGCCGCGCGGCTCGTCGTCCGGCTCGGGGCGCACCAGGGTGAACAGGTCCCGCACCGACACCAGGCCCAGCGGCTGGCCCTCGTCGACCACCGGGAGGTGGCGGAAGCGGCCGGCCCGCATCCGCTCCAACGCCACGGAAGCGGCTTCCTGGGGGCGGACGGTCTGCGGGCCGCGGGTCATGACCAGGCCCAGCGGGGTGGTCGTCAGCTCGAGCTGGAAGGCGATGCAGCGGGTCAGGTCGCGCTCGGTGAAGATCCCGAGCAGAAGGCCGCACTCGGCCACCAGCACCGCGTCCACGCCCAGGCGGTACATGCGCAAGGCCGCCTCGGCGACGGTGGCGGCGCGCGGCAGGATGATCAATTCCTGCCTGCCGCTGACGAGGTCGGGGATGATCCGTCGCTGCACCTCGTTCCTCCCTGGGAAGCATGGGCATCGACCGGCCGGATCTCCCTGGTTCCACGAATGGCCCGCCAACGGCTTCCAGGGGAGTCAATGTCACGGATCCGGATCCTGAAGTCAAGATCCGGACCGAATTGTACAATACTATGACAGGATACTAATCATCCGTTTTTTCGGTTCTTCTCGCGCTCGATGGCTTCCTGGATCACCACCTTGGCTTCGTCCACGTCGCCCCAGCCCAGCACCTTGACCCACTTGTTCGGCTCGAGGTCTTTGTAGTGCTCGAAGAAATGCTGGATCCGCTTGATGTCGATTTCCGGAATATCCAGGTAGTTCTGTACCTTGCTGTTGATCAGCGTGATCTTGTCGTCCGGCACCGCCAGAATCTTCTCGTCCATCCCGGCCTCGTCCTCCATCTTCAGCACGCCGATCGGGCGTGCGCGCAGGATGGCCCCGGGCATCACCGCCATTCGCCCGATCACCATGCAGTCCAGGGGATCGCCGTCCTCAGACAGGGTGTTGGGGATGAAGCCGTAATTGCAGGGGTAGAACATTGTCGTGTACAGGTAGCGGTCGACGAAGATCGCGCCGCTCTTCTTGTCGTACTCGTACTTGATCGGGTCGGAGCGCAGCGGCACCTCGATCAGGACGTTGATCTCGTGCGGCGGGTTCTTGCCCGGGGGGATGCGCTCGATATCCATTGAATTGCCTCGGTTCTTCGGCGTGAGGGTGAAGTAGCGATCACGGCCAGGCGGCGGAAGGCGGCAGCGACATGAGCACCGCCTCGGGGTTGCCGCCGGTCTTCAGCCCGAACTGGGTGCCGCGATCGTAAACCAGATTGAACTCGACGTATCGGCCGCGCTTGACGGCCTGCAACTGCTTGTCGGCCTCGGTCCAGGGCGTGTGCATCCGCCGGCGCACGATCCGCGGATAGACGTCCAGGAATGCCTCGCCCACCGACTTGGTGAATGCGAAATCGCGCTCGAAATCGTCCTCCAGATAGTCGTAGAAGATGCCGCCCTCCCCGCGCGCCTCGCCGCGGTGCGGGATGAAGAAATAGTCGTCGGCCCAGGCCTTGTAGCGGGCGTAGCGCTCCGGGTCGAACGGGTCGCAGGCATCCTGCAGCGCCAGGTGGAAGTCGGCGGTGTCCTCGGTGATCGGGATGATCGAGTTCAGGTCGGCACCCCCGCCGAACCAGCGCCGCGTCGTCACGATGTGCCGCGTGTTCATGTGCGCGGGCGGGACGTGCGGGTTGACCATGTGCGCCACCAGCGAGATCCCCGACGCCCAGAAGCTCGGATCCTCGGCGGCACCCGGGATCGCCTTGGCAAACTCCGGCGCGAACTTGCCGTGCACGGTCGAGACGTTGACCCCGACCTTCTCGAACACCCGGCCATGCATCAGCGCCATGATCCCGCCGCCGCCGCCCTCGCGCTGCCAGGGCCGCCGCTCGAAGCGCATCGGCGCCTCGTCCGGTGCGTATTCGTCCTCGATCGCCTCGAAGGCCTGGCAGATCCGGTCGCGCAGCGCCTCGAACCAGGTGCTCGCGCGGTTGCAGCGCTCGTCGTCGTCCCTCACCTCGTCCGTCCCCGTCCTGGGTCCACTTCCGGCACCTGCCGCTCCCGCTCGATCCCGTCGAAGAGGCCGGTCGCCTGCGCCGCATGGGCGACGACCATGGCGGCCGCCACGACCAGGTTCAAGGAACGGGCCTCCGGGCGGATCGGGATCCGCACGCGGGCTTCGGCCTGTGCATGGATTTCCGGCGGGACGCCAGCGCTCTCGCTGCCGAGCAGGAGGATGTCGGTCCTCCGGAACGCGAAGCGGTCGTAGCGGCATTCCGCATGCGTGCTCAACAGGACCATCCGACGCGGCGTTCCCTGCGGGCCGTCCGCCAGTGACGTCCGAAACGAGGTCCAATCCTGATGGCGGCGGAGCGCTGCCAGGTCGAGATAGTCCATGCCGGCGCGCCGCATCCGCTGGTCGTCCAGCGGAAAGCCGCAGGGTTCGATGATGTGCAGGCCGATGCCCAAGCATGCCGCGAGCCTGGCCGCGGCGCCGACATTGCCCGCCTGGTCCGGGCAGTACATGGCGATCTCGATACCGGTTTGTTGCCGCTGCACGTCCGAGCTTTCCTGGAGTGATTCGTGCCTGACGAAATTTGCGAGCACCTTCATGGACTTGTGCGACCGATCGTCGCTTGTCGGGGCGCTGCACCCTCCGTATCTTCCGCCCCGCTTTCCTACATGCCCCCATGGAGAGGCGCATTCACATGGCCGAAACGACGGTTCGACACGGCGAGAGCGGCGGCGCCACCCGGCGCGACGTGCTCGACGTGGTCACGTGGTCGGCGGTTGCCATCGGCGCCGGTACGATGGTCTGGCCGCTCATCAGCAGCATGAACCCTTCGGCCGACGTCCTCGCGTTGTCGTCCACCGAGGTGGACGTGTCCCAGGTTCCCGAAGGGGCTGGCATCACCGTGATGTGGCGCGGCCGTCCGACCTTCGTGCGCCACCGCACGCCCGCGGAGATCGAGGAAGCGGTCAACACGCCGCTTTCGGCGCTGAAGGACCCGCAGACCGATGCCGAGCGAGTCCATCCGGGCAAGGAGGCCTATCTGATCGTCGGCGGCAACTGCACCCATCTGGGCTGCGTGCCGCTCGGCAACAAGACGACCGACGACCGCGGCGAATTCGGCGGCTGGTTCTGTCCGTGCCATGGCTCGCACTACGATACGTCGGGCCGCATCCGTAAGGGGCCGGCACCACTGAACCTGCCGGTGCCGGAATACGTATTCACCACCGACACCGTGGTCCGGATCGGCTGATCCGACCTGATCGACATGAACGCGGTCGCGCCCTGCCCAGAACGGGCGCCGGACCGGGAGCAAAGGGACTAAAATGGCCGCGGGCTCCGGAAAAGTCGTCTTCAAGAGCGGAGTCCTCCGCTGGATCGACGACAGGCTGCCAGTCGTCAGCGCGCTCTATAACGATGCCGTCGTCTACCAGACGCCCAGGAACCTGAACTACTGGTGGAACTTCGGGTCGCTGGCCGGCATCATGCTGACCCTGCAGATCATCACCGGCATCGTGCTGGTGATGCAGTACACGCCGCACACCGAGATGGCGTTCGACAGCGTCGAGCGGATCATGCGCGACGTGAACTATGGCTGGCTCCTGCGCTACGCGCATGCCAACGGCGCCTCGATGTTCTTCATCGTGGTCTACATCCACATGTTCCGCGGGCTCTATTACGGCTCCTACAAGGCGCCGCGCGAGCTCCTGTGGATGCTGGGCGTCGTGATCCTGCTCCTGATGATGGCCACCGCCTTCATGGGCTACGTCCTGCCCTGGGGCCAGATGAGCTTCTGGGGTGCGCAGGTCATCACCTCGCTGTTCTCGGCCTTCCCGCTGGTGGGTGACCCGATCGTCACCTGGCTGTGGGGCGGGTTCGCGGTCGACAACCCGACGCTCAACCGCTTCTTCTCGCTGCACTATCTCCTGCCGTTCGTGCTGGTCGGCGTGGTGTTCCTGCACCTGATCGCGCTGCACACCCACGGCTCGAACAATCCGGTCGGCATCGACGTCAGCAAGAAGGACAAGATCCCCTTCCATCCGTACTACACGGTGAAGGATCTGCTGGGCCTGTCGGTGTTCCTGCTGTTCTTCGCCTACTTCGTGTTCTTCAACCCGAACATCCTGGGTCATCCGGACAACTACATCCCGGCCGACCCGCTGGTCACGCCCGCGCACATCGTGCCGGAATGGTACTTCTTGCCGTTCTACGCGATCCTGCGCTCGACCGTGTACGACAGCCTGTTCACCCCGCTCGTGGTGTTCAGCTATCTCGGCATTACCGAGAAGCTGATGGGCGTGATCGCGATGTTCGGCTCGATCGCGGTGCTGCTGGTCCTGCCCTGGCTGGACACCAGCCGGGTGCGCAGCGCCACGTTCCGGCCGATCTACAAGTGGCTGTTCTGGGTGCTCGTGATCGATACGGTGGTGCTGACCTGGGTAGGCGGTCAGGTGCCGACCGAGACGGTGGTGCTGATCGGCCAGATCGCGACGCTCTACTACTTCGTGCACTTCCTGGTGCTCATGCCGTTGCTCGGCAGGTTCGAGCGTCCGCGCCCTCTGCCGGACAGCATCGGCAGGCCGGTCCTGTCCCACGGCGCTGCTGCTCAGCCGGCGGAGTAAGTGATGCGTTTCCTGAAACTATCCGCCCTTCTGGTCGCCGCCGGCGTCGCCCTGTGGTCCGCAGGCTCACAGGCGGCCGAGGGTGCCGTCGAGCCCAAGCAGATCTCCTGGCCGCAGAACGGCTTCTTCGGCACCTTCGACCGAACTGCCCTGCAGCGCGGCTTCAAGGTTTACCAGGAAGTCTGCCACGGCTGTCACGCCGCCAAGTACCTGACCTTCCGTTCGCTGGCCGACCTCGGCTTCAACGAGGACGAGGTCAAGGCGCTGGCGGCCGCCTACACGGTGACCGACGGGCCGGACGAGAATGGCGAGATGTTCGAGCGGCCGGCCAGGCCGTCGGACACCATGCCCTCGCCGTTCCCCAACCCGCAGGCGGCCCGTGCCGCCAATGGCGGGGCCTATCCGCCCGACCTCTCCCTGATGACGAAGGCGCGCCATGACGGCGACAACTACGTCTTCTCCATCCTGACCGGGTACGAGGATCCGCCGGCGGGCGAGGAACTGGCGGCCGGCCAGTACTACAATCACTACTTCCCGGGTCACCGCATCGGCATGCCGCCGCCGCTGAACCCGGACCAGGTGACGTATGACGACGGCACCTCGGCCACCGTCGACCAGATGGCCAGCGACGTCACCCAGTTCCTGTCCTGGCTCGCCGAGCCCAAGATGGAGGAGCGCAAGCAGACCGGCATCAAGGTCATGCTGTTCCTGATCGTGCTTTCCGTGCTGCTCTATTTCTACAAGCGGAAGGTCTGGGCCGACGTCCACTGACGTCGCCCTATTCCGCCATCGAACCGACGGGGCCGCTTCATGCGGCCCCGTTGCATTTTGGGTCGTCCTGCTGCACCCGGTCCGCAGAAGGAGACGCACATGCAGGATCTTTGGCGCCGTTCCGCTCGCGCGATGGTGGCTGCCCTCGGTAGGGGCGAGCTTCGGCCGAGCGAGGCGATCGAGGCCGCGCTGGACCGGATCGCCCAGGTCGAGCCCAAGGTGAATGCGGTGCCGACGCTCTGCCGGGAGCGCGCCCTGGCTCATGCGGCGCGGCTGGAGCGCCTGGCACCGGCGCGGCGCGGCCCGCTGGCGGGCCTCCCGGTGCTGGTCAAGGACCTGGTGGACGTGGCGGGCGTGCGCACCACCTACGGCTCGCCGATCTGGCGCGACCACGTGCCGGAGACATCCGACTATCTGGTCGAGCGGATCGAGGCAGCCGGCGGGATCGTGCTGGGCAAGACCAACACGCCGGAGTTCGGCGCGGGTGCGGTCACCTTCAACGAGGTGTTCGGCGTCACCTCGAACCCCTGGGACACCGGCCGGACCTGCGGCGGCAGTTCGGGCGGCGCGGCTGTGGCGCTCGCCACCGGCGAGGCCTGGCTCGCCACCGGCTCCGATCTGGGCGGCTCCCTGCGCACGCCGGCCTCGTTCTGCGGCATCGTCGGCTTCCGCCCCTCGCCCGGCCGGGTGCCGGCCGGGCCGCAGCGTGATCCCTTCCAGACGCTGTCGGTGGAGGGGCCCATGGCGCGCGACGTGCGCGACCTGGCGCTGTTCCTCGACGTGATGGCCGGGCACGACCCGCGCGACCCGCTGTCCTGGCCATCCGAGCCCGACCAGCACCGCCGCGCGGTGGCAGAGGCGCGGCTGCCGGCACGGCTCGCCTTCTCGGCGGACCTGGGCGGGATCACCCCGGTGGACGAGGAGGTCGTTGCGGTCTGCCAGGCGGCGGTGGACCGGCTGCGCGCGGCCGGCGTCGCAGTGACCCTGGCCCAGCCGGACCTGACCCCGGCCACCGATACGTTCACCACCCTGCGTGCCGCCCTGTATGCCACCAACAGCGGCCCGCTGCTGCGCGACCACCGCGACCAGCTCAAGCCGGAAGTGGTCTGGAACATCGAGCAGGGTATGGCGCTGGATGCCGATGCGATCGGGGTGGCACAGCGGGCGCGTGGCGAGCTGCAGCGCCGGGCGGCGGCCTTCCTGGCCGAGCACGAGCTGCTGCTGACACCCACGGCGATCGTGCCGCCCTTCGCGCACGGCATCCGCTACCTGGCAGAGCTGAACGGCCACCGCTTCCCGAGCTATATCGACTGGGTGGCGATCGCCTATGCGGTCACGCTTACCGCCTGCCCGGCGCTGAGCATCCCCTGCGGGTTCACCCGAGCTGGCCTGCCGGTCGGCCTGCAGCTGGTGGGACGGCCGCGCGGCGAGGCCGGGCTTCTGCGCCATGCCGCTGCCATCGAGGACACGCTGGGCTTGGCCGGGGCGGTGCCGATCGATCCCAAGCCTCCCGCTTCCTGAGCACCGCTGCTAGACCTGTCCGCCAGAGGCAAGAAGATCCAGGGAGGCGGCATGGTCCGGTTCGGCTTGTTCGGCTGCGGGCGCATCGGGCGGATGCACGCCGACGCGATCGCGAGCCATCCGCGGGCACGGCTCGCCGCCGTGTTCGACGTGGTGCCGGCGGCCGCAGACGCGGTGGCGGCCAGGCACGGCTGCACCGTCGCGCGCGATGTCGACGAGCTGCTCGGAAACAACGAGGTGGACGCGGTGCTGATCGCGTCCTCCACCGATACCCATGTCGACCTGATCACCCGTGCCGCCCGGGCGGGCAAGGCGATCCTGTGCGAGAAGCCGATCGACCTGGACATCGCTCGGGTCGATGCCTGCTGGAAGGAGATCCAGCCGCTCTCGCCCATCGTGCAGATCGGCTTCAACCGGCGCTTCGACCCGTCCTTCCAGGCGGTCCGCACCGCGCTCACCGCTGGCGAGATCGGCCGGCTCGAGCTCCTGGTGATCACCTCGCGCGACCCGGGCCCGCCGCCTGCCGCCTATCTGAAGGTGTCGGGCGGCCTGTTCCGCGACATGATGATTCATGATTTCGACCTGGCGCGCTTCATGCTGGGCGAGGAACCGGTCGCGGTGTCGGCGATGGCCTCGGTCATGGTCGATCCGGAGATCGGCCGGCTGGGCGACATCGACACCGCCATGGTGACGCTCAAGGCCGCATCCGGGGCCCTCGTCCACATCAACTGCTCGCGCCGCGCGGTCTATGGCTACGATCAGCGCCTGGAGGCGTTCGGCGAGCAGGGGATGCTGCAGGTCGGCAACCGCCGCGCCACCACGCTGCGCCGCTGGGGCACGGCCACGACCGAGGCGCAGGATCCCCTGCTCGACTTCTTCATCGAGCGCTATGCCGAGGCCTATCGCGCCGAGCTGGATGCATTCATCGATGCGGTGACCGAGGGCCGGCCGGTCCCGGTCGGCTTCGAGGACGGCAGGCGTGCCCTGCTGCTTGCGGATGCTGCACTCGAAGCGTTGAACTCGGGCAGAACCATCGAGCTGAAAGGGAACTGAGCGGATGCAGCCGAACGGGCTCCGGCAGATCTGGGCAGAAGGCAAGGCCGCACTGAACGGCTGGCTGGCGATTCCCTCGTCCTTTTCCGCTGAGATCATGGCGCATCAGGGCTTCGACACCCTGACCGTCGACCTGCAGCACGGGGTGGCCGACTATCAGACGGCGATCACCATGCTTCAGGCGGTCGCCACCACCAAGACCACGCCATTGTGCCGGGTGCCGTGGAACGAGCCCGGCATCATCCAGCGCATGCTGGATGCCGGGGTGATGGGCGTGATCTGCCCGATGGTGAACAGCCGCGCGGAGGCGGAGGCCTTCCTGTCGGTGATGCGCTATCCGCCGCAGGGGACCCGCAGCTTCGGGCCGATCCGGGCCCTCTACGCGCATGGGCCCAGCTATCCGGCCAAGGCCAACGACGAGATCGTGGCGTTCGCCATGATCGAGACCCGGGAGGCGCTGGCCAATCTCGACGACATCCTGAGCGTGCCCGGCCTGGACGCGGTCTATGTCGGCCCGTCCGACCTCGCCGCCTCGCTGGGCTACCCGCCGCGCTTCGATCCCGAGGAGCCGGCGGTGGTGGATGCGATCAGGCACATCATCACGCGGGTCAAGGCGCACGGGCTGAAAGCCGGCATCCACAACGGCTCGGCCGCCTACGCCAAGAAGATGATCGCCGCCGGGTTCGACCTGGTGACGGTGGGCTCGGATGCCCGGTTCATGGTGGCCGAAGCGGCCAACGTCGCTGCCGCCATGAAGGACCGTCCCGCACCGGGTGGCAGCGGCGGGACCTACTGAGATGCCGCACGTCCTGGTGGTGGGCCGGGTGGTCGAGGCGGGGCTGGCGGTGCTGCGCGCAGCGCCGGGCGTCACCTTCGAGATGATCGAGGAGTCCGATCCTGCAGCGGTGCGTGCCCGGCTGCCGGAGACGAACGGCCTGCTGGTGCGGACCATGCCGATGCCGCCCGACCTCCTGGACGCGGCACCCGGCCTCCAGGTCGTCTCCCGGCACGGCGTCGGCTACGACAACCTGGACGTCGGCTATCTCACCGAGCGCCGCATCCCGCTGGCCATCGCCGCCACCGCCAACGCCGTCTCGGTCGCCGAGCATGCGTTCTGGATGATGCTGGAGCTGGCCAAGCGCGGCCGCGAGCACGACCGGACGCTGCGCGCCGGCGACTGGAACTGGCGCCACGGCAACCATGCGATCGAGCTGAACGGTAAGCGGCTGCTGCTGGTGGGCGGCGGGCGGATCGGCCGGGAGCTGGCGCAGCGAGCGCTGGCGTTCGCCATGGACGTCGCGGTGTTCGACCCGTTCGCGCCGGCCCCGCCCGGCTGCGGCAAGGCGGACGAGCTGGAGCCCGCGGTGGCCGAGGCCGACGTCGTCAGCCTGCATGTGCCGCGCACGCCGGCTACGGTGAACCTGTTCGATGCGCGGATGCTGGCGCGGATGAAGCCGGGTGCGATCCTGGTGAACACCGCGCGCGGCGGGATCGTCGACGAGCAGGCGCTGGTCCAGGCCCTGAAGGAGGGCCGGCTGCGCGGGGCCGGGCTGGACGTGTTCGACCACGAGCCGCCGGCCAAGGATCATCCGCTGTTCGGCCTGCCCAACGTCCTGGTCACCGCCCATGTCGCCGGGGTCACGCAGGAAGCGATGGTGCGGATGGCGGTGGAATCGGCAACCAATGTCGTGGCGGGGCTGGCGGGGCGGCTGGACCCGGCCGTGGTGGTCAACCGCGAGGTGCTGGCATGAAGCGGCTCAATGTCGGCCTGATCGGCAGTGGCTTCATGGGCCGCAGCCACGCTTTGGCCTGGCGGGCCGCGGCGGCGACCTTCCCCCTGCCGACCACGCCGCATCTGGCGCTGTTGGCCGATGTCGACGAGGCGACCGCCAACAGGGCCGCCCAGGGCTTCGGCTTTGCCCGCGCCACCGCCGACTGGCAGGCCCTGGTGGACGATCCCGAGGTCGACCTGGTCGACGTCACCACTCCGAACATCCTGCACGCGCCGATGTGCCGGGCGGTGATCCAGGCGAAGAAGCCGCTCTACTGCGAAAAGCCCCTGGCGCCGGACGCCGCCACCGCGTTCGCCCTGGCGAGGGAGGCGGAGACGGCGGGGGTGCCGACCTTCGTCGGCTTCAACTACCTGCGCAACCCGATGACCGAGCTGGCCCGCGACATCGTCCGGAGCGGCGAAATCGGCGAGGTCTGGAACTTCCGCGGCATCCATGCCGAGGACTACATGACCGACCCGGACAGCCCCTGGACCTGGCGGCTCGACCCCAAGGGCGGCGCGGGTGCCGTGGCCGATCTCGGCAGCCACATCGTGAGCCTCGCGCGCTACCTGGTCGGGCCGATCGAGACCCTGTCCGCCGACCTGGACACGGTGATCGCCGAGCGGCCGGCCCGCGAGGGCGGGCGCCGGGCGGTCGAGGTCGATGATCAGGCACGCGCACTGGTCCGCTTCGCCAATGGGGCGAAGGGCACGCTCGAGGCGTCCTGGATCGCGACCGGACGCAAGATGTACCAGGCGGTGGAGCTGACCGGCTCCAAGGGCGCGCTCGTGCTGAACATGGAGCGGATGAACGAGCTGAAGCTCTATGTCACGGGCCGCACCCCGGCGCTGGACGGCTGGGTCGAGATCCCGGCCACCCCGGCGCACAAGGACTATGCCGGGTTCATCCCGGCACCTGGCCACCAGCTGGGCTTCAACGACATCAAGACCATCGAGGTCGCGGAGATCGTGCGCAGCCTGTGCGGGCAGGGGCAGCGGCCCGTGCCGGACTTCCGCGAGGCTGCCGAGATCCAGGCAGTGATCGACGCCATGCTGATGTCGGCCAGGACCGGCACCTGGGTGTCGGTCGACGAGGTGGCCCGGGCGGCCGGCCGATGAGCCTGGCCCCGCCGCCCAAGGCGGGCAGCTATCGGACCATCTATGCCGACCCGCCCTGGACGTTCGGCACCTGGTCGGAACGGGGCAAGGGCCGCAGTGCCGAGGCGCATTACGACACGCTCGGCATCGACGGCATCGCCGCCCTGCCGGTGGCGGACTGGGCGGCGAAGGACGCCGTCCTCCTGATGTGGATCACCGACCCGCTCCTGCCGCGCGGCCTGGAGGTGATCCGCGCCTGGGGCTTCACCTACAAGACGGTGGGCTTCCACTGGACCAAGCAGAACCGCTCCGGAGACGGCTTCTTCACCGGCATGGGCTTTTGGACCCGCGCCAACCCCGAGCTCTGCCTGCTCGCCACCCGCGGCAAGCCCAAGCGCCGCTCGGGCGGGGTCAAGCGGCTGGTGGTGGCCCCCCGGCGCGAGCATTCGCGCAAGCCCGACGAGGTGCGCGACCGGATCGAAGCCTTATGCGACGGCCCCTATCTGGAGATGTTCGGCCGGGACAGCCGGCCGGGCTGGGATATCTGGGGCAACCAGGCGGGCCTGTTCGACCAGGGCCCGGTGCGCACCCGCCGCCGCCCGTCGCGCGAGCCGCCGCTGCCGGCGGGGGCGGAGGAACTGCCGGAGGTCTGAGCGGCACCCCGGTACGGCAGCCGCGACTTCGCCCATCCGGCCAGGGCGCGATCATGGCAGGCTCGTCCTGCCGTCTGCCGCCATCGACCGGAAGCAGCCTCATGGAGACCATCTCGCCATACCTGTTCAGCCGCCGCCATGCCGTGCGGGAGGAGCAGGCAAGGCACATGGCCCTGCTGATCCGCTTCCTGGACGCAGCCGTCCGGCGCGCGCGAATCGGCCTCGACGACCACGAGCGCTTCTACCGGCTGCCAGAATACGAGCTGTGCATGGGAGGAGCCTATGCGCTGGGCTTCGTCTGCCGGGACATCCCGCCGGACGATGTGCTTCTGAACCTGGTTACAGCGCGGCCGGAACTCCTGAACGACCTGTCGCTCTCCGAACTGCGCCGCTACCTGCACCTGCTGATGCGCGCCGAGCGATGGAACTCTCCCGGGGCAAGCCTGATACTGGCGGCCCTGAAGGCCGGTGCGCTGCAACTGCTGGCACGGCGGCTGGAATCCGATGTCCGTCTGCGGCAACCCTAGGTCGGTCGGACGCTCGCACGGCGCTGGCAGGTGACAGGCGAACGATCGGCCCTGCGGGTTGGCGGAGCCGGGCTTCGCTCCTAGCATCACATCCTTGCGGCTGGGCCGCGTGGCGCGGAGGCAGGGCATGGCCAGGATCGTCGATGCAGTCTCCCTCGACCGGGCGCTGGGCGAACTCGAGGTGGCACGCTCCTGGAGCCCCAGGGTCGTGTCGCGCCTGGAGGCCCTGATCACGGCCGGCGAGGACGGGGAGCTGTTCCGCGTCAACCCGCTCACCTTCGCCAAGGAACGCGGCGTCGCCACCGAGGAGGCGGTCGACCTGTTCCTGCACGCCACGGCGCTGGGCCTGTTCGAGATGGACTGGCTGCTGGTCTGCCCGCGCTGTGCCTGCGCGGTGAAGAGTTTTGCCCATCTGCGGGCACTCAAGAGCCGGTATCGCTGCCCGGAATGCCACCACGACTACGAGGCGGCGCTGGACGACTTCATCGCCGTGTACTTCAGCGTGTCGCCAAAGATCCGCACGATCCGCTACCACCGCCCGG
>NZ_DATMFZ010000069.1:0-24098 GCF_035556675.1 Geminicoccus sp. | reverse complement strand
AGCACCACGGCATCGCCCGGCGACGAACGCAGCAGGATGGCGAACTCGTGCTTCTCCGCCATGTTCCAGGCGACCACCGCCAGCAGCCCGGCCAGGGCCGAGAGCGGAATCCAGCTCGCCAGCGGTGCCGCGACCAGCATGAACAGCAGCAGGAACAGGGCGTGCAGCATGCCCGAGACCGGGCCCCTGGCGCCGGCGCGGACGTTGGTGGCGGTACGGGCGATCGTGCCGGTGACGCAGATCCCGCCGAACAGCGGCGAGGCGATGTTGGCCACCCCTTGGGCGACCAGTTCGCAATTGGAGCGGTGCCGTCGCCCGGTCATGCTGTCGGCCACCACCGCGGACAGGAGGCTCTCGATGCTGCCCAGCAGGGTGAACGCGATGGCTGCGGGCAGCACCTCGACGATCCGGTCCAGCGAGATGGCCGGCAGCTGTGGTGCCGGCAGACCCTGGGGGATGCCGCCGAACCTCGTCCCGATCGTCTCGACCGGCAGGCCGAACCCGGCCGCCACCACCGAGGCCAGGGCGACCGCGATCAGGAAGGCCGGCCAGTTCGGTCTGAAGCGCCGCACCAGGACGATCGTGCCGATCGCCAGGACCGCCACGGCGATTGCCGCCGTGTTGGCGGTGGGCAGTACCTGGCCCAGCGCGTGGAGCTTCTCGATCAGCGGGCCGGGCTCGTGCGCCAGGGTCAGGCCCAGCAGGTCCTTGATCTGGCTGGCGAAGATGATGACCGCGATCCCGGCGGTGAAGCCGACCGTCACGGGATAGGGGATGTACTTGATGAAGGTGCCGAGGCGCAGAAGGCCGATGGTCAGGAGCATGATGCCGGACAGGAAGGTCGCGAGCAACAGCCCGTCCACGCCGTGGGTGTGCACGGTCGCGGCCACCAGGACGATGAAGGCGCCGGCCGGGCCGCCGATCTGGAAGCGGCTGCCGCCGAGCAGCGAGACGATGAACCCGCCGACGATTGCCGCGTACAGGCCACGGTCCGGCGTCACACCGGAGGCAATGGCGATCGCCATCGACAGGGGCAACGCCACGATCGCGACGGTGAGACCGGACACGAGATCCGCCCGGAGGTCGGCCAACCCGTAACCTTCGCGCAGGACGGTGAGCAGCTTGGGTGTGAACAACTCGCTGAAGCTGGGACTGGTAGGCTTGGCCGACGTCGCCATGAAACTAACCCCGCGGCAGGGGCACGCGATCGTCGGCACCGACCCGGCGACGGCCCATGCTGGAAAGTCTGGTCAGGAGCGGCCGGCACCGGTCATGGCACATGCCGCAAGCGCACGCCCCGGCCCCGACCATTGCTGGGTGCGTTCTCGCCGATGAGCTCGATGCCGGCGGTCTCGAGCGCCTGCACTACCTTGGTGAGCGTGTCGACCACGCCCCGCACGGTGCTCTCGCTCGCCTCCATCCGCTGGATCGTCGGCAGCGATACCCCGGACAGCTCGGCGAGCTGCCGCTGGTCGATGCCGAGCAATGCCCGAGCGGCGCGCATCTGCGCTGCGGTGATCATCGATGCTCCACGGCTGCTGTCCATGGTTCATACATTATGATTGATATGTTGTACATCATTTATGATACTGAGGCACTCGATGTTGCTGGCTGGTGACACATGGCTGTCAGGGCGGCAGTCGCTTTGCGCCGCGGCCGTGGCGGCCTAGGTAGATCCTTGCGGAAGGAAGGAGTGGACGTGGCACAGGCGCAGGAGCGGGCGACCTCAAGCGGGCGGAGCCACCGCGACCCGTGCGGGGTCTGCCTGGACTGCGCGGTACGCCGGCAGGCGGTCTGCGCGGCGCTGGAGAACCACGAGCTGGGTGCGCTCCAGGCGATCATGATCTCGACCCGCGTCGGCGCGCAGCAGACTGTGGTCGAGGAGGGACAGCCGCGCCGCAGGGTCTTCACCCTGACCTCCGGCATGCTGCGGCTCTACACCATGCTGCCCGACGGGCGCCGCCAGATCACGGCCTTCCTGCTGCCGGGCGACTATCTGGGGCTCGGCGACGAGAGCAGCTACGACCAGAGTGCGGAGGCCGTGGTCGATTCGGTCCTGTGCGGCTTCCCGGTGGCGGAGATGGAGCGGTTGATGGAGCGCTATCCGCGCCTGCAGCTCCGCCTGAACCAGATGACCCGGATCGCGCTGCGCCAGGCGCGCGACAGTCAGCTGATCCTCGGGCGGCTGGCGCCGGTGGAGAAGCTGGCGAGCTTCCTCCTGGTCCTGTCGGCGCGCCAGGCCGAGCATGGCCAGGCGGAAAGCCCGGTCCATCTGGCCATGACCCGCACCGACATCGCCGACTATCTGGGGCTCACCATCGAGACGGTCAGCCGCAGCTTCACCAAGCTGCGGCTGCAGGGCCTGATCCAGTTGCCCGAGGCCCATCAGGTCGAGATCGTCGACCGCCGGGCGCTCACCGCCGTGGCCGGCATTACGCCGCGCTGAGGGGCCGGCTGCGGTTCAGGAACGGGCAGGAGATGACCTCGCTGCGGGTCGCGCTGCCGCCAGCGCCGCAAAGCTGCCGAGACAGGCCAGCAGCAGGCCCGCCAGGACCGGCCGCTCATCATGCCGGCACCCAGCGCCTCCAGCCCCTGCCAGAGCACTGCCAGCACGGCCAGGACCTGGATGGCGGCGCTGGCGGCACCGATCCAGGCCTGGCGGCGGCGAGCGGCCGTGGCAAGGCAGGCACGCTGGACCGATCTGTCCACCGACATTCGGCCGAGCGAGCGGCCGAGCAGGACCAGCCCGGCCGGGGCCAGGAAGAGGCCGGCGGCATAGTGCAGCGCAAAGAGCGGGCCGGTCGATGGCAGGAACAGGAGTGCGGTGACCAGCGCTCCGGCCAGCGTCGTGGTCGCGAGCGGGCCCAGGCCCAGCGGGAAGACACAGTCCAGGCTGTCGGCATCGACGGTGAGCCGGGCGGCCGGGCCATCATGCTCACCGAACGGATTCGCCACCGTCACATGCTTCATCGCGCTGCACAGAAACGAGGGGACGTCCAGCTTCCTAGGCACCGGCACAAGCTGCGGCATTGATCATGATCAAGGCGGGGCCGCTGCCGCCACCGTAGAGCGGGCTCGTTGCGGCGTCCGGCCGCATCGAGTGCGGAGCTACCCGGCATGCGTGCTCCGACCGGCCGCAACCCAACGCCAGTGACCGGAGCAGGGAACGATGTGGCACTTCTCCTGGACCCTCGGCGCCGGGCTCGCCTGCGCCTTCATCCTCACCCTGCTGAGTGCCATGCAGCAGGGCCCCTGCCGGGAGCACCGCCCGGTTCTCACCCGGAGGCGGCGGTGACGGTCGAGGCGGCGGTGCGCCGCTACGCTGCCCATCCGGTGCCCCGCTACACCTCCTATCCGACCGCGGCCGAGTTCTCCGCCGCGGTGGGCAGTGCCGAGCACGCCGCCTGGCTGCGGCGGCTCGACCCGGACGAGAGCGTCTCGCTCTACCTGCACGTGCCCTACTGCCGGGAACTCTGCCACTACTGCGGCTGCCACGCCAAGATCGCCGTGCGCGACCATGTCATCGCCGGCTACCGCCAGGCGTTGGAAGGCGAGATCGCCCTGGTGGGCAGCCTCCTGCCCAGGCGGATCCGGGTGGGCCGGCTGGCCTGGGGCGGCGGCACGCCCAGCATCCTGGGGATCGAGGGGCTGGCAGCGGTGCTGGCCGCGCTGCGCCGGCAGTTCGACATCGAGGCGGGGATCGAGCATGCAATCGAGCTCGACCCTCGCCATGTCGATCCGGCACTCGCCCGGGCCCTGGCCGACCTCGGCGTCAATCGGGTGAGCCTGGGCGTGCAGGACCTGGACCCGCGCGTGCAGGCGGCGATCGGCCGGATCCAGCCGCAGGCGACCGTCGAGGCGGCGGTGCGCATGCTGCGGGACGCGGGCATGGCCAGCATCAATTTCGACCTGATCTACGGGCTGCCGCACCAGACGGTGGCCAGCATCCGCTCCACCTGTGCCGCCGTCGCCGAACTGCAGCCGGACCGGATCGCCTTCTTCGGCTATGCCCACCTGCCGAAGCGGCGCGCCAACCAGCGGCTGATCGACGAGGCAGCCCTGCCGGATGCCGCGGCACGCTACGACCAGGCCAGAGCGATTGCCCGGCACTTCCAGGCTGCGGGCTTCGCCCCGGTCGGCATCGACCATTTCGCGGCCCCGCACGACGCGCTGGCCAGGGCGACGGCGGACGGCCGGCTGCGCCGCAACTTCCAGGGCTATACCGACGATGACCGGCCGATTCTGCTGGGCTTCGGCGCATCGGCCGTCTCGCGCCTGCCCGAGGGCTTCGTGCAGAACATCGCCGACAATCCGCGCTATTGCCGGGCGATCGCCGAGCAGCGGCTCGCCACCGTCCGGGGGTGGCGCCTGACGGAGGATGATCTGGCCCGGGGCCGGATCATCGAGGCGCTGATGTGCAATTTCGAAGCCGACCTGGAGCGGCTGGATCCGGCACGGGCCTATCCGGACGAGCTGGCGCTGCTGCGCCCGCTGGCCGCTGATGGGCTGCTGGAGATCCGGGGCAGCCGGATCCGGATGACCGAGGCGGGGCGGCCGGTCGTCCGGGTCGTAGCCGCGGTGTTCGACAGCTTCCGGGCGCAGGATGGCAAGGGCTTCAGCATGGCGGTCTGACCGCGCTCAGAACCGCTCGACCCAGGGGCGCAGCTCGACCTCCAGCGCCCAGGCACTGCGCGGCTGGCGCAAGAGGTCGAGATAGGCGGCAGCGATCGCATCCGGGTCGAGCGTGCTGTCCGGCCGGTCGGCCGGATCGGGCCGGGTGGCACTCCGCACGGCACCATCGATCACGAAATGGGCGACATGGATACCCTTCGGCCAGAGCTCGCGGGCAGCGCTCTGGGCCAGACCGCGCAGCGCGAACTTGCCCATCGCGAACGCGGCGGAATGGGCAAAGCCCTTTACGCTCGCCGTGGCTCCGGTCAGGAGGATCGCGCCATGGCCTTTGGGCAGCATCCGGCGGGCCGCCTGCCGGGTGACCAGGAAGCCACCGAACGCGGTGATCCCGATGGCGCGCTGCACGATGGCCGGGTCCAGCTCGGTGATCGGGCCCTGTGCCCGGGCGCTGGCGTTGTAGAGGACGAGGTCCGGCTCGCCCAAGCGCGCATCGACCTCGTCGAACAGGCGCTCCACGTCGCCTGTGTCGGCGGCATCCGCCTGGAAGCACGCAGCATCAATCTGCTCGGCAAGCGGTATCAGCTTGGCGGTGTCACGCGCGGCGAGCCCGACCTTCAGCCCCTCGGCCGCAAGCGCCCGGGCGACTGACGCGCTGATGCCGGGGCCGGCGCCGACGATGAGCGCGGTGCGATAGGGAATGGCTGCCATGTCCGGACCTCCCGGGGGAGCAGGCCGGATCAGACCTGCTCGATCAGTTCCAGGCGATAGCCCAGCCGCAGGGCGGCCAGGTGGATGTGCCTCGCCATCGCGTCCTGCGCCCGTGCCGGGTCCTGTGCCGCGATGGCGTCGTAGATCGCCGCGTGCTCTGCGATGGTGACCTCGACGATGTCGCCGAGCTCCGCCTCCGGGCGGGCGCGCGTTTCCATGATGGTGACCCGCACCTGCTCGGACAGGAAGCTCACGGCCATGCGGATATAGGCATTGCCGGTGCCCTCGGCGACCGCCTTGTGGAAGTCGAGATCGGCGTCCACCCCGCCGCTCGCCCATTTCTCGGTGCCGCGCATCCGGTCGAGTGCTCGTCCCAGGGCTGCTAGCTGCTCGGGCGTGCGCCGGCGCGCCGCCAGGCTCGCCGCGCGGATCTCCAGGATCGCGCGCAGCTCGAACAGGGCCTGGAACGCGGAAGGGTCGGCCAGCGCTTCCGCGTCGAAGCGCAGGGTGGGCGCGGCGGTACGGGCCACGAAGGCACCGACCCCCTGGCGGGACTGGATGATCCCGTCCGAGCGCAGCCGGGAGATCGCCTCGCGCACCACGTTGCGACTGACCCCGAAACTGTCGGCCAGTGCCTGCTCGGTCGGCAGCCGGTCACCCGGTTTGAGCCGCTCCTCGACGATCTCCTGCAGGATGCGGCTGGCGATCCTGGAGGGGAGCTGGGGGGTGCGGCCGAGCGCATCGATCTTCATGAGCTGCCTTCCGGCATGGCCGGCTCCAGGATCCGGCCAGGGTTCATCAGATCGTCCGGATCGAGCGCCTGCTTGATCCGTCGCATCAGGTCGAGCTGCAGTGCCGGCTTGCGGGCCAAAAAGGCGGCACGCTTCTTCGTGCCGATGCCATGCTCCGCGCTGATCGAACCGCCCAGGCGATCGATCTCGGCGAACACGATCGCCTCGCAATGCTGGAGGAAGCCATCAATCCGCTCAGGTACCATGCCCTTTGGCGGCACCACGTTCAGGTGGATGTTGCCGTCGCCCAGATGGCCATAGGCGAGGGGCAGGCAGTCCGGTGCGCTGGCCAGCAGGGCCGCTTCCGTCCGCTCGATAAAAGCCGGGATCACGGAGATCGGGATCGAGACGTCGGTGCGCAGATGCCGGCCGCGCCGGACCTGCGCCTCGATCAGCCCCTCGCGCAGCCGCCAGAAGTCGCGCGCCTGGGCCGTGCTGGCCGCGACCACCCCGTCCAGGACGTGCCCCGCCTCCACCGCCCGCTCCAGAAAGCGCTCCAGGATGGGGCGCAGCTCGATCAGCCCGCCGGTCGCGGCTTCCAGGAGGATGTAGACCGGGGCGGGGTCGAACGGATCGTGCAGATCGGTCGCCACCTCCAGGGCCAGCTCAATGCAGGCCCGCGGCATCAGCTCGAAGGCCGAGAGGAGGTCGCCCATGTCGCGCCGGGCCTGGGCGAACAGCTCCACGGCGCTGGTCAGGGACGGCAGGCCCAGCAGGGCGGTCTCGACCTGGGTCGGGCGCGGGTGGAGCTTCAGGCTGGCCGCGGTGACGATGCCGAGCGTACCTTCGGCCCCGATGAAGAGCTGCTTCAGGTCATAGCCGGTATTGTCCTTGCGCAGCCCGCCCAGGCCCTCGAACAGCCGGCCGTCCGGCAGCACGACCTCCAGGCCCAGCACCAGCTCGCGGGTCATGCCGTAGCGCAGCACGTTGATGCCGCCGGCATTGGTCGCGATGTTGCCGCCGATCTGGCAGCTGCCCTCGGCGCTGAGCGAGAGCGGGAAGTACAGGTCATGGGCCCTGGCCGCGTCCTGCACTGCCGCCAGAATGCAGCCGGCCTCCGCCACCATGGAGAAGCCGGCGGCATCGATGCCGCGGATCCGGTTCATCCGCTCCAGGCTGACCACGACCTCCCGGCCGCTGTCTGCGGGCGTGCCGCCGCCGACCAGCCCGGTATGACCGCCCTGCGGGATGACCGGCACGTGCATGGCGGCGCAGCGGCGCACCACTTCCTGGACTTCCGCTGTGCTGCGCGGGCGCGCCACGGCCCGTGCCCGGCCGACATGGTCGCCCGACCAGTCCTGCTCGTAGCGGGCGCGCTCCGCCACCTCCTCGACCAGACCGAAGCTGCTCAATCCGATCGCGAGTTCGTCGGACGCCGTGGCGGACGTTTGCGCCATGCCTGCTCCGAAATCCTTATGACCCGCTGGCCGGGCCTCCCTGACCCATCCGGCCCGGTCACTTACGGACCGGAGCACTTATAGGGTTGTAGGACAATAGGATTATGCTACGTTCGGCGGCAAGCAGGAATAGGACGCCGATGCAGCCGACCAATGAGCTGCAGAAAGGGGAGGCGGATGTTCGTGACGCCGGAGGGCGAAAAGGTCCTCGTCATCGATGGTCACATCCATCTCTGGGATGCGCGTCCGGAGAATCGCCGGAACCGCTACGGCCTGACCTTCATCGAGAGCTTCTGGGGCTCTCATGTCGGCATGACGCCGCAGGACCAGCGCTGGGACTTCGACCGGTTCTGCTGGTACGGCATCGAGGGCGCGGCCAAGGACCTGTTCGAGGACGGCTATGTCGACTACGGCATCATGCTGCCCACGAACCTGCACGACTTCTACGTCAACGGCTTCAACACGATCCAGCAGTGCTCGGCCTTCAAGGAAGCCTATCCGGACAAGGTGATCCTGAACGGCCGCTGCGACCCGCGGGACGGCCAGCGCGGCCTGGACCGGCTGGAAGCCGAGCACGAGAAGTGGAAGTTCAAGGGCGTCAAGCTCTACACCGCCGAATGGAACGGTGTGTCCAAGGGCTACACGCTGCGCGACGACTTCGTGGCGCCCTACATGGAGAAGTGCCGCGAGCTCGGCATCAAGAACATCCACATCCACAAGGGGCCGACGATCCATCCGCTCAACAAGGATGCGTTCGACGTGCACGACGTGGACTATGTGGCCACGGCGTTCCCCGACCTGAACTTCGTCATCGACCATTGCGGCATGCCGCGGATCGACGACTTCTGCTGGATCGCCGGGCAGGAGCCGAACGTTTATGGCGGCCTGGCGCTGATCCCGTCCTTCATCCACGCGCGGCCGAAATACTTCGCGCAGATGATGGCGGACCTGCTGTTCTTCCTGGGGCCGGACCGGCTGATCTTCGGTTCGGACTACGGCATCACCAGCCCGAAATGGATCGTCGAGAAGCTGATGGCGTTCCAGTTCACCGACGAGCTGGCGCAGGAGGCGGGCACGCAGCTCACCATGGAGGTGAAGCGCAAGATCCTGGGGTTGAACGCGGCCAGGCTCTACGACATCGAGGTCGATCCGGTCTTCCAGATCCCCGTGCCGAAGAAGGAAGACGAGGGCGAGCTGACTCATCCGATTGCCCCCGGGGGCATCGATGTTGCCGCTTGAGCTGCCGGTCATTGACACGGCCGAGAAGGCCGAGGTCATGGCAAGGCTCGACGAGGTGCTGGACCCGGAGCTCGACCAGTCGGTCACCTCGATGGGCTTCATCGAGAGCGTGGCGGTGGACGGCGGGGTCGTCGACGTGGCCTTCCGCCTGCCGACCTTCTGGTGCTCGGCCAACTTCGCCTTCCTGATGGCGGTCGACATGAAGGCCGCCATCGAGCAGCTGGACTGGGTGAAGGAGGCCAGGATCCGCCTGGTCGACCATTTCGCCGCGCGCAAGATCAACGAGGGCGTCGCCCGCAACGCCCGCTTCGACGAAGTGTTCGCGGGCGAGGCCACCACCGATCTGTCCGAGATCCGCCGCCTGTTCCGCGAGAAGGCTTTTCTCGGCCGGCAGGCTGGCCTCCTGCGGGCGTTGGCGGCCGAGCGGGGCGTGGCGGGGGCGCTGGCGTTGACCCTGGGCGGGTTGCGTGAGCTGGCGCATGGATCAGGCGAGCTTCGGCCTTTGGCGATGCGCTACCTGACCGCGCGGCTGGTGGATGGTGGCCCGGTCACGCCGGATGCGCCGGCCTTCACGACCTTGGCGGGTGACGCAGTGCTTGTGGAACGGTACACGCAGCACCTGCGCGAGATCCGCCGGGTGCGCGGTGCTGCCGAGGCCAATGCCGAGATGTGCCGCATCTACCTGGAGGCGCGCTATGCCGGCGCCCGTCCGGGTACCGGCACGATCCTGGAAGGGAAACGGGACGCCCATGGCTGACAACAAGTTTCAGATGATGCACACGATGGTCCGAGTGAAGGACCTCGACAAGTCGCTGGACTTCTATACGCGCCTGCTCGGCATGCAGCTCCTGCGCAAGATGGACTTCCCCGAAGGCAAGTTCACGCTGGCCTTCGTCGGCTACGGCCCGGAAGAGACCCACGCGGTGGTCGAGCTGACCCATAACTGGGACCAGACCGAGCCCTACGACCTGGGCAATGGCTATGGCCATATCGCGCTCGGCGTCCGCGACATTCACGGGATCTGCAAGGAGCTGGAAAAGGCAGGTGCGAAGATCCCGCGGCCGCCCGGACCGATGAAGCATGGCACCACGCACATCGCCTTCGTCGAGGATCCGGACGGCTACAAGATCGAGCTGATCGATCTCGACACGCGCGGCTGACGCGCCCGGCCGGGCCCCCTGGGGTCCGGCCTCTTTTCGCCATGGCCGTCGAGAACATCGTCGAGAATGTTCCGACCAGGGAGGTAAGAGATGACCGGAATCCTCCGGCGCGGGTTCACGCGCCGTGATGCCTGGCGCACCAGCGCCGCCTATGCCACCGGCCTGTCGGCCATCGCCGGCTTCGGCCTGCCCGCCTTCGCCCAGAGCGAGGATGCGGACAAGATCGTGGCCGACATGGTCGCGGCCAATCCCGACAAGTTCAACCTGTCCAAGATCCCCGAGATCACGAACAAGGACAAGATCACGGTCGTGGTCGAGTCGGGCTTCTGGTCCGACTACCTCAAGACCGCGATGATCCCGAAGTTCACCGAGAAGACCGGGGTCGAGGTCGAGGTGGTCGGCATGTCGACCAACGTCATGTACGCCAAGCAGCAGGTCGAGCTGCTGGGCGACACCGGCGGCTACGACGTGCTCTCGATGGAAGCGGCTTATGTGCCGGAATGGGCGGCCAATGGTTTCGTGAAGCCGCTCTACGAGCTGGCGAGCGAGTACGACTCCGCCGGGGTCGACGGCATGGCCGAGTATCTCGAGCCGTTCTACGCCGGCTTGATGACCATGATGACCTACGAGAAGCAGCCCTACTCGATCCCCTACAACAACTATACCCAGGGGCTGCACTATCGGGCCGACCTGCTGGAGCACCCGGACGAGCGCAAGGCGTTCGCCGAGAAGTACGGCTATCCGCTCACCGTGCCGACGACGTTTGCCCAGCTCATCGACATCGCCGCCTTCTTCACCCGCAAGGCCGGCGAGAACGCGGCCGGCAAGCCCCTGGAGAAGGATCTCTACGGCGTGGCGCTGATGGCCGGCCGCAATGAGCAGATCAACGACGAGTTCAGCGCCATCATCTGGGGCATGGGCGGCGACTGGTTCCGCTCGATCTATGCCGTCGACGGCACGCTGGAAGGCTTCGAGGTCACGATCCCCGACCGGATCAGCGTCACGGCCGCGCAGACTTATTTGGAGCTGCTGAAGTCGGCGCCGCCGGCGGCAATGTCCTGGGACTTCCCCGAGGCCGCCAATGCGATGGCCGAGGGCCAGGTCGCGATGGTGCCGTTCATGTTCAACAATCTCTGGCCGGTCACCGCCTCGGTCGAGACCAAGTTCCCGGGCACCCGTGCCAAGGTGGCAACCGTCCCGGGTGGGCGGCCCTATACCGGTGCCTACGGCATCGGGGTGGCGCACAATGCCAACAATCCCGAGGCTGCCTACTGGTTCGTGAAGTACCTGACCTCGTACGAGGGCCAGATGGCCTATGCACTGGGTGGCGGGAATCCCTGCCGGCGTGACGTGGTGCTGGATCCGTTCTTCCAGACGGAGGAGCGGCGGCTGACCAACGGCGCCTATGCGCAGAACGACCTGGACACCATGGCCTGGACCTACGACGTCGCGAAGAAGGGCCACTTCACCTCGACGGCGATGGGCAAGATCTACTCCGAGCTGGCGATCACCTGCGCGAAGATCGTCAACAAGGAGGCCGAGGTCGAGGCGGCGCTCCAGGAGCTCGCCGCCAAGATCGTCGACATCCAGGGCCGCAGCGGCAACGCGAAGATCCTGGAAAGCTGACCCTGGGAGCGGGGAGGCGTCAGCGCCTCCCCGCCACGCAATCTCCGGCATCCCTGGGAGACCGGTAGCCGATGCAGGCTCGATCGTCCGTCAGCACCGTTCCGACCGACGCCAAGGAAGCGATGGCGCCAGCACGCTCGCGCTGGTCCTGGCGCGGCATGGTCGAGGACGATGCCATCTTCAAATGGCTCCTGCTGGTGCCGGCGCTGATCTTCATGGTGGCGCTGGTCATCTATCCTACCGTGTTTGCGGTAGTGACCTCGTTCCAGAAGTATATCCTGCCCAGGCCCGCCACCTTCGCGGGTCTCGACAACTGGCGCTGGGTGGTGAACGACGCGGCCTTCTGGTCGGCGTTCCTGATCACCGTGAAGTTCGTGGTGATCGCGGTCGGCGTCGAGCTGGTGCTCGGCACGCTGATCGCACTGTTCCTCAATCGAGAGTTCCGCGGCCAGACGGTGATCCGGGGCCTGTGCATCCTGCCATTGGTGGCAGCGCCCTTCGCCACCTCGCTGGCATGGCGGCACCTCTACAATTCCGATTACGGCGTCATCAACTACGTGCTCCAGGCCATCGGCCTGCCACGGGTCGAGTTCCTGGCCGACAGCTCGATCGCGCTTTACTCGGTGATCGCGATCGACGTCTGGCAGTGGACGCCCCTGGTCATCTTCGTGGTGTTCGCGGCCCTGCGCGGTCTGCCCAAGGAGCCGTTCGAGGCGGCGAAGATCGATGGCGCCTCGGCCTGGTTCACCTTCCGCCGCCTGACCCTGCCGATGATCAAGCCGGTGCTGCTGATCGTCGCCATGCTGCGGATGGTGGAAGCGTTCCGCGTCTACGACATCCTCTACGGCACCACCCGCGGCGGGCCGGGTACCTCGACCGAGACGATCAACTGGCTGATCTTCCGCGAGGGCTTCCAGTATTTCGACCTCGGCCGCGCCACCGCCATGTCGGTGCTGGTCCTGCTCATCGTGCTGGTGCTCACCAACCTTCTGTTCCAGCAGCTCATCAAAGCGATCCGGGCGAACTGAGATGGCACGCAACCTCCTGTTCTGGCTCGGCATCGTCCTGCTAGTCGGCGCCTGCCTGTTCCCGATCCTGTGGATGCTCAACCTCAGCCTGAAGCCAAACGAGCTGGCTCAGGCCGTGCCGCCGGCCTTCTTCTTCGAGCCGACCTTCGAGCACTACCCGACCGCCTGGCGCTCGGCCAATCTCGGCCCGCTGCTCCTGAACAGCGTGATCGTGGCGGTCGGAAGCACGATCCTGGTGCTGCTGGTCTCGGTGCCGGCCGCCTACAGCTTCGCCCGCTACGAGACCTCGCGCGGCCACCTGCTGTTCATGATCCTTTCGACCCGGATGATGCCGGCAGCGGCGATCGTGGTGCCCTACTACCTGATCTTCCGCCAGTTCGGCCTGCTCAACACCCATATGGGCGTGATCCTGGCGCACGCCTTCTTCAACTTCTCGTTCTGCACCTTCGTGCTCTACGGCTTCTTCAAGGAGATCGACCCGAATATCGAGTATTCGGCGATGATCGACGGCTACAGCCGGCCGCAGATCTTCCGCAAGATCATCTTCCCGCTGCTCAAGCCGCCGATCGCGGTGGTGACCTCGTTCAGCCTGATGTTCAGCTGGAACGAGTTCCTGTTCGCCTTCGTGCTGACGCGCACCGACGACTCGCGCACGGTCACGGCCGGCATCGAGCAGTTCTGGACCATGACCGGCATCCAGTGGGGGCCAATGTCCGCGGCAGCGCTCATCGCGATCGCACCCATGCTGGTCTTCTCGATCTACCTGCAGAAATACATCGTCCGGGGGCTCACCTTCGGCGCGGTCAAGAGGTGAGGCGATGGACTGGGGCAACCGCCTGTTCTGGGGCTTCATGGTCTGGGTCACGATCAACCTCCTCTGGCTGCGCTTCCTCGAGCCCGTGGTGTCGATGTGGCTGGGTTGCGCGGTGGCGATCGTGGGCCTGGTCGTGACCATGGTCGTGCTCAAGCGTCTCTACCCGTTCGACGCCACACCCGTGGGAGACCGGTGATGGACAAGCTGCAGCTGCAGGGCATCACCAAGCATTACGGCCGCACGCTCGCCGTGGACGACGTCTCGTTCGCTTGTGCGCGCGGCGAGTTCTTCTCGATCCTGGGGGCATCGGGCGCCGGCAAGTCGACGCTGCTGAAGTCGGTCGCCGGCATCGTCCAGCCCGACAAGGGCCGCGTCCTGATCGACGGCCATGACGTGACGAAGCGACCGATCCAGGACCGCAACGTCGCCATGGCGTTCGAGAACTACAGCCTCTACCCGCAGATGAAGGTGTACGAGAACATCGCCTTCCCGTTGCGGGCACCCACGCGGCCACGCCGGCTGTCGCCGGAGGAGGAACGGGCCAAGGTCACCCACGTCGCCACCATCCTCGGCATCGAGCCCTATCTCGACCGCCTGCCGGGCCAGCTCTCCGGTGGGCAGCGCCAGCGCGTCTCGCTGGCCCGCGCCATGGTCCGCGAGCCCAACGTGTTCCTGCTGGACGAGCCCTTGGCTCACCTGGACGCCAAGCTGAAGTTCCAGACCCGTACCCGGCTGAAGCAGCTGGCCGTCGAGATCGGCGCCACTACGCTCTACGTCACCCATGATTTCCGCGAGGCGCTGTCGCTCTCCGACCGCATCCTGATCCTGCGCCAGGGTCGGATCGAGCAGATCGGCACGCCCAAGGAAATCTACCACGCCCCGGCCACCGACTTCGTGGCGGCACTGGTGGGCGATCCGCCGATGAACCTGATCGACGGGCGGGTCGCGCGTGTCGGCGACCGGCTGCGTTTCGAGGTCGAGGACGCGCCGGTGCCGATCACGATCGATCTGCCGGCTGACGCGGCCACCGACCGGATCGGCGGTGAAGGCACCGTGCGGCTAGGCTGCCGGCCGAACGACCTCCGGATCGCACCCGACGACCGGGATGCGATCCGCCTGCCGATCTACGCGATCGAGCACAGCGCCGAGGCGTCGCTGCTCAGCTTCAGCCTGGGCCATGACCGAATCATCCAGGCGCAGGTGCCAGGCCGCATCGACGCCCGTGCGGGCGAGCCCGTGCCGATCGGTTTTTCGGCCGACCGGCTGTTCCTGTTCCGCAAGTCCTTCGAGCTCGGCGAGGTATGAGCCCGTGAAGTCGGTGTCGCTGCACGACGTGCGCAAGAGCTATGGCGGGGTGGACGCCGTCAAGGGCATCAGCTTCGAGGTCGCCAAGGGCGAGTTCATGGGCATTCTGGGCCCGTCGGGGTGCGGCAAGAGCTCGACGCTCCGGATGATCGCCGGGCTGGAGGATATCACGTCCGGGGAGTTGCGCTTCGACGGCGTGGTGGTGAACGAGCTGTCGCCCAAGGACCGCGGCATCGGCATGGGCTTCGAGAATTATGCCCTGTACCAGCCCTTGTCCGTGCGCGACAACATCGCTTTCCCGCTGGAGGCGCGCGGCGTGCCGCGTGCCGAGATCGCTCCCCGCGTCCAGAAGATGGCGAAGCTCATGGAGGTCGAGGACGTGCTCGACCGCAAGCCCTATGAGCTGTCCGGCGGCCAGCAGCAGCGCGTCTCGCTGGCCCGCGCCCTGGTGCGCGACCCGAGCGTGCTGCTGCTCGACGAGCCGCTCTCGCACATGGACCGACACGCCCGTGTTCGCCTGCGCGCGCGCATCCGCCACATTCACGACGCGATCGGCGCCACCTCGATTTACGTCACCCACGACCAGGAAGAGGCGGTGGCCCTGTGTGATAGGGTGGCCGTGATGAATTTCGGTGACCTTCAGCAGATCGGCTCGGTCGAGGAGCTGTGGCACCGGCCGAGGAACCGGTTCGTCGCCGGCTTCCTCGGCCAGCCGGCCATGAACTTCATCCCGGCCGTGACGGTCGACCGCCATCGCCTGCGCTTCGAGGTCGAGGGCCAGCCGACCATCGAGGTGCGCCAGACCCTGGTCCAGCCAGGGCAGCGGGTCACCTTCGGCATCCGCCCAGAGCACATCCGCATCGACGGGGACGATGCCGGCCTTCCGGGTCGGGTGGTGCTCGTGGAGATGGAGGGCGAGGTCGACATCATCACCATCGACATCGGCGGCATCGAGCTGAAGACCCGGACCAGCTCACACCGGGCGATGGCGGCAGGCGACCCGGTCCGGCTCAACTTACCCCTGGAACGCTGCCACGTCTTCGCCGGTGAGGAGGACAGCGCCCCGGCACTCGCCTGAACATCCGACCCTGGTGCTACTCCCCGGGGCCAAACATTGGCCGACGGCCAGAATGTCATGGTCGTCGGCAGGCAGGGGGGATCGGCGGGTGGGTCGAGCGGAAGTCCAGTAGTGCTCCAGTGTCGAAGAGGTTGAACCGGATGCATGCACGCTGTTGCAGCGTGAGCCACTTGCCCGGCAGAAAGACACCCACATCCGGAGCCGGTGAAGGACGCCATGAAAGCCCGACTGCTCGCCCTAGCCCTATTCGGCCTCTGGTCCTGCGGCATTGCGCAGGCCGCGGAGCCGGCCGGGATGATCGTGTACCAGACCGATTTCGGTCTGCGCGACAGCGCGGTGGCCGAGATGAAGGGGGTGGCCAAGCAGGTCGACCGCGAGCTCGAGCTGTTCGACAACACCCACGAGATCCCACCCTTCGACATCTGGGCAGCCGCCTTCCACCTGGCTCATCTGGTGCCCTACTGGCCACCAGGGACGGTGTTCGTCTCGGTGGTTGATCCGGGCGTCGGGACCGAGCGCGGGGCGGTGGTCGCGAAGCTGAAGTCCGGCCATTATTATGTAGGTCCGGACAATGGCTCGCTCACCCTGGTCGCTGAGCAGATCGGGGTCGAGGCCATGCGCAGCATCGATTCCGAGAAGAACCGGCTGCCGGGCTCGGAGCATTCGCACACCTTCCACGGGCGCGACATCTTCTCCTACAACGCGGCCCGCCTGGCGGCAGGCCAGGCGACATTCGAATCGTTCGGGCCAGCCCTGGAGGGTGACGTGGTCCGGATCTCCTACCAGCACGCGGAAGTGGTGGACGGGACGGCCCGGGGCGTGATCCCGATGCTCGACGTCAACTACGGCAATGTCTGGAGCAACATCGACCGCGCCACCTTCGAGAAGCTGGGCATCGCCAAGAAGGAGCCGGTCCGGGTGCGGATCTTCCGGAAGGGCGACCAAGTCCTGGACATGGTGATGCCCTATGTCGACACGTTCGGCGATGTGCCGGAAGGCCAGCCGCTGCTCTACCTGAACTCGGTGGACGAGATGGCACTCGCCATCAACTATGGCAGCTTCGCCGAAGCCCACGGCATCGGCTCCGGGCCCGATTGGACGATCAGCCTGTCGCGGCCCTGATCGCCGCCAGTCACCGACGAACCACCCACCGCTCCGCAACGTCGGACGCGCTCGGCCGTTGACCACGGCTGGCCGTTGCCGGTGGGAATTCTGCATGACATCCGATCAGATCCTGTCCTTCCTCGTCGTGGGCGGCATGATGCTGCTCTTCATCTGGGGACGTCTGCGCTACGACATGGTGGCGATCGTCGCCCTGATCGCGGCGCTGGCGGTGGGCATCGTCCCCTACGAGGAGGCGTTCACCGGCTTTTCCGACGAGATCGTCATCATCGTCGGCAGCGCGCTGGTAGTGAGTGCCGCGGTTGCCCGTACCGGCATCATGGAGGTGATCCTGCAGCGGGTGGCGCCCAGGGTGCGGGCGGTGCCGGTGCAGCTGGTCCTGCTGGTCAGCACGGTGACGGTGCTGTCCGCCTTCGTGAAGAACATCGGTGCGCTGGCGATCATGCTGCCGATTGCCTTCCAGATGGCCAAGCGCTCACAGGTCTCACCCTCGGTGTTCCTGATGCCGATGGCGTTCGGCTCGCTTCTGGGCGGCCTCATGACCCTGATCGGGACCTCGCCCAACATCATCGTCTCCCGCCTGCGCGCGGAGATGACCGGCGAGCCGTTCCGCATGTTCGACTTCACGCCGGTAGCGCTCGGCCTGTCGGTGCTGGGCATCGGCTTCCTGGCGCTGGCCTACCGCCTCCTGCCCGAGCGACGCGGCGCTGCGACGATGAACGAGGCGCTGGACATCAAGGACTACGTCACCGAAGCCAAGGTGCTGCCGGAATCGGCGGTGGCTGGCGCCAGCCTGGGCAGCCTGAACGAGCGGTTCGACCACGAGGTCAAGGTGACCGGCCTGATCCGTGGTGCCGGCCGTCGCCTCTCGCCCCTGCCCGACCTGCAGCTGGAGGCGGGCGACCTCCTGCTGCTCCAGGGCGAGCCGGAGGCGCTGGAGCGCGCGGTCAAGCGGGCCGAGCTGGAGCTGGAGGGGCGGCGGCAGATCGCTGAGAGCGGCGAGAGCGACGACGAGGTCGGCAGCATCGAGGCGGTGGTGGGGCCACGCTCCTTCCTGGCCGGGCAGTCGGTGGGCCGGCTGGCGCTCTACGACAGCTATGGGGTCAACCTCCTGGCGGTCAGCCGCAGCGGCAAGCGCTTCACCGAACGGCTGCGCGACATCACCCTGCATGGCGGCGACGTGCTGCTCCTGAAGGGCAACCTGGCGCGGCTGCCCGAGCGGCTGAAGGAGCTGGGCTGCCTGCCGCTCGCCAAGCGCGAGCTGCGCCTGGGCAACGTGCGCAGCAGCCTCGTTCCGATTGCGATCCTGGCGCTCGCCATGGGGCTCACCGCCGTGGGCCTGGTTCCGGTGGCGGTCGCCTTCTTCACCGCGGCGGCTGCGATGGTTCTGACCGGCGCCCTTTCCCTGCGCGAGGCCTATGATTCGATCGAGTGGCCGATCCTGGTGATGCTGGGCGCCCTGATCCCGGTCAGCGGCTCGATCCACGCCACCGGCGGCACCGAGCTGATCGCAGGCTGGCTGTCCACCGCGGCGGCCATGCTGCCGGCCTGGGGCGCCCTGGCGCTGATCATGGTGGCGGGGATGGCGGTGACGCCGTTCCTCAACAATGCCGCCACCGTCCTGGTGATGGGCCCGATCGCGGCCAGCTTCGCCACCCAGCTGGGCTACCGCCCCGATGCCTTCCTGATGGCGGTCGCAATCGGGGCCGGCTGCGACTTCCTCACCCCGATCGGCCACCAGTGCAACACGCTGGTGCTGGGGCCGGGCGGCTACCGGTTCGGCGACTATGCGAGGCTGGGCGCCCCACTCTCGCTCCTGGTCGTGCTGGTGGGCGTGCCGCTGATCATCCTGGTCTGGGGGCTCTAGCCCCCGGATTTCTTCGCCTCGACCTTGGGCAGGAAGCGGTCCCAGCGCACCACCATGCGCTCGTGTCGCCCCTGGCCGATCTGGTCGACCCCGTCATGCAGTTCCACCTTCCAGCCGATCCGGCGGCCGTCGATCTTGTCGACCTCGAGCGTCACCGTGACGGTGAGACCGGGCGGGGTGGCGGCCTCGTGGCTGGCCTCGATGAACACGCCGAGCGAGCCCTCACCCGCCTCGAAGCAGGGCTTGAGATGGTCCAGGCAGGCCCATTCGATCAGGCCGACCATGAAGCCGGTGGCGAACACTTGCGGCATCGCCTGCCAGTCCGGGCTCTCCGGGTAGAGGTGCGGGACGGTCTTGTCCGGCGGCACCAGGTAGGTGAAGCGGTGGCGGTCCCCGACCTTCAAGAGCGGCAGCATGACGGCATCTCCCCCTGGCCGAAGCGGTCGGCTTGTGTCACGAGAATGTCAAGGAACGTGGCCAGGAGCGCCACGACCATGTCGGTCAGGGGATGAGGAAGCATGCTGGACAGGCTCAAGGATGCCGCTCTGCTGGGTGCAGCTGCACTGGCACTGGTAGCGCTCGGCACGGGCGCGGCGCAGGCGCTCGATGCGCGCTACACGGATGCCGATGGTGACCTGGTCGCCGACACGCCGACCGATCCGGCCGAGCAGATCGACCCGGACACGCTGATCTTCGCCTACACGCCGGTGGAGGATCCCGCGGTCTATGCCCAGGTCTGGCAGGGCTTCCTCGACCACATGGAGGAGGTGACCGGCAAGTCGGTGCAGTTCTTCCCGGTCCAGTCCAACGCCGCGCAGATCGAGGCGATGCGCGCCGGGCGCCTGCACGTGGCGGGCTTCAACACCGGCTCCAACCCGCTGGCGGTCAACTGCGCGGGCTTCGTGCCGTTCGCGATGATGGCGTCTAAGGACGACCAGTTCGGCTATGAGATGGAGATCATCACCTATCCGGGCTCGGGCGTGGCGAAGGTCGAGGACATCAAGGGCAAGAAGATGGCCTTTACCGCCGAGACCTCGAATTCCGGCTACAAGGCGCCCTCGGCACTGCTGAAGAAGGAGTTCGGGATGGAGGCCGGGACCGACTACGAGCCGGTCTTCTCGGGCAAGCACGACAATTCGGTGCTGGGCGTGGCCAACAAGGATTATGTGGCCGCCGCGATCGCGAACTCGGTGAAGGAGCGGATGATCGCCCGCGAGGTGATTCCGGCGGATGCCACCACCGTGATCTACACCTCGGAGACCTTCCCCACGACCGGCTATGGCTATGTCTACAACCTGAAGCCGGAACTGGCCGAGAAGATCAAGGAGGCGTTCTTCAGCTTCGAGTGGGAAGGCAGCGACCTGCTCAAGGAGTTCCAGACCTCCGAGCCGCCGGCCGAGAAGTTCGTCCCGATCACCTACCAGGAGAACTGGAAGGTCGTGCGTGACATCGACCAGGCCATGGGCGTTTCCTACGGCTGCAGCTAAAAGGCAGGGCCGATGCTGCGGATCGAAGGGCTGGTCAAGAAGTACCGCACCGGGGACGCCGCCTTGCGCGGCGTCGACCTCGAGGTCGGCAAGGGCGAGGTGATCGGCCTGATCGGCCCGTCCGGGGCTGGCAAGTCCACGCTGATCCGCTGCGTCAACCGGTTGGTCGAGCCCAGCGGCGGGCGGATCTTCCTGGGCGACGAGGAACTCACCGCCATGTCGGGTGGGGCCTTGCGCCGTGCCCGGCGCCGGATCGGCATGATCTTCCAGGAATATGCCCTGGTCGAGCGGCTGACCGTGATGGAGAACGTGCTCTCCGGCCGGCTGGGCTATGTCGGCTTCTGGGCCAGCTATTTCCGCCGCTTCCCCCCTGAGGACGTCGAGCGGGCGTTCGCGACGCTGGACCGGGTGGGCCTCATCGACCATGTCGACAAGCGGGCCGATGCTCTCTCGGGCGGGCAGCGCCAGCGGGTCGGCATCGCGCGAGCGCTGGTGCAGAGCCCGGAACTGCTGCTGATCGATGAGCCCACCGCCAGCCTCGACCCCAAGACCTCGCGCCAGGTGATGCGCCTGCTCCTGGAACTGTGCCAGGAGCGGGGGCTGGCGGCGATCGTGAATATCCACGATGTGATGCTGGCGCAGATGTTCCTGCCGCGGATCGTGGGGTTGCGTGCCGGCGAGGTCGTCTATGACGGGCCGGCCGACGGGCTCACGCCCGAGGTGCTGACCCGGATCTATGGTGAGGAGGACTGGTCGAAGACCGGGCCGCAGGAGGACGCCGAGGACAGGCATCCGGCCACACCCATGCCGCGCGTCGACGAGATCGCGGCCGAGGCGCCATGAGCACGGTCGCGGCGGCAGGCTATCCCAGGGCCTGGCGCAAGCCGCCCTTCTTCCGCAACCGCACGCTCAAATGGGCGCTGGTGGCGGGCGCGGTCGTCTATCTCCTGCTGGCGTTGGCCTCGGTCGAGGTGAACTGGGCGCGGCTGAGCGAGGGGGCAGGCCGGGCAGCACGGCTGTTCTCGGGCTTCCTGACCCCGGACTTCGTCAGCCGCTGGGGCGACATCTGGCAGGGCCTTATCGAGAGCCTGACCATGACGGTCACCTCGACGGTGGCCGGCATCCTCCTGTCGGTGCCGATCGCCCTGGGGGCGGCGCGCAACCTGGCGCCCTGGTGGCTCTACGGGATCTGCCGCGGCATCATCGCGCTGGCCCGGGTGTTCCAGGAGATCATCATCGCGATCTTCTTCGTCGCGATGGTGGGCTTCGGGCCGTTCGCGGGCTTCCTCACCCTGTCGCTCTCGACGATCGGCTTCCTCGCCAAGCTGCTGGCCGACGACATCGAGGAAGCGGACCCGTCCCAGGTCGAGGCGGTCCGGGCAACCGGGGCCAGCTGGTGGCAGACGGTCGACTACGCCATCGCCAGCCAGGTGATGCCGCGCCTGATTGGGCTTTCCGCCTACCGGTTCGACATCAATTTCCGCGAGTCGGCGGTGGTGGGCATCGTGGGGGCGGGCGGGATCGGCGCCACGCTCAACACCGCGCTCGACCGCTATGAGTTCGACTCGGCCGCTGCCATCCTGCTCATCATCATCGGCATCGTGATGCTGTGCGAGTACGGCTCAGGGTTGATCCGCAAGAGGATCCAGTAATGGCGGTGCTCACCGACGCTTCCGGGGCGCCCAGGGGCTGGCGGCTGCGCACCGGCAAGGACAGCCTGTGGCGCTGGTTCGGCTGGTTCGTCCTGGTAGCGCTCACCGTGTTCTGCTGGCGGGTGATGACCCAGGACACGATCTGGATGTTCGTGCAGGACGCGCCGACCCAGGCCGCCGACATCTTCGGCCGGATGGTCCCGCCGCGCTGGGACTATGCCAACCGGCTGTGGTGGCCGCTCTGGGACACGATCAACATCGCGACGCTCGGCACGATCATCGCGCTGTTCCTGGCCGTGCCGCTGGCCTTCCTGGCCGCGCGCAACACCACGCCCAGCGTCATGTTCGTCCGGCCGGTGGCGCTGTTCATCATCGTGGCCTCGCGCTCGATCAACGCGCTGATCTGGGGCCTGCTCCTGGTGGCGGTGCTGGGGCCGGGCGTGCTGGCCGGCATCATCGCCATTGCGCTGCGCGCGATCGGCTTCATCGGCAAGCTGCTCTACGAGGCGATCGAGGAGATCGACGAGCGCCAGGTCGAGGCGATCCGCGCCACCGGTGCGTCCGGCGCGCAGGTCATCGCCTACGGGATCGTGCCGCAGATCCTGCCGGCACTCGCCACGATCGCGGTGTTCCGCTGGGACATCAACATCCGCGAATCCACCGTGCTGGGCCTGGTGGGTGCCGGCGGGCTGGGCCTGGCGCTGGAGGCGTCGCTGAACACGCTGGCCTGGCCGCAGGTGACGGTGATCCTGCTGATGATCCTGGCGACCGTGCTGCTGAGCGAGTGGGTCACCGCCAAGGTGCGGCGTGCGATCATCTAGTCGAGGCCAAGCAGGCACCCGCCCGGGCGCCGGCAGATCCTGCTCGGGAACTTGGCCGGGTCATGCTATGGTTGTTCCTCGGGTCTGTCAGGACGTGCGACCCGGGGAGGCCGGACATGCATGAAGACGGAACCGACACCTATTATCTGGTTGGCCTCATTCTCCGTTTCCTCACCCGCAGCCGCGAGGGCGGGCCGGACTACAGCCTGGTCGAGGCGCTGGTGAGGCCGGGTGGCGGCCCGCCGCTCAACCGGCACCCGGCGGACGACGAGGGCTTCTATGTCCTGGACGGGCGGATGCGCTTCACGATCGGCGAGCGCAGCTTTGAGGCGGGGCCAGGCAGCTTCGTGCAGATCCCGGGGAGCGAGGTCCACACCTTCACCAATGTCGGCACGTCGCCGGCCCGGATGCTGATCCTGAACGTGCCGGGCCGGCTCCATGACCGCTTCTTCAGCCAAGCCGGCGAGCCGCTGCCGAGCGGCACGACCATGTTTCCTGAGAATGCGGCCCCGCCGGACGTTCCGCGGCTGCTGGAGTTGGGCCGGCAGAACGGGATCGAGTTCCTGCCGCCGCCGGGGCAATGACTGTCCTTAGTTGCATGGTCCGGGATGAGGTGTGACGGAGCGAGCCTGAACCGTTTGGGCTCTTTGGTCCGGGCTTGGCAGATGAACCCGTAGGGCGCGGGGCCGCGTAGGGCCTTCAGGCGCCAGGCGTGGCCGTAGGCATCGACGCACAGCTGCGGGTGTGCCTGGAACTGGTCGTCGGTGTCGTAGTGGTAGCTCTTGACCGTCGCATCCTTGAGCGTGCGGTTCCTTCGCTAGACCTGGACCGTGCGTCCGTCGATGGCCGGCAGGCCATCGCTCCGCCTCCTGCGAGGACCGCAGGCAGGAGCCTGCGGCGGGAGGCACCTGGGTCAGGCGGTGCGCGATGCCATCGCTGTGCGATCCCCGGAGGGAGCAGCGGCACAGCCGCTGCAAGGCGCGTCGCACCCGCGGTCGAAGATGTGCCGGACGTCCCGGATGTCCTGCTTGCGCAGCGTGCAGCGGGTGCCGTGGTCGGTCGGCACCGTGTGGATGCGGTAGGGCCCGGCCAGGATCAGGTCGTGCAGGAACCCCGCCGCCTCCATCTTGGCGGCGCTCTCTACGAGCTGGACGAAGGCGACCTCGCTGGTGTGGGTGATCAACCTACCGCTACACCGCGGGACCTTGCACCTAGCGCCCCCAGCGCAGGGCGGGGGTGTGCACCGGCGCATCCCATAGCCCGGTCAGCCGGTCATCGAGGGCGGTGACCGTGAGCGAGCAGCCCGCCATCTCGAGCGAGGTCGTGTAGTTGCCGACCAGGGATCGCGCGACCTTCACCCCCTTGGCGTCG
>NZ_DATMFZ010000068.1:0-3401 GCF_035556675.1 Geminicoccus sp. | reverse complement strand
GCTCAAGGGGCAGGGCTTCCGAGTGGAGCTCCTGTCCGGCGACCGGGCGGAGGTGACCGCGAAGGTGGCGGGCCAGCTCGGCATTGAGCACTGGCGGGCCGGCGTCGATCCGACCGCCAAGACCGCCCATCTCCAGGCGCTGGGACGGGAGGGCCAGCGCGTGCTGATGGTGGGCGACGGCCTGAACGACGCACCGGCTTTGGCCGCGGCCCATGTGTCGGCCTCGCCGTCCACGGCCGCCGACATCAGCCAGACCGCCGCCGATGCGGTGTTCCAGGGCCAGCGCCTGGGCGCCGTCCTGGAGCTCCTGGCCGTGGCTCGGAAGGCGGAGCGGCTGGTGCGGCAGAACATGGTCCTGTCGATCGGCTACAACGTCCTGGCCGTGCCCCTTGCCATGCTCGGCATGGTCACCCCGCTGATCGCCGCCGTGACCATGTCCAGCTCGTCCCTCCTGGTGGTCGGCAACGCGCTGCGCCTGGCCGGGCAGCGCCGATGAGCATCATCGGCTTCCTGATCCCGATCGCCCTCTTCCTGGGCGGCCTTGGCGTCATCGCCTTCATCTGGTGCGTGCGCAGCAACCAGTACGAGGACCTGGAGGGAGCGGCCTGGCGGATCCTGGAGGAAGAGGACGAGGACGAGCCGCCGGGCGAGGGCCCGGGTCGTGGCGACAATGGCGGATGACGCCTGCCGCTCCGTGGATGATCGACGCGGGGCGGCTACTCCCCTCAAGGGGTTCTGCGCTCCTTCTCACGCCTTCCAGCGCGACCCGCGAATGACGGAGCAGAAGTTGCCCCTGTGGAAGTGCGGTTCCTTGTCGGCGATCACGTCGGCCTTGACGTTGCCGAAGGTGGTGTCCGGCTTGTGCTTGATGCCATCGTAGAAGGCCTGGATGATATCTTCCTTGAACTGCGCCGTGCGGGGAAAGGCGTTGACCACCGCCTCGCGGACCTCGTCCGGATACTGGTCATAGGCGAGGCCCAGCACGTCCATCTCGACCCCGGCGGTCGTCAGCGCGATCACGGGATGCATGAATTCGGGCACGCCCGGCGTGGTGTGCAGCGCGATCGCGGTCCAGACCCTTTCGATGTCCGAGGGGTCGACCTTCCAACTCTGGAGAAAGTCGCGGGCAGCGTTGGCGCCATCCACCTCAAAACGGAGGTTCTCGCTGCTGTGGGAAGGCATCAGGCCGATGTCGTGGAACATCGTCGCGGCGTAGAGCAGTTCCGGATCGAAGGTGAGACCGCGCTGCTGGCCGGCGATGGCGCCGAAGAAATAGACCCGGCTCGAATGATTGAACAGCAACTCGTTCTCGGTATCACGGATGAATTCGGTGATGGTGCTAGCCAGCTTGCTATCGGGGACCGAGACGCCATTGATGCTGATGGCGTTGAGAAGAGTGTTGGTCATCGACGTTACTCCTGAAAACCCAGTTCCGCATCTTTCGTGAGTGGGAACGCCACCTAGATGATTTGGTGGCGCGCCAGGATGGAGTAGGAGTTGGGGAGGGTTGGCCGCAACGCCGACACCGTCGAGAATCTGCCAAGCTTGAGCGGGAATCTGCCCGAACGTGAGAGGCCCGGGGGGATGGCGAGAAAGGATGTGGCGCTGCTCGTCCATGATGGCGTGCAGGCGCTTGATGTGGTCGGGCCCCTCGACGTGTTCGCCGAGGCGAATGGGTTCTTGCCCAGCCGTGACGGATACGATTGTCACCTCCTCGCGGCCGACGAGGCTCCCGTCCGGGCGTCCAATGGCATGCTGCTGGCTGCTGACCTGACCTTCGCGCAAGCCGACCGCCGCTTCCACACGGTGCTGGTAGCTGGCGGTCCGGGTCTCCCCGAAGCACCAGCGGATGAGGGCATGTCGCAATGGCTGTGTCGCTGGGGGGTGCTCGCGGAGCGCTATGGCTCCATCTGCACCGGAGCGTTCGTGCTGGGCCATGCCGGACTGCTCGACGGGCGCACCGTGACGACGCACTGGCAGAACGCCGCGCAGCTCGCTGACAGATTCCCGTGCGCCCGTGTCGAGCACGATCGCATCTATGCCCGCGACGGCGCGTTGGTGACTTCTGCCGGCGTCACTGCCGGGATCGACCTTGCGCTGGCGCTTGTCGGTGAGGATCACGGGCAAGCAGTTTCCCTCGCCTGCGCCAAGCGGCTCGTGGTTGTCGCCCAACGCCAGGGAGGACAGTCGCAGTTCAGTCCGCTGCTACAACCACGCACCAGTCCGGATACGCCGATCGGAAGGGTCCAGGCCTATGTCATGGATCATCCGGACGAGCCTTTTCCGGTAGAGCGTCTGGCCGAGATAGCGGGTACGAGCCGGCGCAGCATCGCCCGCCTGTTCGTGCGCGAGCTGGGGATCACACCGCACGATTTCGTGGAAGGCGTGAGGCTGGATCACGCCCGTAACCTGCTCGAGGCGACAGACCTGGCTCTGAAGGCAGTAGCATTCGACTGCGGCTTCGCCAGCCCCGAACAGATGCGGGCGGCGTTCCAGCGCCGTCTGGGCCTGAGCCCGCTCCGATACCGGGAAAGTTTCCGGACCGTGCTACGGCGGGCGGGCCAGGCAGGCTCATCCGCCTGACTGCCTCGCCCGCCGGCTGGAGCGGATGTCAGGCCGGCAGCCGCAGGAGGGTCCGTGCCTCGGCCGGCGTCGCCACCCGGTGACCAGCCGCGCGGGTCTGCGCTGCCGCGATCTCGACCAGCTCGGCATTGCTCGCTGCCAGCCGTTCGGCGGAGAGGCGGATATTGTCCTCCAGCCCGGTCCGCACATGGCCGCCCAGCTCGATCGCCCATACGCCCACCTGCCGCTGGTGCCGGCCGATGCCGGCGGCCGCCCAGCTCGCCTGCGGGAACAGCCGCAGCCCTTCCTTGACCAGGATCTCGAGCAGATGGCGCTCCGCCGGCATGGCGTTCTGGATGCCCAGCACGAACTGGAGATGCGCGCGCTCGTCCATCAGCCCGGCATCGGCCAGGCGGCGGGCGCCATGGAGATGGGACAGATCGAAGATCTCGATCTCGGGCTTGACCCCAAAGCGCTGCATCGTGCTGGCCAGCTCGGTCACCAAAGGCGGCTGGTTCTCGTAGACGATCGAGGGGAAGTTCACCGAACCGGTCGACAGTGACGCCATGTCGGGGCGCAGGGGCAAAGCACTCGCGCGCTCCGCCGGGGCCCTGCCGCGCCCGCCGGTGGAGAACTGCACGATCATGCCCGGGCAGTGCCGGCGCACCCCTTCCTGGACGCGGGCAAAGCGCTCGGGGTCGGAGGACGGCGTCTCGTCGTCGTTGCGGACATGGATGTGCACCAGCGCCGCCCCGGCCTCGAACGCCGCATGAGTCGATTCGATCTGCTCTTCCGGCGTGATCGGCACGGCCGGGTTGTGCGCCTTGCGCGGCACCGAG
>NZ_DATMFZ010000067.1:0-91491 GCF_035556675.1 Geminicoccus sp. | reverse complement strand
CGCCGCAGCACCCTGCTGAGCAGGGCCGCGGAGGCGGCAGTGCCTGGCGTGTTCAGCACCGCCACCGCCATCAGGTCGAGCAGCCGGGCCAAGCCCGGCGCGTCGCCGGCAGCGGCTGCGACCGACCGGCGGCCCGGAAGTGTCGCGATCCGGGCAAGGCGCAGCAGGTCGCGCGGTGCTAGACCTGCCGGCCGGCTCTTGGGGCGCAGCCACGACCAGGACGCCAAGGTCACCCGGTCGAGCCGGCCGCTTTCCAGATCGAGCACCGGCAGGCCGTCCGGCTCGGGCTCGACCCAGCATTCGGTCGCGCCCACGGCGGCGAGCAGCCGGAGCGTTGCCCGGTTGGCGCTCAGGAGGACATGGGTGCCGTTGTCGTGACGGAGATTGCCCCGCCGCACCGTCCGGCAGCGCCCGCCCGGCTGTGGTGCCGCCTCGTGCACGACCGGCCGCCAGCCGGCGCGCATGGCCAGGACCGCGGTGGCCAGCCCGCTGATCCCGCCGCCCACCACGTGCAGCCGCCCGCTCATGCCGGCACCTGGGTCGCCAGCCAGGCGAGCCTCGCCTTCTCGGCCATGCGCAGGCAGGGCCGCGGCGCGTGCGGCTGCCAGCCGGTCCGGCGCATCCGATCCAGGAGCGGCCGGTAGCTCCACATCATCAGCAGGGCTGGCCGCAGCACCTGCCGGTCCTGGCCTTCCAGCAGCCGGTCGGCCTGCGCGAACGCCTGGACCGCCTCCGCCGCCAGCTCCGCCCAGGCGCGGGCGAAGCCCGGTGCCGCAATGATCGCCTGGGCCTCCGCTTCGGCCACGTCCAGCCGCGCCAGCCGGGTCCCCGGCAGGTAGACCCGGTCGCGCGCCGCGTCCTCGCGGACGTCGCGCAGGATGTTGACCAGCTGCAGGGCGCGGGCCAGGGCCAGGGCGAACGGGTCGGCTGCCGGGGCGCCGAAGATCCTCACCGACAGGATGCCCACCGAGCCCGCCACGGCCCGCCAGTAGAAGGCCAGCTCCTCCTCCGTGCCGATCCGCAGCCGGTCCACCGCATCGATCGACAGCCCGTCCAGCAGGAGGCGCAGCTCGGCCTCCGGCAGGTCGAAGCGGCGCACGGCCAGCGCCAGCTCGCGGCCCACCGGGGTCGTGGGCGTGCCGCCCAGCCGGTCGAGCTCGCGGCGCCAGCCATCCAGGAAGCGCTGCCGTTCGGCCGCGGGTGCGGCACCGTCCGCCAGGTCGTCGGCCAGCCGGCAGAAGGCATAGACCGCGTGCATCGCCCGGCGCCGCTCGCCCTCGAGCATGCGGATGCCGAAGCGGAACGAGCTGCCCGAGCGGCGCACGATGTCGGCAGTGACCTGGGCATCGGTGCGGTCGGAGGCGAGTGCCGCCGGCAGGATCCGGCAGAGCCGGTCGGTCCGGGTCAGGCGCACCCGGCCCAGCGCCGGGTCGGCCAGGCGCAGCCGCCGGGTCAGGGCATGGCCGGCCGCGAGCGTCAGCCGCGCCTGCACTCGCAGCCGCCGGCTCCCCAGGCGGGAGGGCAGGCAGGCCGCCTCGTCCAGCAAGGACTCCACCTGGTCGAGCGCAGCATCCAGCACCGCACGGCGCGGCGGATGCGGCCGCCTGTCGAAGAAGCGGTGCTCGCCGCCGGCGGCTTCCAGCCAAGGCAGCGGCAGGTAGACTCGCCCGAGCAGCACGCGGTCGTCCGCCAGGTCCTGGAGATGATTCAGGATCTGCAGGGCGGTGCACAGTGCGTCGGCGGGCGGATCGGCGGGCGGGCCTTCCCCGTGCAGGCGCAGGAGGAAGCGGCCGACCGGCACCGCGGACAGCCGGCAATAGGCCAGCAGCTCGTCCCAGTCCCGGTAACGGTGCTGGCGGACGTCCTGGACGAAGGCCTGGAGCAGCTGGCGGGCCTCGGCGGGCCCGGTGCCATGGCGGTGCCCGACGTCGTGCAGGGCGGCGACCAGCGGGTCGGTCGTCCGCGGGTCGTCCAGCCGGTCCGAGAGCTGCGCCAGGATCTGCAGCCGGTCCGTGGCCGGCAGGTGCGGCGCGTCGGCAATGTCGTCGGCTTGGCGCACGAACCGGTAAAAGCTCAGGACCGCGCGGCGCAGCGAGGGTGCGAGTGCCAGCGAGGCCACCGGGAACTCCTCGCTTGCGGCGGTCTTGGCCGGCGGCAAGGCGATGCTCATGGTGCCGCCCCGCTCGGATAGCTGCGCCCCTTCCAGCCGACCTGGCGGCCGGTGCCGCCCCGGATCAGCGCGTCCCACTGGATCGCCAGCGCCACGAGCACGGTGAGCGGGTGCAGCGGCACGCTCGCCAGAGGCTCGCGCGCCAGGAAGGTCACGGCCAGGCGCATGCCCAGCGAGAGGAGCAGCGCCAGCAGGGCGGGCACCGGCGAGCCCCATCCCAGCAGGGCCAGCACCAGGAGCAGCCAGGGCAGCACATGGCCGCCCAGCAGCAGGAACGTCCAGATCGGCAGCGCCGCCGGGGTCGCCATGCCTTCCCGCGCGTTCTTGACGAAGCCCTCCCAGGCGGAACGCAGGCCGTCATACATCCGGCAGGTCGCGAGCGGGGCGCCGTCGATCAGGTCGGTGGCAATGCCGCGGCGGCGCAGGTGCCGGGCGAGCTGCAGCCCGTCATGGCGGCTCCAGCGTACCGCGGCATGGCCGCCGGCCCGCTGGTAGGCGCTGCGCTCGAACAAGAGGAGCTGGCCGCAGGCGGCCGCAAGCGAGGGATCGGTCGGCTTGCGCCGCATCATCGGCACCGGCAGGTAGCCGTGGATCAGCAGGTTGATCATCGGCACGGTCAGGAGCTCGCCCAGCGTCGCCATGAGCTGGCGCGGCACGCCACTGACCAGGCCCATCCCATGGCGGCGGGCATGGTCGGCCAGGACCAGGGCAGCGTCCGGCGCCAGCCGGACATCCGCGTCCACGAACAGGAGCCAGTCGCCTGATGCCTGCTCGGAGAGGCGCTGGCAGACATGGGCCTTGCCGCCCCAGCCGGCCGGCAGTGGCGGTGCCTGGAGCAGGCGCACCCGCGGATCGCGCCCGGCATGGTCGCGCACGATCGCGGCCGTGCTATCGGTCGAGCCGTCGTCCATCACCAGGATCTCCAGCCGGACTCCCTGGCTGGCCCGGGCCGCATCCAGCGCCGGCCCGATATTGGCCGCCTCGTCGCGGGCCGGGATCAGGATCGAGACATGGAGCGGCGCTGGATCGGCCGAAACCGGTACTGGGCGCCGCGCCAATGCCCAGCGGTTGACCAGGCAGAGCACCGCCGGCAGGGCGGCGAGCAGCACGGCTAGCCAGCCCGCTACGGTCATGGCCGCTGCTCCAGATGGCCCGGCTGGAACCGCTCGCCATGGAGCCGCGCGCGCAGGCGGCGCCAGAGATCATAGACTCCGCCCACCCCCTGGCGCCCCTCGACCAGTGCGCGGAACCGTTCGCGCTCGCGGCTGATCGCATCGGCGGCGAGCTGGTCCATGGTGGTGCCCAGCGCCTGCTCCAGCCGCGCCAGCCGCTCGGGCCTGGTCAGCGTGGCGAGCTCGGCGGCGGCAAGCGGCGGGCCGAACGCCACCAGCGCCTCCGCCCCGCGCTCGCTCCAGAAGCAGTAGTCGATCGCCAGCGGCACGAAGATCGCGTCCGCGGCATGCTCGGGCAGGTGCGCGATGCCCGGCCGCAATGCCAGGGGCCGGGCGCGCACGTCCTGGAAGCTGCCCTGCGCGGTGATCCACAAGGCATGTTCCGGCTGGGCCAGGATCGCGCGGGCCCGGCGCAGGAACTCGACCGCACCCCGCCGGCTTTCCAGGTCCAGGCCGAACGCGCCGATCCGGGCGAAGAACCGGTACTTTTCGAGCATCGCCGCGTCGATCGGCGCAAACGAGGCGTAGCCGGGCAGCACGGTGCGGGCCAGGACGATATAGAGCACCGCATCCCACCAGGAGGGGTGGTTGCTGTAGATCACCAAAGGCCGGCCGTCCGCGACGAGTTCGCCCCAGCGCGCCACCCGCAGCGCGTTCAGGTGCCGCCCCAGATAGGCGGTGAACTGCCGCGCCATGACCCCCCAGAGGAAGGGCGAGCGCCGGGGCAGGTCCTGGGCGGGAGCCGTCACGGCGCCCGGCCCCTGGCGTCGCTGTCCAGCGCGTCCGCGGCGATCCAGCCGGACATCATCACCATCGGCATGCCGGGGCCCGGATGGGCGGCCCCGCCGGCGAGATAGAGGCCCTGGACCTGCCGGCTGCGATTGCCGGGCTTGAAGGCGCCCAGGAACTTGCCGTGGCTCGCCAGCCCGTAAATGGCGCCGTTCAGCACCTTGTAGCGGTCGTGAATGTCCTGCGGGGTCAGGTGCCGCTCGACCACGATCCGCTCCTCCAGCCCGGCCATTCCGGCAGTGCGCTCGAGCTTGTCGAGGATCACCTTCCGGTAGGACGGGAACATCTCCCGCCAGTCCTGGCCGGGCCGCAGATAGGGCGTATGCACCAGGACATAGAGCGCCTCGCCGCCCGGCGGCGCCACGCCCGGCTCGGTGACGGCGGGGGCCGCCAGATAGCAGGTGGGGTCCGGTGCCGGCCGCCCCTGCCGGTAGATATGATCGAACTCCTCCTCGGGGTCGCGGGAGAAGACGAAGTCGTGGTGGGCCAGCTGCTCGTAGCGCCGGTCCAGGCCCAGATAGAGCACCACGCCCGAGCAGGCCGGCTCGAACCCCTTGCGCGCGTAGTGCCTAGCCGCCTGCCCGCCCACCAGCTCCTGGTAGGTGCGAATCGCGTCCATGTTGGATACCACCGCGTCGACCGGCTCCACGCCGCCGGCCGTGCCGACCCCCCGCACCCGGCCACCGTGGATGTCCAGCCCAGTTACTTCCTCACCCAGCCGGAACCGGCAGCCGAGCGAGGCCGCGAGTTCCTGCAGGGCGGTCGCCACGGCCCTTGTGCCGCCCATCGGGTACCAGACTCCGTCGGCTGCCTGCATGTGCCCGATCGCGCACAGCACCGCCGGCGCGCCATAGGGCGAGGAGCCGACATACTGGGTGAAATGGTCCAGCATCTGGGCCAGGCGCTCGTCCTTGACCTTGCCGCGGATGGTGCCGGCGACCGACTGGCCCATGCGCAGAGCCAGGACGTCGCGCAGGGTGGCGGGGTTCAGGTTCTCCTTGAAGTTCATCGTGTCGAACAGGTCTTCCACCGACTTCCAGAAGAAGAACCGCTCGGAGATCCCATGGAGGTTGGCGGCCAGGTCCTGGAAGGCGCGGTAGCCGCGCCCGGCCGAGGTGCCGGGCGCGAACGCGTCCATGGTGGCGGCCATGGCGCCCACGTCCTCAAGGAGGTCGATCCGGCTGCCGTCGTCGAAGAAGCAGCGCCATTGCGGGTCGAGCCGCACCAGCTCCAGATGATCGGCCAGCTTTCGCCCGGCCTCGGCGAAGATCCGCTCCAGCACCCGGGGCACGGTCAGGATGGTCGGCCCCATGTCGAAGCGGAAGCCGCCTTCCTCCAGCAGCGCCGCCTTGCCGCCCGCCCAGTCGTTCTTGTCGAACAGCACGACCTCGTGGCCCCTGGCGCCCAGCACGCAGGCTGCCGCCAGTCCACCCAGTCCGCCGCCGATCACCGCAACCTTCATCACCCGTCCCCGCCTAGCCGCCGAACAGAGGCCTGACCCTGATCTCGATCGTCCGATCGCCCGACAGCTCGAACAACGCCCCGGAGAAGCTCGGGGGTGCGATGCGGCCGACATCATTGCTGAAGCCATAGGGCTCGGTCGGCAGGCCCAGCCCGTTGCGGTTGAGCTCGCCGCTGCCGTCCAGGTCCTGGTAGACCGCCACCGCATAGCTGCCGGGCGCGAGGTCCAGGAACTGCACGTCCCTGCCCGGTACCACCGCGGCCTTGCTCGCCCCATGGGGGCAGCCCTGCTCGTCGAAGCTCCGGTTGCAGACCGCGATCCGGAGCATGCCCTCCGCCTTCACCACGCCCGTGATCCGCACGGTGAGCGTGGCGGCGGAAGCGGGTGCGGCTGCCAGCAGCAGCGCCATGGCCAGGATCGCCCTCATGCCGCCACCTCCACCCGCTCGTCCGCAGCATCGGCCAGCGGCGCCTCGTCCAGGATCGGCAGGTCGCGGTGATCGATGCCCAGATCCTCGAGGAGCAGGCGCACGCTGATCCGGGCACCCTCGAAGATCACTGGCAGGCCGCTGCCGGGGTGGGTCCCGCCGCCCACCAGATAGGTGCCGGGCGCGAACCGGTTGTGCGGCCTGAACCACAGCATCTGGCGCAGGTCGTGGGCGAGGTTGAAGGTGGCGCCCCGCCCGACCCGGAACTCGTCCTGCCAGTCGTTCGGCGTCACCACCCGCTCGAAGCGGATGCGCCGCTCCAGATCGTCCAGGCCCAGATGGCGCAGCCGCTCCAGCACGAGCCGGCGGTAGCGGGGCAGCTCGGCCTGCCAGTCGATCTTGGCCCGCAGGTTGGGCACCGGCACCAGCACGTAGAGGCTGGCATGGCCGGGCGGCGCCATGCCGCTATCGGTGAAGCCGGCATGCTGGACATAGATGGAGGGCTGCGGCGGCAGGATGCCCTGCTCGATCTCCCGGATGTTCTGCCGGTAGTCCTTCGCCAGGAGGATGGTGTGGTGGTCCAGGTCCGGCACCTCCCCCTCGATCCCCAGATAGAACATCAGGGTGGAGCAGGAGAGCCTGGCCCGATCGATCCGGCGATCGCCCCAGCGCCGCCGCACCGGTTCGGGCACCAGTTGCGCGATCGCGCCCACGAAGTCGGCGCCGATCACCACCGCGTCGACCTCGTCGCGGCTGCCGCCGGCATGGACCGCCTGCGGCCGGCCGCCCGCATAGTCGATCCGCTCCACCTCCGTGCCGAGCCGGATCCGGACCCCCAGCCGCCGCGCCAGCATGGCCATCGCCTCGGACACCGCGCCGCAGCCGCCCATCGGGTGGAACACGCCATGCTCGTGCTCGAGAAAGCTCAGGATGGTGAACAGACTCGGGCAGCGGAACGGCGACATGCCGAGATACTTGCTCTGGAATGAGAAGGCGAGCCGGACCCGGGGGTCGGTGAAGTGGCGACGCAAATCGCGGTCCACTGAGGTGAACGGGCGCAACCGGCCGAGCGAGGCCAGCACATCCGGGCGCAGATAGTCGGTGATCCGGGTGAACGGGTTCTCCAGCACTGGCCGGAAGGCGGCGAGCTTTTGCCGGTTGTCGGCAAGAAACCCGGCAACCCTCGGCCCGTCGGCCGGCGACAGGGCGGCGATGTCCCGGGCCAGGCGCTCGGGCGACGCGGAGGCGGCCAGCTCGCCGCCGCCCTCGAACACCAGCCGGTAGAGCGGATCCAGCCGGCGCAGCTCGACCATCCGGTCGAGGTCGGCGCCGCAACTGGCGAAGATCTCCCGCAGGATCCGGGGATAGAGGAAGAAGGTCGGGCCCAGGTCGAAGCGATAGCCGCCGGGTGCGGTGATCGTGCGGGTGCGCCCGCCGACCTGTCCTGCGCGCTCGTACAGGGTCACGCGGAGGCCCGCCCGGGCCAGCAGCAGGGCAGCGGCGAGGCCGCCCGGCCCGGCGCCGATCACACCGACATGCACTGCGCTCCTCGCCGGCATGATTTCCTGTCCCCCGCCATACCCTGGACCCGAGCCGGCCTTCCACGCGAAGGCGCCCGTACCGGCCGGCCCGCCTGGAAGTCACCACTTGATCAGGCGAACTAATTCACCGATGCCGAACGGCAAGCACTAGGGATTAATTATTTTTCTGATGCCGAGAGATGGCATGCGCCCAAAGCAATGCCTCACCACTGTAGTTAAGCGCACGCTGAACACTTGATCAACCACAGTCATACGTGCGCTGCCGGGCCTTGGATCACCGCTGCGTGGCGGCCGGCTCCATCCGGCTGCCCCAGCGCTCGATGAACGGCCGCCAGCGCCGGCGGACCAGGGTGATCTCGTCCGCCGGGAGCCGGTGCTCTGCCTTGCGATAGCTGGCCACCGCCCGCAGATGGGCCTGGAACTTCGGCAGCCCGTCCGCGAAGCCCGGCAGGTTCAGTTCGGTGAAGATGCGCTCCAGCTGGCCCAGCGGGTCGCGCTCGACATCCTCGAAGCGCACGGTGCAGCCAAGGCCCGGCGGCAGGGCCGCGAAGTCCTGCAGCAGCCGGCCCATGAGGGCCGGATAGGTTTCCAGCACCAGCGCCTCGACATCGATCTCGGCCTCCTGGATCGCCAGCTCGCGGAACAAGGTCCGGAACATCCGCACCGCCGACGCGTAGACGGTGAGCGGATCGCGGTGGACATGGATGAACCGGGCATCCGGCCAGATCGAGCGGATCAGTGCTATCCGGGCGCTGTGCGCCGGGTTGCGCACCAGGAGCGGCCGCCGCCCCTGCTGGACGGTCATCTTGACCAGGTAACGCTCGAGCGTGGCGGCGAAGCGGCGCAGCCCGTCCGGCCCGGCGCCATCGAGGAACAGGCCGGGCGCCAGCCAGTCCCCCGCCCGGCGGGGGAAGTACACGCCGTGATAGAACGACCAGGGCGACAGGTTGGCGATCGCGAGCTCGTCCTCCTGCGGCAGGTCCGGGGCCAGCGGCACCCGGTCGATCAGCCGGGTCTCGGGATAGAACTGCTCGATGAACGGCCGCACCAGCCGCGCCAGGCCAAGCGCTTCCTGGGGCAGCCCGACCGCGATCGGCGGCAGGATGCCGAAGCCGTCATGCCGGCTCAGCAGGTTACTCAGATGGGTCGTGCCGCTGCGCCAGTAGCCCACCACGAATATTGGGGCCGGCAGCGACTCCCTGGCTGGCAGCCGGCGTGCCGCGGCGGCTTCGGCGAGGGTGAAGGGCAGCCGGCCGATGGCGGTGGCCAGGGCCAGGGCCGGGACGTGCCAGCGCCCGGGCGGGATTGGCCCCGCCTTGGCCAGGAGCCCCGCCAGGACCCGCAGATCCGCACCTGCCAGCGGGTGGAACACCCGGTGCGCCCTGCCCCGCCCGCGCGATGCCGGTGCCGGCAGCCATCCCATCGCTTCTCCACCATGCCGCAGCCGGCCGGGGTCGGCCCTCCAGGCCTTGAGAGGTAGCTCGATGCCGCGGCCGTGCCAGGGCCGCCGGTGCCGGCGGCGAATTCTGCTATGGAGCCGCGGGCTGGCGGGCCAGCCAGTCCTTCAGGACGGCGATCTCCCCCTCCTGGGCGGCGATGATCTCCTCGGCCAGCTTCCGCAGCTCCGGATCCTTGCCGTATTGGAGCTGCACCCTGGCCATGTCGATCGCCCCCTCGTGGTGCGGGATCATCGCCTGCGCGAACAGCACGTCGGCATCGGTGCCGGGCGGCAGCATCATGGCGGCGTGCATCTTCTCGTTCGCCGCTTCCATGGCCGCGCGCGCGGGGCTGGTGGCGCCGCTCGACGCCTCAGAGCCGGTATCGGCGCTCGGCACCGCCTGCTCGGGCACATGGCCCTCATGCACCGCTTCCTGGGCGATGGAAGGCGCGGCCAGGCAGGCGGCCAGCGCCGCGCCCAACAAGAACCTGCAGGATCGCATCTTCGTCTCCGTGGCAGGATTGGTAGATGACCGGAGACGAGGCAGCACATGGCGAGGTTCCCCGACAAGCGGATACTGCGCGTGTGCCGACGGGTCGAACGGCGGGTCTGGGCCCAGCGGCATCCGGTCGATCAGCCGGATCTTAGGCATAGAACTGCTCGAAGAACGGCCGCACCAGCCCGGCGCCTTCCTGGGCGGCAGCGTGGCCGGCGGCGGCTTCGGCTAGGGTGAAGTGCAGCCGGCCGACGGCAGTCGCCAGCGCCTAGGCGGGATCGGCCCGGTCCTGGCCAGGAGCCCGCCAGCAGGTGGAATACCTGGCGCGCCCTGCCCCCACCCGCGCGACGCCGGCAGCAGCCCCTGGCTATGGTGCTGCCGGCTGACGCGCCAGCCAGTCCTTCAGCGCGTCGATCTCCCCCTCCTGAGCGGCGATGATCTCCTCGGCCAACTCACGCATCTCGGGATCATTTCCGTGCTGGAGCTGGGCCCTGGCCATGTCGACGGCCCCCTCGTGGTGCGGGAGCATCGCCTGGGCGAACAGCACGTCCGCATCGGTGCCGGGCCGCAGCGTCATCTCGCTGTGCATCCTGTGGCTGGCAGCCAGATAGGCCTCGCGCGCCATGCCGTCTGCGCCATCGCCAGGGGCCGAGGCGTTCCTGGCGCTCGGGATGGCCTGCCTGGGCAGATGGCCCTCATCCACCGCGTCCTGTGTAAAGGCCACAGGGGCCACCAGCAGCACACCCAGTGCCGCAGCAATGGTGAAGTCGCAAGATCGCATCTTCGTCCCCCCTTGCTTGGTGGGCGGATGGTGAGCTTGGGCTGCGGTGCCAGCGGCATGCTTGGCCCAGACTCCCAACTTCAGCCCGAAGGGCATGGTGATGCAAGATATTACTTATGAACAAAGGTTGATGTTTTACAGGATATTGCACTTCAACATTCGGCAGAGCCTGTCGACCAATCTCTGATCCTGGACGAGCGCCCTCGCCGACTTGCATCTGTTACGCAGCAGTGGGCGCCTGCTACACCACCTGTGTCAGCCCGAAGATCCCGCCGCCGACCACCACCGCCAGCCCCAGCAGGACCAGCAGCCCGTCGCCGACCAGCAGCGCCATGCCGAACAGGGCGATCGCCGCCATCGGGAAGGTGCTGGCGAACGGGATCAGTTCCAGACCAGGCACGGTCAGCGACAGGAGGATGCAGAGCAGGGCGATGATCCGGACCCAGATGCCGCGGGTCATGAAGGTCAGCCGCCCGTGGAACAGCCGGTCGGCCCAGCCGGCGAGCCTGCGCATCTTGTCGGTGGCCTTCTCCAGCCGCTCGCCCTGCACGCTGCGCCGGCCGAGAAAGCCCGGGATCCACAGATGGTCGCGCCCGAGCAGCATCTGGACGGCGACGATCACGATCAGCAGGGCGATCACCGTGGGCAGGCCCGGGATGCCGCCGATCGGCGACATCTCCAGCAACGCCGGGACCAGCAGGAACGGCCCGTAGCTGCGCTGGCCGACCGCCTCCTTCATCTCGTCGACGGATACCTAGTCCTGCGCCTGGCCCTTCTCGGCCAGCGCGTCCAGGACGTCGCCCAGGCTGCGCGCTTCGGTTGTGCCGCTCAAGTCCGCTTCCATGGCTGGGGTGACGGGTGCCGGCGCCCGGCGGTCGCTCGACCTGCCGCAGGCCGACCAGTTCTGCCGGAGACGCTAGCTGCCGTCGTTCGCCGGCCGCAGCGGCAGGCTGTTCTGGATCGCCGTGGCCGCGATCGCGGCCTGGCCGGTCGCCACGCTGATCTGCGCCAGCCCCTGGACCACGTCGCCCGCCGCATAGAGGCCGGGCACGCTGGTCTGCTGGTGCGCGTCGACCAGGAGCGCGCCATCCGCATCGTGTGCCGCGCCCAGGGCCACCGCCAGTTCCGAACGCGCACGCAGGCCGAGCGCCACGTAGAGCGAATCGAACCGGTGCGTCCCGCCGCCCGTCGTCCGCACGACGAAGCAGTCGCCATCCAGCACCAGTTCGGCGGCGGGGGCCTCGATGATGTCGATGCCGGCATCCTCCAGCGTGCGGCGCTCGTCCTCGGGCAGGTCCCAGGGCTCCTGGAGCGTGAGCAGGCTGAGGTCGGCCGTGTAGCTGCGCAGGAGCAGCGCTTCGCGGATCCGGCACTTGCCGGATCCGGCAAGGGCGATGCGTCGGCCGGTGATCTCGAACGCGTCGCAGATCGGGCAGTAGCGCAAGAGGCCCTGCGCCACCGCCTGATCCAGGTGGGAGAGATCGAGTGGCGGCGGGATGTCGTCCGTGCCGGTCGCCAGCAGCACCGTCGCCGCCTCGTGCCGGCTGCCGTCGTCCAGCCATGCCACGAAGCCGCCGCCGGGCTTCGCGTCCAGCCGCTCGATCCGCCCGACGACCAGTTCCGCCCCGTAGCGCTGCGCCTGCCGGCGCATCCGCGCCAAAAGCTCGGTGCCGGGGATCCCGTCGGGAAAGCCCGGATGATTGTGCGACACCGGAATCCAGGCGGCGCGACTCGCACCGGTATCGACGAGCAGGCAGCGCCGGCGAAAGCGGGCCAGATAGATCGCGGCGGTCAGCCCCGCCGGGCCGCCGCCGATGATCAGGCAATCCATGAACCAACCAATGCCGTGTCCGATGCCAGAAGGCCTCTCAACGGGAGGCGGCGCCCGAGCGTTCCATGGAACGGCGTGACTGGACTGGCGGTTCTCAGAAGAGGAACGGCATGGAGAGCACGATGAGCAACCATGATCGCCAGCCCGAACCACGACAGAGGCCTGCACCCGATCGGCCGGCGGACCGGCGCACGGAGCGAGGAACCGTCCTGGACGGGCGGGAGGGCCGCGATGACATGCTGCCCGCCAGCGAGCAGGAAGACGGTCGCTCCGACGAGCGCAGCCATGGCTTCCTGGAGCGCGGCCTCTCGATCCTGCCGCCCGGCTGACCGCCGCACCCGCCATGGCCAGCCCGGTCACCTACCCGCCCCTCGACCAGCTCAAGCCGGTGGCGGACGGGGTCTGGATCGTCGACAGCGGCCCGCACCGGGCGCTGGGCATGCCCATGCCGGTCCGGATGACCGTGCTGCGCCTGGCGAACGGCGACCTGATCCTCCATTCCCCGACCCGCTACCACCAGCCGCTCCGGCGCCAGCTGGAGGAGGTCGGCCGGATCCGGCACCTCCTGGCGCCGAACATCGCGCACTGGTCCTATCTCCAGACCTGGCAGCGGGAATGCCCCGGCACGGTGACCTGGGCGGCGCCGGGGCTGCGGGACCGCCGGCAGGTCCGGCAATCCGGCCTGCGGATCGACCACGACCTGTCCGGGCGGGCGCCGCCGGAATGGGCGGACGAGATCGAGCAGGTGGTCGTCCCGGGCGGCGGCGGCTTTACGGAAGTAGCGCTGTTCCACCGCAGGAGCCGCACCTTGCTCCTGACCGACCTGGTCGTGAACGTGGAAGCGGAGAAGCTGCCTGCCCTGATGCGGCTGGGCACGCATCTGGTCGGCAGTGCCGCCCCGGACGGGCAGGCGCCCATCTATCTGCGCCTGGTGATCAACATGAAGCGGAGCCAGGCGGCCCCGGCGGCACGCCGCCTGATCGACCTGGCGCCGGAACGGGTGATCTTCAGCCACGGGCGCTGGTTCGAGCGGGACGGCACGCTGGCGCTGGCCCGCTCGCTGCGCTGGCTGACCCGCTGAGCGCGCTCGCTCAGGCGAGCAACCCGGCTGCCTCCTCTTCACTCAACGCCGCCGGCCGCTCGCAGCGATCCTCGATTGTAATCACCCGGCCCTGCTCACTGGCGGCAAGCAGCCCCTCCATCACCGCGGTGACATGGAGGCCGAGCCCGCCCGCCAGCCGCGGCGTGCGGCCCTGGCGGACCGCCTGGGCGAACTCGGCCACGCCCAGGCCGCGGTCATTGGCGTGGATCGGCGCGTCGAACGGATAGTTGACCTTGCCGAACACCCGCTCCTGCGTCGGCAGCTCCCGCCAGCCATCTTCGCGCGTGCCGAGCTCCACGACCCCGCCCATGAAGTTCGGGTCGGGCACCCTGAGCGATGCCCTGGTGCCGTAGAGCTCGATCGGCCGGTGGCCATGCGCCGCCACGTCCCAGCTCGCGCCGAACATGACCTTGGCGCCACTGGCGAAGTCGAGCAGCCCCATGACCGTGGTCGCGACCTCCGGGCGGATGGTCTGCCCCTGCATCGGCCCCGGTGCGGTCACCACCCGCTCGGCGATTCCGGTCCCGGCCAGGGCCGCCACCCGCTCGACCGGCCCCAGGAGCTGGACGAGCTGGGTGACGTAATAGGGGCCCATGTCGAACACTGGGCCGCCACCTGGCTGGAAATAGAAACCCGGCGACGGGTGCCAGTGCTCCATGCCGCGCGACAGCACGAAGGCGGTGCCGGCGGTGATCGTGCCGACCTCGCCACCGTCGACCAGCTCCCGGGCCAGCTGGCCGCCCGGTCCCAGGATCGTGTCGGGGGCGACCGCCAGATGCAGCCCCTTGCGCCGGGCGAGTTCCGTCAGCTCGCGCGCACCGGCCAGCGAGGTCGCCAGCGGCTTCTCGCTATAGACATGCCTGCCGGCCTCCAGTGCCGCGCCGGACACTTCCACATGAGCGTTCGGAATGGTCAGGTTCAGGACGATGTCGACCTCGTCCGCACCGAACAGCTCCGGCACGCTGAGCACGCGCAGCCCGTACTTGCTCGCTAGGGCCTGGGCGATCTCCGGGCGGAGATCGGCGCAGGCGCGGATCTCGATGTCGGCGAAGCGCGGCGCATTGCGGCAGTAGATGTCGGCGATCGTGCCGCAGCCGACGATGCCGACGCCCATCTTCCTCGTCATCGGCTCACCAGCTCCGCATGGTGGCGAGCGAGCGCCGGGCAAAGCGCATCCCGTCGCTCGGCCTGTCGTGCTCGGCGATCCAGTGCTTCGTGCCGGCCTGCTTCAGCGCCGGGACGATCAGCCCCCAGTCCAGCATGCCATGGCCGACATCGGCCCAGCCGTCCTCGCCATTGTCCGGATCGGGATCGATGTCCTTGACGTGCGCGGCGACGATCCGCTCGCCATGGCGCCGGATCCATTCGGTCGGGTCCTCCCCGCCCCGGGTCACCCAGGCCACGTCGCACTCCCAGAGCACGTCGTCGGAGGCGGCGAGCAGATGCTCCATCGGCCGGCTGCCGTCGGGAAGTTGCGCCATCTCGAAATCATGGTTGTGCCAGGCCAGGCCCAGGCCCGCCGACTTCAGCCGGGTGGCGTAGCCGGCTACCTCGGCGCCGATCCGCATCCAGCCCGGCGTGTCGCTCGGCCGATCGCCCGGCTGGAGGAACGGGATCACCACCGTTTCCAGCCGCAGCGCCTGCGCGATCCGCAGGACACCGTCCAGGCCAGCGCGGAACCGGTCGATCCCCACATGGGCGGTGGGCGAGGTCAGGCCCGCGGCGGTGATCGCGTCCGCCAGCCCGGCGACGTCCTCCATCAGGGCGCCGTACGGCTCGACCTTCCGGTAGCCGAGTTCGGCCAGCTCGGCGATCCGTGCCGCCATCGGCGGAAATTCGCGGAGCGAATAGAGCTGCAGTCCGGGTGCGATGGTCATGGCGTCTTCCAGAAAGGAAAGATGGGGGCCGGTCAGAGCCGGTGACCGTCCTTGCGGTCGAACAGGGAGATCCGGTCCTGCGGCAGGCCGAGCGCCAGCCTGCTGCCCGCCGTGACCCGCGTGTCGCTGCCGGTGCGCACCGCCAGGAGATCCGGGCCAGAGCGGACCCACACCAGCGTGTCCGCACCCATGGGCTCAGTCATTTCGACGGTGAACCCGTCCCAGTCGCCCGTATCCGCCGGCTGCAGATGCTCCGGGCGGATGCCGAGCGTCACCTCCTGCCCCGGCTGCGGCTGCCCGTCGAAGGCATAGCCGTCCAGGCGCAGCACATGGCTGTCCGTGGCAAAGCGCCAGCCGTCGGGGCCGTCCGGCAGCAGCCGGCCGTCCACGAAGTTCATGCGCGGGCTGCCGACGAAGCCGGCGACGAACCGGTTGGCCGGGCGGTGGTAGATCTCGTGCGGGGTGGCGAGCTGCTGGATCTTCAGGTCCTTCATCACCGCGATCCGGTCCGCCAGCGTCAGCGCCTCGATCTGGTCGTGGGTGACGTAGATCATGGTCGAGCCCAGCTGCTGGTGCAGCCGCTTGATCTCGACCCGCAGCTCGTTGCGCAGCTGGGCATCCAGGTTGGAGAGCGGCTCGTCGAACAGGAACACCTCCGCGTCGCGCACGAGTGCCCGGCCGATCGCGACGCGCTGGCGCTGCCCGCCGGAGAGCTGGTCGGGCCGGCGGTCGAGCAGGTGGTCGATCTGCAGCATGGTGGCAGCCTTGGTCACCCGCCGCGCGATCTCGTCCTTGGGCGTGCCAGCCATGCGCAGGCCGAACGACAGGTTGTTGCGCACGCTCATGCGCGGGTAGAGCGCATAGGACTGGAACACCATGGCGATGCCCCGGTCCTTCGGCTCCTCCCAGGTGACGTTGCGCCCGCCGATCCAGATCTGCCCGGTCTCCACCTCGAGCAGTCCGGCGATCGCATTGAGCAGGGTGGACTTGCCGCAGCCCGACGGGCCCAGGAGGACCAGGAACTCGCCCTCCTGGATGTCGAGGTCGAGATGGTCGAACACGGTCAGGCTGTGGAACGCCACCGAGATGTCGCGAAGCGAGACTTCGGCCATCAGCCCTACCCCTTCACCGCACCGGCGGCGATGCCGCGCACGAACCAGCGTCCGGACAGGAAATAGACGGCGAGCGGCACCAGGGCGGTCAGGATGGTCGCCGCCATGTCGACATTGTAGGCGCGCTCGCCCTGGGTCGAGTTGACGATGTTGTTGAGCTGGACGGTCATGGGCAGGTTCTCCCGGCCGGCGAAGGTCAGGCCGAAGATGAAGTCGTTCCAGATGCCGGTGACCTGCAGGATCGTGGCCACGACGATGATCGGCGCGGACATGGGCAGGAGGACATGGGTGAAGATCGTCCAGAACCCGCCGCCGTCGATTCGCGCGGCGTTGAACAGTTCCACCGGCAGCGACGCGTAGAAGTTGCGGAACAGGAGCGTCATGATCGGCATGCCGAACACGACATGGACGATCACGATGCAGGCCAGCGAGTTGTAGATGCCGGCCTGGGAGAACAGCCGGACCAGCGGGTAGAGGAACACCTGGTAGGGGATGAAGGCGCCGGCCAGCAGGATGCCGAACAGGAGGTTGGCCCCCCGCACCCGCCAGAACGACAGGGCATAGCCGTTCACCGCACCGGCCAGGATCGACAGGACCAGAGACGGGATCAGGATCCGCACCGAGTTCCAGAAGCCCACGCTGATGCCGTTGCATTCCAGCCCAGTGCAGGCCTCGGACCAGGCCCTGATCCAGGGCTCGACCGTGAACTCTGCCGGCAGCGCCAGGATGTTGCCCTCCCAGACCTCGGCCATGGGCTTGAGCGAGGTGGTGACCATGATCCAGAGCGGCAGGAGGAAGAAGGCGGCCGAGGTCAGGAGGAAGGCATAGATCCCGATCCGGGCGATGCCGACCCGGCGGGGCCGCCGGCCGCTCGGCATGTCGGCCATCATGGGCGCGGTCATGGGCGCCTCCCCGTCTCGCGGACGTAGCGGGCGTAGATCCAGGGCGCCAGGATCGCCACCACCGTGACCAGCATCATGGTGGCAGCCGCAGTCGCCAGACCGATATTGTTGCGCTCGAACAGGTGGTCCATGACGAACTTGGCGGGGACTTCCGAGGCGATGCCCGGCCCGCCCCGGGTCATGGCGACCACCAGGTCGTAGAGCTTCACCACCTGGACCGCGAGCAGCACGGTGGCGGTGACCACCATCGGCCCGATCAGCGGCAGGGCGATCGAAAGATAGACGCGCCAGGCCGGGATGCCGTCGACCCTGGCGGCCTTCCACAGGTCCTCGTCCACCCCGCGCAGCCCCGCCAGCAGGATCGCCATGACCAGGCCCGAGGCCTGCCAGATCCCGGCGATCACCAGCGTGTAGATCACCATCTGCTGGTTCACGATCCAGTCGAAGGTGAAGCCGGCAAAGCCCAGGTCACGCACCAGCTTCTGCAGGCCCAGCGTCGGGTTGAGGAACCACTGCCAGGCCAGCCCGGTGACCACGAGCGACATGGCGTGCGGGAACAGGAACACGGTGCGCAGCACCCCTTCGGCCCGCACCCGCTGGTCGATGAACACCGCCAGGAGGAAGCCGAACACCAGGCAGCCGCCGATGAACAGCACGCCGAAGATGCCGATATTGATCGCCGAGACCAGGAAGCGGTCGTTGGCGAACAGCCGCCCGTACTGCTGCAGGCCCGCCCAGTCCTGCACCGGCAGGAGCTTGGAGCTGGAGAAGGACAGGCGCACCGTCCACAGCATGCAGCCGAGATAGACGACGATCACCACCGCCGTGAGCGGCAGTAGCGCCAGCTTCGCACCCAGTTGGCGGCGCCACCGGGCGGGCCGAGCCTCCGCCCGGCCTCCCAGTGCGTGGGCCGAGGCCGCAGCCGGGCTGCGGGCCGTCACCATGGTGGTCAGCCCGCCGCCTGCATGGCGCCGATGAACTGTTCGACGAACTGGTCGGTGGTCATGCCCTGGTTGTTCCAGAACTGGGTGATCACGTCGTCCAGGGCGCCGGACAGGTCGGGGCTGATCAGGAAGTCGGTGGTGGGAACCTGCCGGGCCGGGTCCTTCAATGCTGCCGCCCCTTTCTGGGCGCAGGCATCCATGCCCGAGACGTCGACGTCGAGCCGGGACGGCACCGAGCCCTTGATCGTGTTGAAGGCGATCTGGGTCTCGGGCGCGAACATGACCTCGGCCAGGGTGGCCTGGGTCTCGTTGGCGCTGGCGGCATCGTCCACCACCGGGAAGACGAACACGTCGCCGCCCATCAGGTACCCTCCCTGGCCGACGATGGCGCAGCCATAGTCCTGGCCGGCGACCTGGCCGGCCGCGGTGAACTCGCCCTTGGCCCAGTCGCCGATCACCTGCATCCCGGCCTTGCCGGTCAGCACCATGGCCGTCGCATCGTTCCAGTTGCGGCCGGGGCTGCCGGCATCGGTCAGGCCCTGGAGCTGCTTGAACAGGTCGGCGACCTTGCGGAACCCGTCGCTGCGCACCGCCTCCTGGTCGCCGTCGCGATAGATCCGGTAGTAGAGATCGGTGCCGGCGTCGCCGACCAGCATGGCGTTGAACAGGCTGCGCTCCTGCCAGGGCTGGCCGCCCTGGGCCAGGCCGATCAGGCCGGCCTCCTTCAGCTTCTCGCCGGCCGCCGCCACCTCCGCCCAGCTGGTGGGCTCAGCCAGCCCATGCTCGTCGAACAGCTTCTTGTTGTACCAGAGCCAGTTGATCCCGTGGATGTTCACCGGGATCGCATAGACCTTGCCGTCACGGGTGATCGCCTCGGTCAGTGCGGGCGGCAGCACGTCCTGCCACTTGCCCTCGGCTGCCACCGCATCCAGGTCGGCCAGGAGCCCGTTGGCGACCAGCTCGTCGAACTGCTTGCCGGTATTGAACTGCATGGCAGTCGGCGGATTGCCGCCGACGATCCGGTTGATCCCGGCGGTGCGCGCGGCCTGGCCGCCGGCGATGGCGCTGTCGACCCAGGTGCCGCCGGCCTCGGTGAACTTGTCGGCGAACACCTTCACGGCAGCACTCTCGCCGCCCGAGGTCCACCAGTGCAGTACCTCGGCACGCATCTCGGCCCGGGCCGTGAGCGGTGCAGCCGCCAGCATTGCAGTGGCCAGGCAGGCCAAGCGGAACATACGCATGGTTCGACCTCCCGATCGTTATGACGTTCCCATCATGCAATCGTTTGCATCATCGTTTGACAAGCCCTTTTTCTGTGTCCAAGAAAAATTCATGAGTATCGACGACAGCACGGGTGCGGGCGACGCTGTGAAATCTGCCGACGTGCAGCCTGCCGCCAGACGGCGGGTGACCAAGATCGAGGACGTGGCGGCACTGGTGGGGGTCTCGGCCTCCACGGTCAGCCGGGCCCTGGCGCGGCCGGAGCGGGTCCTGCCGGAAACCCGGGCGCGCATCCTGGAGGCGGTCCGGCTGACCGGCTACACACCCAACCCGGCCGCCCGCACGCTGCGCGCTGCGCGCTCGATGAACGTGCTGGTGGTGCTCTCCTCGCCCAGTCATGGCGAGTCGATGGTCAGCGCCTTCTTCAACGAGCTGCTGATGGCGGTCGACCTGACGCTGTCCGACGCGGGTTATGGCGTGCTGCTGGGCAACCTCTACCAGAGTGCGGAGCGCGAGGAGCGCGTGGTCAACCTGGTGGCGGCCGGCCAGGTGGACGGCGTGCTCCTGATGCTGAGCCGCATGCCCAAGGCGTCGGGGCGCAGCCTTGCCGAATCCGGCGTGCCGATGGTGAGCGTCACCACGCCCGCGGCCCCCGACCTGCCGCTGGTCGCGATCAACGAGGAAGCCGCGGCCGCCGCGGTGGCGCGCCATCTCCTGGCGCTGGGCCATCGCCGGTTCGGCTATCTCGGTGGGCCGGCGAACCACGCGATCGAGCAGCATCGCTGCGCCGGCTTCATGGCGACGCTCGCCGAGGCCGGGATCAGTGCCGATTCGGTGGTGCGCTACCCCGGCGACTTCCGGGTGAGCTCCGGGCGGCGCGCGGGCCAGGCCTTCGTCGCCGACCCCGCGCGGCCCAGCGCAGTGTTCGCGATCAGCGACGAGATGGCGATCGGCTTCATGAAGGAGGTGCGGCAGGGCGGGCTGTCCGTCCCGGCCGACCTGTCGCTGGTCGGCTTCGACGGCATCCCGTTCGCGGAATTCTGCGAGCCGCCGCTCACCACGGTGCGCCAACCGCGCGAGCTGATCGGGCGGGGTGCCGCCGAGCTGCTGGTGGCGCTGATGCAGGGCACGGAGCTCGCCGCAGAGCAGCGCTCCGTCCGCTTCGAGGCGGAGCTGTGGCTGGGCGGCACGACCGCACCGCCCAGGACCTGACCAGTCAGCCCGGCGACGCGGCCAGGACCGCCACCGGCAGCCGTCCGAGCAGCTCCGACAGGTCCGCCTCCCCGCCCTGGACCTCCACCTGCCGGCCGGTCAGCAGGCAGCGCAGCCTGGTGCCGTCGGCCAGGTCCAGCTCGCTGACGCCTGCCTGCCGCACCGGGCCACGCCCCGGGAAGCGGGCCGCCGCCACCAGCAATACCTCCCCCTCGTGCCGGCGCAGGAAGGCCACCACGCGTTCGCCGTCCGTGCCGGTGGCGGGAAGACCCCGGTAGCTGCCGGCCGCGTACAGGTCCGGACGCCGCTGCCGGTCGCTCAGGAGCAGATGGATCGCCGCCAGCTTGAAGCTGCCGTCCTGCCAGTCTTCCAGCAGAAGCGGCAGGGTACCGGCCTGGTCCGCCTGCAGCATGGCGGTCACCTCTTCCAGCCGACGGGCGCGCAGGCCGTAGTCGACCGGTCGGCGGTTGTCCGGGTCGACCATGCTGAGGTCCCACAGGTCCGTGCCCTGGTAGATGTCGGGCATGCCGGGCGAGGTCAGCTTCAGCACGGTCTGGATCAGGGAGTTGCTGGCGCCCAGGGCTGCGACCTTCTGCGCGAACGGCCGGAACGCATCGAGGAAGGCGGCCGAAGCCGAGGGGTCTAGCGCGTCGTCGACAAAGCCCAGCATCGCCGCCTCATACGGCTCGTCCGGGTCCCCCCAGGTGGAATGGACCTTCGCCTCCCGCAGAGACTTTGTGATCACCTCCTTCAGCCGCGTGGCGAAGCCGGCCATGGCCTCGGTATCGATCGGCCCCTCCAGCAGCTCGATCGGCCAGGCACCCACCAGGAGCTGGTAGAACAGGTACTCGTCGTTGCGGTCCGGCGGCGCCTTGCCTTCCACGTCGCCGCGCCTGGCGCGCAGGATCCGGCTCCAGCTGCCGACCTGCCGCTGCCACTCCTCGGGCAGCTCGGACAGGACGACCAGCCGCGCACGAGTGTCCTCGCCGCGCTTGGTGTCGTGGGTGGCGCTCGACAGCATCGCCTGCGGCCAGCGCTCCGCCCGCTGCTGATTGGCGCGATGGAAGGTGGCCGGCGGTATGCCGAACCGGTCCGGATGACCGCCCACCTCGTTCAGCGCCACGAAGCGGTTGAAGCGGTAGAAGGCGGTGTCCTCCAGCCCCTTGGCCATCACCGGCCCGCTGAGCTGCTGGAACTTCATCGCACAGCGCCTTGCCGCATAGCGGCTGAAGCCGCTGCCGGGTGCGGCCACCAGCCGGCCGGACAGGAGCCCGTCCAGGAAGTCGAACACGCTGTCGTCCAGATCGGAGCGATGACGGCGCGCCTGGGCCAGTGCCCAGGCGAGGTCGCGCTGGTCCTCCTCGGAGAAGTCGCCGTCCAGGCTCAGATAGTTGCGGTAGACCGGGAAGCAGGCGATCGTCTCGCCGATGGCCTGCTCAAGGATGTTCTGGGTGAAGTCGGCGGTGCGCCGGTTCTGCCGGGCGACCCTGGCGGCATCACGGGCCAGGACCTTCAACTCGCTGCCCATCTCGGTCTGCATGATCCGCAGCTTGCAGAGCCGGACGATGTCATGGAACGGCGTGTCGATCCCGGTGAAGCCGGTATAGAAGGCGGAGAATGGCTCCTCGCCCGCCGGGTCGACCAGCACGCCGGTGAGCAGGTTCAGATACTCGTAGCCGGTGGTGCCCTCGATCGGCCAGTCCTCGCGCAGGCTCTCATGCTGCGAGAGGATCTTCTCGACCACGAGGTAGAAGGAACGCCCTTCCTCGCCCTTGAACGCCTTGCGCCGCAGCCGCTCCAGATACTGGCGCGGGTCGAACAGCCCATCGACATGATCGATCCGCAGCCCGTCCAGCACGCCCTCGCGCATGAGGCGGAACACCAGCTCGTGGGCATGGCCGAACAGGTCGGGCAGCTCCATACGCAGCCCGGCCAGGCTGTTGATGTTGAAGAAGCGGCGGTAGTTGATGTCGTCGCCGGCCACCCGGTAGTGGGCGACCCGCCAGTGCTGGTCCTGGATCAGCGCATCCAGCGCGTTCCAGCTGTCCGGCTCGCCCGGCCGTCCGTTCAGCCGCGACACGGCGGCATGGACCGCTGCGCGCAGCTCGACATTGTCGCGCACGAGCTCGGCCAGGTCGCGCTTCAGCCGCTCGGCGCGGCGCACGACCTGCGGGCGCCATTCGGTGGCGAAGCTGAAGGCGTCGGCAATCTCCTCCAGGTCCGGATGGGCCCGGGCCAGGATCCGGTTGTAGTGCAGCGGGCAGATCGGCAGGGCATGGGTGTCGTAGGCCCAGACGGCGAAGCTGCCTTCCGCCTCGTCGAACTTCAGGACGAGCTTGCCCGCGTCCAGCTCCACACCGTACTGGTCGCCCAGGAAAGGCACCAGCAGCTTGCCCTGCAGGTAGTCCTGGTTCGGGCTCCAGTCGATGTCGAACCAGCCAGCATAGTCGGAATCCGCACCCCAGGCGAGCACGTCCAGCCAGAACGGGTTGCGCGAGCCGCCCACCCCCATGTGGTTCGGCACGAAGTCGAGGATCAGCCCCAGCCCGTTGTCCCGCAGCGTCCGGCACATCGCCTCGAAGTCGACGGTGGTGCCGAGTTCCGGGTTCAGCTCGTTATGGTCGATGATGTCATAGCCATGGGAGCTACCCCGGCGCGCCTTGAGGAAGGGCGAGGCATAGACATGGCTGACCCCGAGCCTCGCCAGGTAGGGGGCGAGCGCCGCTGCGTCGCGAAAGCCGAACTCGGGGTGGAACTGCAGGCGGTAGGTGGCGCCCAGGGTCATGCGTCGGTGGCTTTCCTATGGGGCCGGCGGCCGGTGGGTCCAACGGACAGCCCACGGCCCAAACTCGTTCTGCGCAACAGCACCCTCCTGCCAGAAGGGTGCCGCATCGTCGAAAGGGAAGCCCGGCTCCGGCCGGTCCTTCAGGTTCGCCGCCAGCTCCAGCCGGCCGCCGCCCTCGATCTGCCAGACCACCTGCACGGCCAGCTCGCCCACTTCCCGGGCTTCGCCGCCCCGCCCGATCCGGGGCAGGAGCGGCACCACCGTGGCATGGCGGGCCGCCAGCAGCCGGCGATACCAGGCCAGCATCTCGGCATGGGCCGGCTCGGCCAGTGCCGGCCAGTCGAGCTTGGCGGACTCGAAGGTCGCGAGCGAGGTCGGATCCGGGATGGTCCGGCGGATCGCCTCGTCGGCGAATTGCGGGAAGCGGGCGAACTCGCGCAGCCGCCCTTCCCGCACCGCCTTGCTGAGATCCTCGTCGAAGTCGCAGAAGAACGGGAACGGCCGGCCGGTCGCCCATTCCTCGCCCATGAACAGCATCGGGATCTGCGGCAGGAGGTGACACACCGCCGTCACCGCCTTCAGCGCCGGCAGGCTGGCGACGGTGCCCAGCCGGTCGCCGAACGCCCGGTTGCCGATCTGGTCGTGGTTCTGCACGAAGGCCACGAAGCAGGTAGGCGGCAGGTGGGCACTGGGCTCGCCGCGGGCGCGCTCGCGATAACCCATCATCCCCCCCTGGAAGGCGAAGCCCTCCGCGATCGCCCGGGCGAGCATCGAGGTGTCCCCCAGATACTCCGCATAATAGGCGTCACCCTCACCGGTGGCGGCGGTGTGCAGGACGTGATGGAGGTCGTCGTTCCACTGCGCGACCCGGTCGCCCAATCGGCTGGCCTCGTTCTCCTCGTTCTCCAGGATCAGGTGGACGTGCCGGTCGGGAAAGCTCTCCGCCACCCGCCTGGCCAACTCGTCCAACAGGTGCTCGTCGCTGTCGTCGATGATCGCATGGACCGCGTCCAGGCGCAGTCCGTCCAGGTGGAACTCCTCCAGCCAGTAGAGCGCGTTGTGCACGACGAAGTCGCGCACCGGCCGGCTGTGCTTCCCGTCATAGTTGATCGCGGCTCCCCAGGGCGTGTGGTGCCGCTCGGTGAAGAAGCCCGGCGCATAGGTCGAGAGGTAGTTACCGTCCGGGCCGAAATGGTTGTAGACCACGTCCAGCAATACCATCAGGCCCCTGGCATGGGCCGCCTCGACCAGGCGCTTGAGGTCATCCGGATGGCCATAGCTGGCGTCGGGCGCATAGAGATAGGCGCCGTCATAGCCCCAGTTGCGCCCGCCCGGGAAATCGCCGATCGGCATCAGCTCGATCGCGGTCACCCCCAGCTCGATCAGATGGTCCAGGCGATCGATCGCGGCCAGAAACGTGCCCTGCTCGGTGAAGCTGCCGACATGCAGCTCGTAGATCACCGCCTCGTGCCAGGGCCGCCCGCGCCAGCCACCGTCGGCCCAGCGGTGGCTTCCGGGGTCGATCACCTGGCTGGCCCCATGCACGTCGTCCGGCTGGTAGCGCGAGGCCGGGTCCGGCACGTGCAGCCCGTCCGGCAGCACGAAGCGGTAGCTCGTGCCAGCACCCGCCGCAGTCACCAGCTCGTGCCAGCCGTCCGCTCCGGCCGCCATCGGCACCGGCGCCCCCTCGTCCAGGACCAGCTCGATCCGCTGGTGCGCCGGAGCCCACAGGCGGAACCGCACCCGCCCATCATCCTGCAGCTCGGCGCCGTGCGGCATCCGGTGGATGCGCTGCCGGCTAGGTTCCGTTCGGGTCATGCTCAGGCCTGATCCAACTGGAAGGCGAACAGGAGCAGCGAACGCCCGGTCACCCCGTAGACATCGCCCGTGGTGTAGGTGCGCTCCTCGGGAAGCTCGTCCAGGTTGGTGTCGACCAGCAGCTCCCAGCTGTCGCCGCCAGCACAGGCCGGCAGGGTGAACTCCACCAGGTCGTGATAGCCGTTGAACACGATCAGCAGGGAGGCGTCCTCGCCGCGCTTCTTCAGGCCGGTCGCGCGCGCCCTTCCGTCCACCATCATGCCGAAGCACCTGGTGTTGCCATTCTCCCAGTCCTCGGCCTGCATCTCCGAGCCATTGGCGTTGATCCAGGTGACGTCCCTGACGTCCAGCTCCTCGTCATAGTGCCCGGTCAGGAAGCGGTTGCGGCGCAGGATCGGGTAGTCGCGGCGCAGCCTGGTCAGCCTCTGGACGAACTTGATCAGCTTCTTGCCGCGATCGTCGATGTTCCAGTCGACCCAGCTGATCTCGTTGTCCTGGCAGTAGGCATTGTTGTTGCCCTGCTGGGTCCGGGCGAACTCGTCGCCGGCCAGCAGCATGGGCGTGCCCTGGGAAAGCAGCAGCGTGGCCAGGAAGTTGCGCATCTGCCGCTCGCGCAGCGCGTTGATGTCGGGGTCCTCGGTCGGCCCCTCCTCGCCGCAGTTCCAGGAACGGTTGTGCGAGTGGCCGTCGTTGTTGTCCTCGCCGTTCGCCTCGTTGTGCTTGTCGTTGTAGGAGACCATGTCGTTCAGGGTGAAGCCGTCATGGGCGGTGATGAAGTTCACGCTGGCCCAGGGACGCCGCCCCTGATGGTCGAACATGTCGCGGGACGCGCACAAGCGCGGCGCCAGCTCGGTCGCGGCCGCCTCGCCCCGCCAGAAGTCGCGCACCGTGTCGCGGAACTGGTCGTTCCACTCCGCCCAGCCCGGCGGGAAGCCGCCGACCTGATAGCCGCCCGGCCCGCAGTCCCAGGGCTCCGCGATCAGCTTCACGGTGGAGAGCAGCGGATCCTGGCTGCAGGCCTTGAGAAAGCCGCTCTGGTTGTCGAACCCGTTGGGCTCGCGCGCGAGGATGGTGCCGAGATCGAAGCGGAACCCGTCGACATGGATCTCCTGCACCCAGTAGCGCAGGGAATCGGTAACCATCTGCAAGACGCGCGGATGGCTCAGGTTGACGGTGTTCCCGGTGCCGGTGTCGTTGATGTAGTAGCGCTTCTGGTCGGGCAGCAGCCGGTAGTAGCTGGCGTTGTCGATGCCCTTGAACGACAGGGTCGGGCCCTTCTCGTTGCCCTCGGCGGTGTGGTTGTAGACCACGTCCAGGATGACCTCGAGGCCTGCCTCGTGGCAGCGGGCCACCATTTCCTTGACCTCGCGCAGCGTCTGCTCGTCCTCCCACGCATAGCGCGGGTCCGGCGCGAAGAAGCCGATCGAGTTGTAGCCCCAGTAGTTCCTGAGCCCCTTGTCGATCAGGTAGCTGTCATCCAGGAACACGTGGATCGGCAGGAGCTCGATCGAGGTGACGCCCAGCGACTTCAGGTAGTCCAGCACCTTGCGTGTGCCGAACCCGGCATAGGTGCCGCGCAATTTCCGCGGCACGTCGGGATGGAGCTTGGTGAAGCCCTTGACGTGGGTCTCGTAGATGACCGTGCGGTCCCAGGGCACGTATTGCCGCTGCGGCTCGCCCTTCCAGTCGAAGTTCGGGTCGACCACCACGCATTTGGGCACGAAGGGTGCGCTGTCGCGCTCGTCGAAGGTCAGGTCGTCGCCGGTCTCCATCTGGTAGCCGAAGCAGGCCGGGTCCCACTTGAGCTCGCCGGAATAGCCCCGCGCATAAGGGTCGAGGAGTAGCTTGTTCGGATTGAACCGGTGGCCCGCCTCCGGCTCGTACGGCCCGTGCACCCGGTAGCCGTAGAGGTCGCCCGGGCGCACGTCCGGCAGATAGCCGTGGAAGATCTGGTCGGTATATTCCGGAAGCTCGAACCGCTCGGTCTCCTTGCCGGCGGCATCGAACAGGCAGAGCTCCACCTTGCTCGCATGGGCGGAGAAGAGCGCGAAGTTGACGCCCTTGCCATCCCAGGTGGCGCCTTTGGGAAACGGCAGACCTTCCTTGATCCTGGCGCCCTTGCTCAATGCCGTTCTCCTGAAGAATGTTCGTCGCGCGCGATGCCCCGTCTGCGTCGGTCCCGCCGTGCCGCAGACTCCGGCTCCTGACAGGCGCCGCACATGCGCCGGCCCCGTCACGACCATCTCGTGCAGGTGCGGCATCTGAACCAGTCGCAACGAAGCCGGTTCCAAGCCCGGATGCAGGTGCCCCCGGCATGATCACGGACTTGCAAGACTGCCTACAAAACGCCACTCGAACTGAAGGCAGCGTGGCACGATCAGCATCGAGGAGGCGCGGTCTCAGCCGATGAACCCATACCAGGCACTGGGCGTGGCGAAGGACGCCAGCCAGGACGACATCCGCAAGGCCTATCGCAAGCTTGCCAAGGAGCTGCATCCCGACCTCAATCCCGGCAACCGGCAGGCGGAGGAGCGGTTCAAGGAGGTCTCGAGTGCCTATGATCTGCTGAGCGATCCGGACAAGCGCGCGCGCTTCGACCGGGGCGAGATCGATGCCAGCGGCATGGAGCGGCCGCAGCAGCGCAGCTACCGTCACTATGCCGAAGCCGATCCCGGCGGGCGCTATGGCGGCCATGGCGGCTTCGAGGACATGGACGACCTGGGCAGCGTCTTTGCCGATCTGTTCGGCCAGGGCGGCCGCGCCGGCGCCGGCTTCCGGGCGCGCGGACGCGACGCCCATTACCGACTGGACATCGCCTTTCTGGACGCGGTGAACGGTGGCCGGCAGCGCATCACCCTGCCGGGCGGCCAATCGCTCGACGTCACCATCCCGCCCGGCATGCGTGACGGCGGCATCCTGCGCCTGGCCGGCAAGGGCGAGCCCGGGATCGGCGGCGGCCCGCCCGGCGACGCGCTGATCGAGGTGAGCGTGCGCCCTCACCCCATCTTCCGGCTGGAGGGCAACGACATCGTCATGGAGCTGCCGATCACGCTCGACGAGGCGGTGCTGGGTGGCAAGGTGGAGGTGCCGACCGTCACCGGGCGGGTCAACGTGACCGTGCCGAAGGGGGCCAGCACCGGCGACGTGCTGCGCCTGCGCGGCAAGGGCATGGCGGCGGGCGGTGTCACCGGCGACCAGCGGATCGTCCTCAAGGTGGTGCTGCCCAAGCCGGTCGACGACGAGCTGGCCGCCTTCATGGAGAAGTGGCGGGCCACGCATCGCTATGATCCGCGCAGCGATCTTGGGAGGTCATGATGCGGCTCACCGAAGAGGAGGTGCTGGCCGAGGTCCGGGAGGTCGGAATCGTCCGCCTCAGGCTGTGGGTCGAGCGCGGCTGGGTCGTGCCGAACCGCGACCTCTCGGGCCCGACCTTCGACGAGCTCGACGTCGCCCGCATCCGGCTGGTCTGCCAGCTCTGCGACGAGCTGGCGGTCGAGGAGGACAGCCTGCCGGTCGTCCTCTCGCTGGTCGACCAGCTCTACGCCGCGCGGCGCGACCTCAGGGCCCTGGCGCGCGCGGTGCTCCAGGAACCGGAGGAGGTCCGCAGCCGTATCCACCAGAACTACCGCGCGGCACTCGAACCGTAGCCGCCAGGAAGGCAGGAGAAGATGGGTCAGCTGGTCGACGGGTTCTGGAAGGACCAGTGGTATGACACCGCCAGCACCGGCGGCGAGTTCCGGCGCGAGAACGCCTCGTTCCGCAACTGGGTGACCGCCGACGGCTCGCCCGGGCCCAGCGGCGAGGGCGGCTTCCAGGCAAAGCCCGGCCGCTACCATCTCTATGTCTCCTATGCCTGCCCCTGGGCGCACCGCACCCTGATCCTGCGCTCGCTCAAGGGGCTGGACGAGCTGATCGGCCTGTCGGTGACCCACTGGCGGATGGGCGAGAACGGCTGGACGTTCGAGCCGGGCGAAGGGGTGGTGCCGGACCCGCTCCAGAACGCCCGCTACCTGCACGAGCTCTATACCCGGGCCGACCCGCACTTCACCGGCCGGGTCACCGTGCCGGTCCTGTGGGACAGGCAGCGCAACACGATCGTCAGCAACGAATCATCCGAGATCATCCGCATGTTCAACCGCGCCTTCGACGGCGTGGGTGCGAAGCCCGGCGACTACCTGCCGGCGGAGCTGGAGGCGGAGATCGACCGGCTGAACGAGCGGATCTACCCGAACGTCAACAACGGCGTGTACCGGGCGGGCTTCGCCACCTCGCAGCGCGCCTATGACGAGGCGGTGGGGCCGCTGTTCGAGACGCTGGACTGGCTGGAGGAGCGGCTGGCGGACCGGCCCTACTTGTGCGGCGAGCGCCTGACCGAGGCGGACATCCGCCTGTTCCCGACCCTGTTCCGCTTCGACACGATCTATGTCGGGCACTTCAAGTGCAACATCCGCCGGTTGGTCGAGTATCCGCGGCTCTGGGCCTACACACGGCGGCTCTACCAGATGGCGGAGATCCGCCGGACCACCAACCTGACCCACGCCAAGCGCCACTATTACGAGAGCCACCGGACCATCAACCCGACCGGGATCGTCCCGCGTGGGCCGGAGCTGGATTTCGACGCGCCGGTGTGAGCCTCAGTGCCCGGCCGGGCGCAACCGGACGGACACTCGGCAGCCTGGCCCAGGCGACAGCCGGATCCGCCCGCCATGGCGCTCGACCACCCGGCGCACGATCGCCAGGCCCAGCCCGGCGCCCGCTGAAGCCGGGTCCCCCTTGCGGTAACGCTCGAACGCGGCGGCGCCCAGGCCGGGCGGGAGACCCGGCCCCTGATCCGCCACCTCCAGGAGCGGTCCCTCCCCCTCACCGGCGACCCGCACGGTCACGGTGCCGGTACCATGGGCCAGGCCGTTCTCGACCAGATTGCGGACCAGCTCGCGCAGCTCGTCCGGATCGCCCAGCGCCATTACCCGGTCAGGTGCCTCGACCTCGATGGTGCGTCCGGCCACCTCGGCGAGCGGCAGGAGCGAGGCCGCCACCTCGCGGCCGATCCTGGCGAGGTTGACGGTCGCCAGCGCGCCCTCCTCCCGCCCCTCCTGGCGAGCCAGCGTCAGCATCTGCTGTACCAGGCGGCGCATATGCCCCGTCTCCCGCTCGATCGCCACCCAATCGGCCGTGCCGTCCAGCCGGGCCTGCTGGAGGCGCAGCGAGAGGGCGGCCAGCGGCGTGCGCAACTCGTGGGCGGCATCGGCGGTCAGTTGGCGCACCGCCTCATAGCCCGCGGTTAGCCGGTCCAGCGCGTCGTTGGCGGCAGCCACCAGGGGCAGGATCTCGTCGGGCAGCCCCTCGGCCGGGATCCGGCTGTGCAGGCGCTCCGGCCCGACCAGGGCCGCCGCCTGCGAGGCGCGCAGCAGCGGCCGGAGGCTCCAGCCGACCACCAGCCAGATCGCCAGCATGGACAGGAGCGCGAAGGGCAGCAGGGTATAGAACAGGAACTCAACCGCCTCCTCGGACAGGACGCGCACCACGCCGGGGCTGTCGAGATCCGCCCGCGCCACCTGGAGGATCCCGCCATCCGCGGTGGGTACGGCGAGGAAGCCGATGTCCCGCCCGTCCACATGCGCGCGCTGCATCGATCCGAACGGCAGGCCGAAGGGCGGCGGCAGCGTGACCAGGAGGTTCGGTGATCGGCCGACCTGCCGGCCCGCTGCATCGTAAAGGCTCCAGTGGACCAGTGAATCCGGCTGCGCATAGGCAACTGCCCATTCCGGCGGCAGCGCGTCGGCCGCGATCCTGGCGCCGGCCTGCGCTTCCAGCGTGACCTCCGCCTGCAGCCGCAGGGCGTTGCGCAGCAACTCGCCCCGCATCTCGGCCACCTCGATCCAGTAGAACAGCGAGGCGCCCCCCAGCCCCAGCAGGAAGGCGAACAGCATGACCAGCGCCAGGCGGCGGCGCAGGCTGAAGCCGCTCATGTGCCCTCGTCGGCGGTCAGGCGATAGCCGATGCCGCGCCTGGTCTCGATCCGCACCCCGCACTGCGCCGCTTCCAGCTTGCGGCGCAGCCGGGAAACCAGCGCCTCCAGCGCATTGGGTGTGACCGCCTCCTCCAGCCCGTAGAGCCGTTCTTCCAGCAGGTCGCGTACGACCACCCGGCCATCCGCGCGCAGCAGCTGGTCCAGGAGTGCCAGCTCGCGGCGCTGCAGCGCGAGCGGCACATCGTCCACACTAGCCTCGCGCCGCGCCCGGTCCAGGCGCAGACGGCCGAGGCTCAGCAGCTCCATCCTGCGGTCGCCCGGCCGGCGCAGGACCGCGCGCAGCCGCGCCTCCAGCTCCATCAGGTCGAAGGGCTTGACCAGATAGTCGTCCGCCCCGGCGTCCAGCCCGCGAACCCGCTCGGGCACGGCGTCGCGCGCGGTGACGATCAGCGCCGGCAGCGCGGAGCCGGCCAGGGTACGGATCCGGACCAGGAGATCCAGCCCGTCCATGTCCGGAAGGCCGAGGTCCAGGATCAGGGCGTCGTACCCGACCACCTCCACGGCCGCCAGCGCGTCCTGGCCGCCCGCAAACGCGTCCACGACGAAGCCCCGCCCCGTCAGGTGATCGCGGATCACCTCGCGCAAGGTCGGATGATCTTCGACGAGGAGGATTCTCATGCCATCGATCACGCTCGGAGGGCCAGCCGCACCCTCATGGCACGGCGTCAGGTTCCGGTCAGCCAGGGAGCCGATCAGTGCAGCGGATTTCACGTTCGCCTGGGGTGCAAGCTCGCGATGACGGTCTCCTTCGATGCGCGCGCAGGCGGCATCACCCTGTTCCGGCGCTCGCTCGCCGCCGAGACGCGCCTTTGGCTGACCTGCTTGGCCCTGTTCCTGTCGCTCGCCAGCCTGGTGCGGGTGGTGCTGGTGGTTTGGGTCCATGTGGAAGGCGAGCCCGGGCATGACGGCGCCCTGCTGGCTGCGCTGTTCTCTGGGGTCGGCCAGGACCTGGCGGTGGGCTTGTGGCTCACGCTCCCCCTGTTCTTGGCCTTCCTCCTGCTGCAGCCGCTGTTCCGCCGCCGGTTCGGCCGCTCCCTCGCCCACCTGCTGGGCTATGCGCTGGTGACCGCGCTGGTGTTCGGCGCAGTGGCCGAGCTGTTCTTCTGGAACGAGTTCGACAGCCGCTTCAACGGCATCGCGGTCAACTACCTGATCTTTCCCAAGGAAGTGGTCGGCAATATCGGCGAGAGCTTCGACCTGTCGCTCTACCTGCCGCTGGTGCTGGCCGCAGGCGGCTGCCTCTACCTCCTGGTCCGCCCGGCCCTGGCGGCGGCGATCGCAACCCCCCTTTCCGGCCGCCGCCGACTGGCCCTGGCCGGCATCGGCGCCCTGGCCCTGTTGCTGCCGCTGCCGGTCCTGCGACACGGCCCGGTGGTGCTCGGTCATGACCGTGAGGTGGCCCAGGTGGCAGACAACGGGCTGCGTAGCCTGGTCCAGGCCTTCCTGACCAACGACACCGACTATGACGGCCTTTATCCAACCATCGACGAGCGCACCGCGGTGCGGACGCTGCAGGCTGCGGTGGCGCAGGACAACACCCGCTTCCTCCGCCCGGGCGATCCCGGCCCGACGGGCGGCCGCAGCCTCTGGCGCCATGTCGATAACGGCAATCGGCCGAAGCGGCCCAACATCGTGCTGGTGATCGAGGAGAGCTTCGGCAGCACCTATCTGGATGGGCTCGACAACCGCCGGGCCTACCCGGTCTCCCCGGAGCTCGCCCGGCTGGCCCAGGACGGCCTGCTGTTCACCAACATCTACGCCACGGGCGACCGGACGGTACGGGGCCTGGAGGCGCTACTCACCAGCTTCACCCCGATCCCGGGCATCTCCACCGCGCGGCGCTCGGGCTCGGAAGGCATGAACTCCCTGCCCTTCCTCCTGAAGCAGCACGGCTACCATACCTCGTTCCTCTATGCCGGCCAGGCCGAGTTCGACAACATGGGGCATTTCTGGTCGACTACGGGGTTCGACGAGGTGCTGGACCAGAGCGACATCGCCGATCAGGGCTTCTCGACGGTCTGGGGCGTGGCGGACGAGTATCTGTTCACCGAGGCGCTCCGCCGCCTGGACCAGAGCACCGCCAGTAATCAGCCCGTGTTCATGGGCATGCTGACCGTCTCCAACCATCGCCCATATACCTTTCCCGAGGGCCAGCTACGTGTCGACCCGGCCATGGGTGCGAAGGAGAACGCCGCGCATTACGCGGCCTGGGCGTTCACCGACTTCATCGAGCGCGCGCGAAGCCATCCCTGGTTCAAGGACACGGTGTTCGTGTTCGTCGGCGACCATGGCCCGCGGGTGGCGGGTGCGGCCCAGGTGCCGGTGGAACGGTTCCGGGTGCCCCTGCTGTTCTACGCGCCGGACCTGGTGGCACCCGGGCGCGACGCCACGCTGGGATCGAGCCTGGACATGGCGCCCACCCTGCTGGGCCTGCTCGGCTGGAGCTATGACAGCCCGTTCTTCGGCCTCGACCTGCGCCACGTCCCACCGGGCGAAGGCCGGGTGGCAATGGCGCACAACTATTCGGTGGCCTATGGCCGGCACGGCCAACTCGTGGTGCTGGGTCCGCAGCAGGACCTGACCGGCTATCGCCTGACCTCCGGCCCCGAGCCGCTGGGCAAGGCAGTGCCGCCCGACCCGGCTCTCGCGACCGAGGCGATCGCCGTGACCCAGACCGCGCACCGCATGTTCTACGGCCACCAATATCACGAGCTCGGGCGATGACCGGCGCGACAGCGACGGCCAGGCCGACCCCGTGGCCGGCCTGGCTGCGGCCGGCCCTGCCGCCCGTCCTGCTCCTGCTCTTGGCCCTGGTGCTGAGCTGGTCGCCCCTGGACGCCGCTCTGCAGCAGACCTTCTACGATCCGGCGGCCGGCTGGCTGGTGGACGCGAAAGCTTCCTGGCCGCGCCGCCTGTTCTATGACGGTCCGAAGCTAGCGCTGGTCGTGATGGGCGCGGTGCTGGGCCTGCTGCTCCTCCTGGGTTTCTGGGAACGCCGCCTGCGCGGTTTCCGGCGCGAGCTGGTCTTCCTGCTCCTCTGCCTGGCACTGGTACCGACCGCGGCGAACCGGCTGAAGCAGGTCACCGACGTTTATTGCCCGAGCCAGACGACCGAGTTCGGCGGGCGCTATCGCCACGTGCCGCCGTTCGGCACTCATCCGGAAGCCGTGCGCCCACCGGGCCGCTGCTTCCCGGCGGGCCATGCCTCAGGCGGCTTCGCCCTGCTGGCGCTGGGCTGGCTGTCCGGCCGGCCCAGCTGGCGGATCGCCGGCCTAGGTGTCGGCCTTGCCGTCGGCAGCGCAATGGCGGCATACCAGATGGCGAAGGGTGCCCATTTCCTGAGCCACAGCCTGGCCACGCTGGCGCTCGCCTGGCTGATGATCGCCATGCTCGCTGCCCGGTTCGGATTGCCCCGTCGCGAGGAGCCGCCGCCATGACCCTGGCCGCTACCGCTGCCCTGGAGCGGGTCATGCGGGTGCAGATCATCCAGAATCCCACGGCCGGCCGGCGGCGCAATGCCAAGGTGACGGCGCTGGCCGAAGCCCTGGAGTCCATGGGCATCGCCGTGACGGTCCGGCTGACCGGGACTGCCGGCGATGCCGAGCATCTGGCCCGGCAGGCAGCCGAAAGCGATGACCGTCCGGACGTGCTGGTGGCTGCCGGCGGCGATGGCACGGTCAACGAGGTCGCCAACGGGCTGCTCGGCAGCGACCTGCCGCTCGCCATCCTGCCGACCGGCACGGTCAACGTGCTGGCGCGCGAGCTCGGCATCGGCGGCTCGACCGAGGAGGTCGCGCGCATGGTGGCGGCCGGCGGCTATGCCCAGGTCTGGCCGGGCCTGGCGAACGGGCGCGCCTTTCTCCTCATGGCCGGGATCGGCTTCGACGCGGCGGTGGTGGCGGCCGTCTCGCCCGCGGCCAAGCGCCGGCTGGGCCAGCTCGCCTACCTGCTGGCGGCTGCGAGACTGTGGTGGCGCTGGCAGCCAGTCCATCACGAGCTGCAGGTCGACGGGGTCCGGCACCGGGCCGTCTCGGCAATCGCGGCGCGCTGCCGGCTTTATGGCGGATCGTTCGTCTGTGCCGCAGGTGCCAGGCTCGACGAGCCGCACCTGCATCTGGTGCTGTTCGAGCGATCTGGCCGGCTGGCGGCCCTGGGCTATGCGCTGGCGCTGGCGACCGGCCAGCTCCATCGCTGGCCGGGCGTGCGCCACCTGCGGACGGCAGGCTGGGAGCTGGTGACGGCGGACCATCTCCAGCTGGACGGCGACCCGGTGGCCGCAACCGCGCTGAGCCTCGCGGTCTCGCCCCAGCCGCTGCGGATCATCTGCACCGTCCACTGAACCATGAGGGCGCAGTGGTGTTCTGTTGTCATGCCGGATAGGCATGAAGGACAAACTGCGGAGGCGGTATCGCACGATGGCATGGCTGGACTGGCTCGTGCGGACGCTGGCACTCGTGCCGATCGCGCTGACGGTGCTGCCGCTCTGGCGCACCCCGAAATGGTGGGTGCGGGTGTGGGACTATCCGCGCCTGCAGCTCGCCGTATGGCTGGCGGTCATGGCAGTGGCCGAGCTCGTGCTGCTGGAGCTAGCACCGGCGGGTGTCGTGATCCTGGTGGCCACGCTTGCCTGCCTCGCCTGGCAGCTCGCCCAGATCTGGCGCTACACGCGGCTGGCGCCCCGGCAGGTGCAGGACGCGGTGGCGGACGGCTCCGACCGGATGGTCAGCGTCCTGATCGCCAACATCCTGCAGACCAACCGTGAGGCCGGGCGGTTCCTCGCCGAAGTCCGCCGGCACGACCCGGACCTGGTGCTGGTGGTCGAGACCGACCGCTGGTGGCAGGAGCAGCTGGCCCCGCTGGAGCCCGGCTATCCGCACCGGGTGCTGCATCCCTTGGACAACACCTACGGCATGCTGCTCTATTCCCGCCTGCCGCTGTCCGAGGTGACGGTCCAGGACCGGGTCTCGCAGGACATCCCGTCGATCTCCGCCAAGCTCCGGCTGCCCTCCGGTCAGCTCGTGAACCTGCACTGCGTCCATCCGGAGCCGCCGCAGGTCGACAACGACGTGGAGCAGCGCGACGCCGAGCTCCTGCTGGTGGCCGAGCAGGTGGCACAGGACCGCGGCCCCACCATCGTCTGCGGCGACCTGAACGATGTCGCCTGGTCGCACACGACCAGGCTGTTCCAGCGGATCAGCGGACTGCTGGACCCGCGGGTCGGGCGGGGTCTCTACCCCACCTTCCACGCCGACTACTGGTTCGCCCGCTGGCCGCTCGACCACCTGTTCCACGACACCTGCTTCCGCCTGGTCGAGCTGCGGGTGCTGGGCCATGTCGGCTCGGACCATTTCCCCGTGCTGGTCCGCCTGCGCTTCGATCCGGACGCCGAGCAGGCGCAGGCCCCGGCGCAGGACGAGCCGTCAGCGGCCGATCACGAGGAGGCCAGGGAGAGCATCGCGGAGGGCTTTGCCGCGGAGCGGGAGGAGCAGGCGGAACAGGCGGCGCGGCCGAGTCCCGGAGGCGCATGAGCGCCCGGCCGCCGCCGCGGGGGCGGTTCAGCCGCCCCCGTAAATGCGGTCGAACACGCCGCCATTGCCGAAATGCTCGGGCTGCGCCTTGGCCCAGCCGCCGAACGCCTCGTCGATGGTGACCAGCTGCAGTTCGGGGAAACGCGCGATGTCCTCGGGTGCTGCATGGCGCGGCTCGCGGGGGCGATAGTAGTTCTTGGCAGCGATCCGCTGGCCGTCGGGCGCATAGAGATAGTTCAGGTAGGCCTCGGCCACCTTGCGCGTGCCCTTGGCGTCCACCACCCCGTCCACCACCGCGACCGGCGGCTCGGCCAGGATGCTGAGCGTGGGCACCACGATCTCGAACTTGTCGGCGCCGAACTCGGCGAGCGACAGGAACGCCTCGTTCTCCCAGGCGAGCAGCACGTCGCCCTGCCGGCGCTGGGCGAAGGTCGTGGTGGAGCCGCGCGCCCCGGTATCCAGGACCGGCACGTGCCGGAACAGTTCGGCCACGAACTGCTCCGCCTTGGCGGCGTCGCCACCCGGCTGCCGCTCCGCCCAGGCCCAGGCGGCCAGGTAGTTCCAGCGCGCCCCGCCGGAGGTCTTGGGATTGGGGGTGATGACCTGGACGTCGTCCTTGATCAGGTCGCCCCAGTCCTTCAGCCCCTTGGGGTTGCCCTTGCGCACCAGGAACACGATGGTCGAGGTGTAGGGCGTGCTGTTGTAGGGCAGGCGCTGTTGCCAGTCCTTGGCGATCATGCCGCCATGCTCGGCGATCGCATCGATGTCGCTGGCCAGCGCCAGGGTGACGACATCGGCATCCAGCCCGTCGATCACCGCCCGCGCCTGCTTGCCGGAGCCGCCATGGGAGGCGCGCACCGTGACCTCCTCGCCGGTCTGCTCCTGCCAGGCCTTGGCGAAGGCCTGGTTGAACTCCTGGTAGAGCTCGCGCGTGGGATCGTAGGAAACGTTGAGGATCTCGGTGGCGGCCCGGGCGGACCGGACCGTGGCGAACGGCGCCAGCAGGGCTGCACCCCCGGCCACCAGCGCGCTCGTCGCGTGACGCCGGCTGAGCTTGGTCATCTCGCCTCTCCTTTTGCCGCGCGGGCCCCCTTGGCCGCGCGGCCTGTTCCAGCAAGGGGCCGCCTGCCGCTCCGTACCGCGCCAGCCCCTCCGCCCGCCGAAGCTGATATAGCTAATCATTTTTGTCAACAATACCTGCGGCCATGCCACTATCCGACTGCAGCGCACACCCCATGCGCCTGTGTCGGGTGTCCAACCATTGATGTGTGGATGGCATTCGAGTTACTTGACCGAAATTATGGTTTTGGCGGCAAGCCGCCGTTCTGGAACGAGCGTGCTCACCAACAAGGGCAAGTATGGCCTGAAGGCCATGGTCCATCTGGCGAAGTTGCCGGAAGGAAAGTCAACCCAGGCAGCCGAGATCGCGGAAGCGAACGGAATTCCCAAGGCCTTCCTGGACACCATCCTGCTGGACCTGCGCAAGGCCGGCTTCGTGCGCAGCAAGAAGGGCCCGGGCGGCGGCTTCATGCTGGCCCGCCCCGCTTCCGAGATCCGCATGGGTTACGTGGTGCGCACCTTGGATGGGCCGATCGCGCCGATCCCGTGCGCCCGACGCAAGGGCAACCAGCCCTGCGACGACTGCCGGGACGTCGAGACCTGCTCAGTGCGTATCCTGATGCAGAGCGTGCGCGATGCGATGGCCGAGGTCCTGGACCGGACCACGCTGGCGCAGATGCGCGACCGGGTAGGCCCGGCGGAGACGGCGGAGGATTTCGCAATCTGACCGAAGCGGGCGCGCGCGCCGGCACCCCTGGCCACGATCGCACGCAAAAATACTCTATAATTTTTATCAATTTTATCTCATGCTGTGCTCCGCAACGACCATGCCGATGGAGCCGCGAGGGAAGGTGCGATCCGCTCTCGCCCCACCATCCAGGCGATAACAGGGAGCACCAGCCATGGGACGGCGAATGGCAGCCCGGAGCGGCGCTGGCCGCACCGTCGCGGTGATCGGCGGCGGCTTCAGCGGCACGATCTGTGCGATCCATCTCCTGCAGCATCTTCAGGGCAACGACCGGGTAGTCCTGATCGAGCGGGAGCGGCAGCTCGGCCGCGGCGTGGCGTTCGCCACGGCCGAGCCCAGCCATCTCCTGAACGTGCGCGCCGAGAACATGAGCGCCTTTCCGGACGAGCCCGAGCACCTGCTGCGCTGGCTCGATCGCCTGCCGGCGGACGAGCGCGCGCAGGGCGCCAAGGAGGGCCCGGCTGGCACCTTCGTCCAGCGCGGGCTCTATGGCCGCTATGTGCGCGACCAGCTCGCCGCCGTGCTGCGTGCCGGCCGGCATGCCGACCGGCTCACCATCCTGAACGACCAGGCGACCCGGCTGGTGCGCCACGGCACGAGCTGGCACCTGGCAACCCGGAATGGGCGGTCGCTGGAAACCGACATCGCCGTGCTGGCGACCGGCAACTTCCCGCCAGCGCCCCTGCCCTATGCCGGCTGCGTGGACAATCCCTGGCAACCGGAGGCGGTGGAGGAGATCGACCGGGACCACCCGGTGCTGCTGCTGGGCAGCGGCCTGACCATGATCGACGTGGTGCTGCGGCTGGTCGACCGCGGCTTTCGCAGCACCATCCATGTCCTGTCCCGGCGCGGGCTCCTGCCGCGCACCCATGCGCCGGCACCTTCCTATGCCGACCTTCTTCTCGATGCGGAGGACCGCCGCTCCCTGGTGAGTCTGACCCGCGCGGTGCGCCGCGAGATCACCCGGGCCCAGGTGGCGGGCTTTGGCTGGCGGTCGGTGATCGACGCGCTGCGCCCGCACAGCCAGCTCCTGTGGCAGGAGCTGAGCCCCGCCGACCGGCGCCGCTTCGTGCGCCACCTGCGGCCCTGGTGGGATGTCCACCGCCACCGCGCGGCCCCCGAGGTCGCAGAGCGGATCCACCGGCTGCAGGCCGAGGGCCAGCTCGTGCTCCATGCCGGCCGGCTGGAGGCGCTCGAACCGTCCGGCCCCTGGTCCTGCGGGGCGTTGGCCACCTACCGGCCGCGCGGCACCACGGCGAGCCTCGCCCTGGAAGTGCAGCGGGTGATCAACTGCACCGGCACCGCCGTCGATCTGGCCGCCGTGGACGACCCGCTGATCCGCCAGCTACTTACATCGGGCACGGTGCGGGCGGACGGAGCCAGGCTCGGCCTGGACTGCACCACCAGCAGCATGATGATCGACGCTGCCGGCCAGGTCGTGCCGGGGCTGTTCGGGGTCGGGCCGGTGGTGCGCGGCGCGTTCTGGGAGATCACCTCCGTGCCGGACATCCGTAGCCAGGCGGTCGAGGTGGCGCGGCTGATCGGCCGCTCCCTGGCCGGCACGGTGCCGGCCGCCGCCTGACCGGCTACTCGGCGGCGTCGGCCGCGTCGACCGGCGACTTCGCGATCTTGAGCGTGGCGACGAAGGCGGCACCGCCCAGCCGGGATGCCTCCACCCGGAGGGTGCCGCCGAACGCCTCCACGATCTGCCGGCTGATCGACAGGCCGAGGCCAGTGCCCTCGGGCTTGGCGGTCAGCCGGTCCCCCAGCTGGATGAACTTGCCGAAGATCGCCTCGCGCTCCGCCGGCGGCACGCCCGGCCCGTCGTCCTCCACCCGCAGCTCGACCTGATCGATCACCTCCTTGGTCACGACCTGGATCCGGCCTTTGCCCACCGCGACGAACTTGCAGGCATTGCTGATCAGGTTGATCAGCACCTGCTCCAGCCGGTCCCGCTCGGCCTGCACGGCGAGGTCCGCCCGGCCGAGGTCCAGGGTGAGGCTGATCTTGCGCTCGTCGAGCAGCGGCATGACGCTGTCCACCGCCTCGCGCACCACCCCCCCCAGCGGCACGGCCGCGGTGCGCCACTGCATTCGCCCGGATTCGATCTTGGACAGGTCCAGGATGTCGTTGATGAGCCGGGTCAGGCGCTCGGTCTCGCGGGTCACCACACCCAGGAAGTTCTCGCGCTCCTCGTCGGTGAGGTCGGGGTTGTCGCGCACGATCTCGGAAAAGGCGCGGATCGAGGTGAGCGGCGTGCGCAGCTCGTGGCTGACCGTCGCCATGAAATCGTCCTTCAACCGGTCGACCTCGCGCAGGCGCCGGTTGGCCTCGCGCAGTTCCTGGGTCGCCCGCTCGAGCTCGCTCGACTTGCGCTCCAGCTCACGTGAGTAGCGGATGAGCTGGGAGGTCTCGTCCAGAATCTCCATGACGCTGCGCGTGCCGATGCTCTCGCTCTTGACCATCGAGCCGATCAGCGCCCGCGCCGAGGCCGACCCGACGGCTCGGGCCAGCTGGCGCTCCGCCGTCTGCACCAGCCGGGCATCGGCACGGCCGTCCAGCGGCAGGCGCACGCCTAAGCGGCGGGCATCCGCCGCGAACAGCTCGGCGGTCCGCTCCGGCCCCACGAACCGCTGGAGCATGTCGCGCAGCTCGCGGATCCGCACCTCGCCACGCCACATCCGGGTGGCGTCGGCCCGTGACCACACATCGACGAACATCTCGGCCTGGGTGCGGTCCAGCCCGGTCGAATGGCCGAGCAGCGAGCCCAGCACCAGCCCCAGCAGGTTGAGCAGAAGCGTCCAGAAGATCGCATGACCGGTGGGAGACAGGCCCTCAAAGCCCAGCAGGCTGTGCGGGCTGAGCAGCTCGATGCCGAACGGGCCGTGAGTCAGCACCTCCTCGCCACCGAACTCAGCCATGACGAAGGCCGGCAGGAGCAGCGTGTAGCACCAGACCGCGAAACTCAGGCACAGCCCGGTCAGGGCGCCGATCCAGTTCGCGTCGCGCCAGTACATCCCGATCAGGATGGGTGGCCCGAACTGGGCAGCCGCAACCAGGCTGAACATGCCGAACTCGACGAAGGTCAGCTGGGCACCGACCAGGCGGAAGAACAGATAGCCCGCCAGCACGATCAGGACGATGGCCACCCGGCGGATCAGGAGCAGGAGCCGGCTCGGATCGGCCGAGGCGGCCACGCTGAGCCAGCCGGTGCGCAGGAGGAGTGGCAGGACCAGGTCGTTGCTCACCATCGTCGCCAGCGCGATGGTCTCCACCACCACCATGGCCGCGGCCGCCGACAGCCCGCCCAGGAACACCGCCACCACGAGAGCGTAGGCGCCGTGGTCGAGTGGCAGCTGCAGGATGGCCAGGTCGGGTACCGGCACCTGGTGGAGGATGCCTGCCAGCGCCATCGGCATGATGAACATCAAAAAGAGCAGGAAATAGGCGGGCAATGCCCAGGACGCCCGGGTCAGATGGCCGGGATCCTGGTTCTCGATCACGGCCACCTGGAACTGGCGGGGCAGGAACATGAAGCCGAGCCCGGCGGCGAGGATCATGAGGAGCCAGTCCGTGCCGGACATGCCGGTACCGTCGAAGGTCAGCAGCCGGTCGAGCCCCGCCGCCTCGACCCTGCCGGCGAGATCGGCTGGTCCGGCGTAGAGACCGAACACCACGTAGCCGCCTAAGGCCAGCAGCACCACGAGCTTCACCACGCTCTCGAACGCCACTGCCAGCACCATGCCCTGGTGCCGCTCGGTGGCGTCGACCTGGCGGGTGCCGAACAGGATGGTGAATGCCGCCAGGCCCAGCGCGACATAGAGTGCCGTATCGTTGGCCAGAGACGCCCCCTCGCCGTGCACGCTGCCCCGGCTCAGGAGGTTGATCGAGGCGGCGACACTCTTGAGCTGCACCGCGATGGCCGGGGCGACCCCGATCAGCGCGATGCAGCTCACCACGATGCCGAGCTTGGAGCGCTTGCCATAGCGCGCCGCCAGGAAGTCGGCGATCGAGGTGATGTTGTAGGCCCTGGCGATCCTCAGAATCTTGTAGAGGATCAACGGGCTCAGGAACATCGCGACCATTGGGCCGAGGAAGATCGGCAGGAAGGCCAGCCCCTCTTCCATGGCTATGCCGACACCGCCGTAATAGCTCGCGGTGGTGCAGTACACGCCCAGGCTCAGCGTATAGATCCAGGGCCCGCCCAGGCGTCGGCCGTGCCGCGCGGCCCGGTCGCCGAACGCGGCGATCGCGAACAGGCAGGCGAGATAGGCCAGCGCCAGGAGCGGGACGAACATCATCTGGCCGATCATGCCGGCGGCTCCGTCGTCCGGTCGGTGGCAGCGGGCTCGGGCGCCCGCTCGGCCGTCCTGGCGATTCCGGCGATGGCGGCCAGCAGGACGAGGCCGATCCAGGCTGGCAGCCACCCCGGCGCCAGCCGGTCCACCAGCTCGAACACCGTCGGTGTCAGCAGGAGGAAGGTGACGATGGCGATCGCGACCATCTGCCGTCCGGCCCGCTGGGTGCGGGTCGCCCGGGCCAGCGGGTCATGACGGGACGGCCGGTAGCGCAAGGGTTCAGGCCACACCCAGGAGGGCGCGCACCTGCTCGACCAGCACCCGCGTCGAGAAGGGTTTGGACACGTACTCGTCGGCACCCAGCGCCAGGCCGCGCGCACGCTCGGCTTCCCGCCCCCGTGCCGTCAGCATCACGATCCGCGTGCGGTCCCAGCGCCTGTCCTGGCGGATGCGCTCGCATACGGCATAGCCGTCGAACTCCGGCATCATCACGTCCAGGAGGAGCAGGTCGGGCGGCTCGCGCTCCAGCGCGTCCAGCGCTTCGCGGCCATTGCGCGCGGTCTCCACCTGAAAGCCGGCCTTGCGCAGCAGGAATTCGAGCGACATCACGATGTTGGGCTCGTCATCCACCACCAGGATGCGCTTCTCCTCAGCCGTCGCCCGGGCTGTCATCGGCTTTGGTCCCTTGCAGTCGGTATGGCTTCTTCCCCCAACCTAGAATGCGAACAAGCCACAGCGAACTAGCGGAAGCGCTTCACCTTCCGCCCTGCGTCACCACATGGTAGACGGCGCACGCGTTCGTCCATTTCCCCTTTCAGTGCGTTTCTCAACCGGAGTGGTGCATGGCATCCTACCAATACGTCTACGTGATGCGGAATCTCTCGAAGATCTTTCCAGGCGGCAAGAAGATCCTCGAGAATGTCACGTTGGCGTTCCTGCCGGGTGCGAAGATCGGCGTGCTCGGCGTCAACGGTGCCGGCAAGTCGACCCTGCTGCGCATCATGGCGGGGATCGACCAGGACGTGAACGGCGACGCGATGATCGCCGAAGGGGCCAAGGTCGGTTACCTCGCCCAGGAGCCGCAGCTCGATCCGGACAAGAACGTCCTGGACAACGTGTTGATGGGCGTGGGCGAGACCAAGGCACTGCTCGACCGGTTCGACGCAGTCTCGGCGCGCTTTGCCGAGGAGCTTTCCGATGACGAGATGAACGAGGTGCTGGCCGAGCAGGGCGAGCTCCAGGAGAAGATCGACGCGGTAGACGGCTGGAACCTCCAGCGCACCGTGGACATCGCCATGGACGCCTTGCGCTGCCCGCCGGGCGACGCGGACGTCACCAAGCTGTCCGGCGGCGAGCGGCGCCGCGTCGCGCTGTGCCGCCTGCTGCTGAGCCAGCCCGACCTCCTGCTGCTCGACGAGCCCACCAACCATCTGGACGCCGAATCGGTGGCCTGGCTGGAGCGGTTCCTGCAGGAATACAAGGGTACTGTCGTGGCGATCACCCACGACCGCTACTTCCTGGACAATGTTGCCGGCTGGATCCTGGAGCTGGACCGCGGCCGCGGCATCCCGTTCCAGGGCAACTACTCGGGCTGGCTCGAGCAGAAGCGCAAGCGGCTGGAGCAGGAGGAGCGCGAGGACGTCGCGCGCCAGAAGACCCTGGCCCGCGAGGCCGAGTGGATCGGCCAGAGCCCGAAGGCCCGCCAGGCCAAGCAGAAGGCGCGCATCACCGCGTATGAGGAGCTGCTGCGCCAGGCCAGCGAGGCGGTGCCGGGCACCGCGCAGATCATGATCCCGCCAGGTCCCCGCCTGGGCGGCGTGGTGATCGAGGCGGACGGCATCAGCAAGGGCTTCGGCGACCGGCTGCTGATCGACAATTTGTCGTTCAGCCTGCCGCCCGGCGGCATTGTCGGGATCATCGGCCCGAACGGTGCAGGCAAGACCACGCTGTTCCGGATGATGGTGGGCGCGGAGCAGCCCGATTCCGGCACCATCCGGATCGGCGAGACCGTCAAGCTCGGCTATGTCGACCAGAGCCGCGACGCGCTCGACCCGAACAAGTCCGTCTGGGAGGAGATTGCCGGCGGGCTGGACGTGATCGAGTTCGGCAAGCGCACCATGAACAGCCGCGCCTATGTGGCGGCGTTCAACTTCAAGGGCGGCGACCAGCAGAAGAAGGTCGGCGTGCTCTCGGGCGGCGAGCGCAACCGCGTGCACATGGCCAAGCTGCTCAACAGCGGCGCCAACGTGCTGCTGCTCGACGAGCCGACCAACGATCTCGACGTCGACACGCTGCGGGCCCTCGAGGACGCGCTCCTGGACTTCGCCGGCTGTGCGGTGGTGATCAGCCACGATCGCTGGTTCCTGGACCGGATCTGCACGCACATCATGGCGTTCGAGGGCGACAGCCAGGTCGTCTGGTTCGAGGGCAATTACGGCGAGTACGAGGCCGATCGGAAGAAGCGGCTTGGCCACGACGCCGACCAGCCGCACCGGATCAAGTACAAGCCGCTCAAGGCCGCCTGACGCGGCGCAGCAGTCCCGCGGAGTGGGTTCAGGGGCCGGTGGCGCTGCCCAGCAGGGCCGCCGGCTCGATCCGCCGCTCCAGGAGCGCCGCAACGCCGACCGGCCGGCCATCCAGGTCGCCCGTGCCGACCTGGATGCCGACCAGCACCGTTCCCGCTTGTGTCTCGGCCAGCACCGCAGCACCCGCCACGGCGGCACTGGCCGTGCAGTCGTGCAGGACCACCTGCGGCTGGCCGCGCACCTCCTGGATGCGACAGCCATCAGCCAGGGTCGCCACGTAGGGGCGCTGGCTCGTATAGGCGACGAGGCTCAGGAGGCTGCCCGGCCGCAGCGCCGCCCGCTCGGCGGGCGAGGCCAGCTCCACCGGCTGCACCCCCGGATCACCAGGGCTCCCTTCGCCCAGCTCCAGCACCGCCCAGTCTCGTGCCGGATCCTCCGGCGTACCGTCCGGCAGGAAGGCGAGGCCGGGTGCCGGCCGGAAGCCGATGACCCGAGCATGGCCCTTGCGGTTCGACCGGTGCGGCGCCAGCTCGACCACGATCCGGTCCGCCCCGTACCAGGCGGACGCACCGTCGCGCAGGCAGTGCGCCGCCGTCACCGCCTGGTGCGCGCCGATCAGCGTGGCAGTGCAGAAGCCCCCGCCCCGCACGTTCACCCGGCCGACCGCGAAGCCGGGCCAGCCGTCGACCGACGGCCGCTCGGCGGCCAGAGCGTTTCGGCCCGGCAGGAGCAGGAAGACCAGCAGGAGCGGCACGACGGCAAGCCGCGCCCGGTTCACGCCATCTCCTGGTAGACGAAGTAGATCAGGTCCAGGGACGGCGGTGGCGTGCTGGTCTGGCTCATCTGGTCGTGGACCTGGCCGCGGTGGTGTGCCTGATGATTGAACAGGTGCATCCAGCACAGCAAGCCCGGTACCCGCCGCTCGGTCGGGCTGGTCATCATCCGATAGGCGATGATGCCGTCGAGCCGTTCCTGCGTGAACGCGTGGGTCGCCTGGATGATCTCCTCGTCCAACGCCTCCCGCGCGGCCTGCAGCGGACCGAGCTGCGGGAACGGCTGGTCGTCCACAAGCTGGCCGCCATGCGGGCGGCCCATGAGCCGGTCGAGCCAGATCCGGTCCGTCACCAGCAGGTGGTTGAGGGTCCCGCTGATCGAGCGGAAGAAGGCGGGCCGGGTCTTCCCGAATTCGCCCGGTTCGAGCGCGGCACAGGCCGCATAGAGCCGGCGATTCGCCCAATGATTATAGCGCCCCATGCGCTGAAGGTGATCCAGCATCGCACCGCCTCCCTGGCTTTTCGGCGAACGGCTCCCGCCACCAGCGCTAGCGGAGCGCTGCCCCGGCCACCAGTGAGCCCGCCCCGGCCGAAGCTGAGCCAGCCTCACCAGACTGCCGTCCCGCCACCTCGGTCACCAGCGCCATCAGGCTGCGCATACCCCGGTCGATGGTAGCCTCGTCGGCCAGCGAGAAGCTGAGCCTGAGCGTGTTCGCGCCGCCGCCGTCGAAGAAGAAGGCGCCGCCCGGCACATAGGCGACCTTGGCCTCCTCGATCGCCCGCGGCAGCAGTGCCCGGGCATCGATCCCGGCCGGCAGCTCGACCCAGACGAACAGGCCGCCATCCGGCCGGCTCCAGCGCGTGCCGGCAGGGGCGGAGCTCGCCAGTGCCGCCAGCATCGCGTCGCGGCGGCGGCGATAGGCATCGCGGAGCACCGGCAGCCGGTCGGCAAGACATGCACGGGCCACGTCGCCGATCACCGCCTGGTCGAGCGTGCCGCTGTGCAGGTCGGCCGCCTGCTTGATCAGCACGAGCTTCTCGATCACGGCACGCGGCCCGACGATCCAGCCCACGCGACAGCCCGGGGCCAGGGTCTTGGAGAAGGTACCGCAATAGACGCTGCGCGCGCCCTCGATCCCGCCACCCAGCTCGCAGGCCAGTGCCGTGATCGGGGGGACAGGGTCGCCCGCATAACGCAGCTGGCGGTAGGCGGCATCCTCCACCACCAGGGCACCCGTGCCCTGGGCCAGCTCCAGGAGCCGGCGGCGCTGCGCCAGGTCCAGCGTCTCCCCGCTGGGGTTGGCGAAGTCCGGCACGACATAGAGAAGCTTCGGCCGCCCGCCATGCGCCCTGGCGCTGTCCAGGTAGTGCGCCGGGGTGGCGTTGCCCCCGTCCAGGCGGAGCCGCTCGTAATGAGGCTCGTAGGCCGAGAATGCCTGGAGTGCCCCCAGATAGGTCGGTGCCGTGGCGATCACCGTGTCGCCCGGCGACAACATCAGCTTGCCGATGAAGTCCAGCGCCTGCTGGGCGCCGGTGGTGATCAGCACGTTCTCGGGCGTACAGGCCACGCCCTGCTCCGCCATGTGCGCCACGATCCACTCACGCAGCGCCGGATCGCCCTCGCTGAGCGAATATTGCAGGCCCCTGGCGCGGCGAGCCGGATCGGCGAACAGTTGGGCATAGGCCTGCGCGAACTGGTCCGCCGGGAACAGTGCCGGGTCGGGGATGCCGCCCGCGAAGGAGATGATGTCGGGCCTCGCCAGGATCTTGAGCAGCTCGCGGATCTCCGAGGCTACCATTCCGCCGGCCCGGCTGGCGAACTGGGCGGCCCAGGGCTGGGCAGCGTGGTCGGACGAGGCGGTGGGGATCGCGAGCATGCTATGAATCAATCCGGTTCATTACGGAGAATGTTATCATAACGCAGCCTTGCTCAGCGGTCGATAGGGTAACATTGATCATGATAGTATCGATACATTAGGTGACGAATGCCCCGCTCCGGCGGTATCGTCCTGTTCTGCGCACTGGACAGGACCGGCCGGATCAGGCTCTTGGGCAGGGACGAGGACCGTTACGGAGTGCTCTCCCTGACCCGGCTGGACAGCTTCATCCGGCGCCTGATCGCGCAACGCGCCTGTCTGGACGCCGCGGTCGAGCTGGTGGCCGGCCGGCCCGGCAGCGTACTGGAGCTGGGGCTCGGCAACGGGCGCAGCTACGACCATCTGCGTGCCCGGCTGCCGGAGCGGCGGATCGTCGTGGTCGAGCGCGATCCCAGGCCCCACCCCGCCTGCATGCCGTGCCCGCAGGACCTGGTGATCGGCACGTTCGAGACGGTGCTGCCTCGGGCCGCGGCGCTGCTGCCCCATGACCTGGTCCTGGTCCATGCCGACATCGGCACGGGCGATCCGGTGCGCAATGCCTGCCTGGCCCGGGAAGTCGCCCGGCACCTGGCGGGCTTCCTGCCGCAGGACTGCATCATTGTCGGCGATCAGCACCTGCCGGCACGGCGGCTCCTGCCCCTGCCCCTACCGGAGGGCGTAGAGCCGGGCCGCTATTATCTATATCGCGTGACAAGCGCGGACGTGGACCACATCATGCTCGAGCCGGAAGGCTGAGCAGCGCGATGGCGCAGCCCGGACATACCCGGTCGTCAACGGCGAGGAACATGGGGCAGCCGTCGTCATTCTCGGTACGCTTTTGGGGTGTGCGCGGCACTGTTCCCGTCCCTGGCCCCTCGACGCTGCGCTATGGCGGCAACACGCCCTGCGTGGAGATGCGCTGCGGCGACCAGCAACTGATCTTCGACGCCGGCACTGGCATCCGGGCACTCGGCCGCCAGGTCATGGCCGAATGCCGGGGCTGCTCCGCCCATGTGTTCCTGAGCCATACCCATGTCGACCACATCAACGGCTTCGCCTTCTTCAAGCCGGCCTATCACAGCGGCAACCGGCTGAAGCTCTGGAACGGCCATCTGCTCCGGCAGGGCCGCCGGCTGCACGAGGTGGTCGGCAGCCTGATGCAGCGCCCGTTCTTCCCGGTTCCCTTCGACATCATGCACGCCCAGATCGGCTTCGAGGACTTCAACGCCGGCGACACGCTGGAGCCGGTGCCGGGCGTGCGGATGCGCACCCACTTCCTGCCGCACCCGGGTGGCGCCACCGGCTACCGGGTCGAGTATGGCGGCAGAGCCGCCTGCTACGTCACTGACCTGGAGCACACGGAGGGCCGGCTGGACGAGGACGTGTTGCGCCTGATCGACGGTGCCGACCTCGTCATCTACGACGCGACCTTCACCGACGAGGAATATGTCAACTATCGGGGCTGGGGCCACTCGACCTGGCAGGAGGGCGTGCGCCTGTGCCGGGCCGCGGGTGCCAGGCGCCTGGTGACCTTTCATCATGAGCCCGATCATTGCGATGCCTTCCTGGATGGGATCGCCGTCCAGCTCGAGGCCGCCATGCCGGGCTCGGTGGTGGCCAGCGAAGGCCTGGTCATCGAGCTGTGAGCGCGCTGCCCTCTCCGGAGCGCCCGGGTTTCTTCATCCCCTACCGGCACGCCGATTCGGTCCGCCCCTGCGCCTATCCGGCACTCCTGCCGATCTTCCAGGCCGCCGAGCCCGTGATGCTGGCGGAACTGGCCCGTGCCGAGCGCCATGCCCCGCGACTTCATGAACTGAACGGCCCCCCGCCCCGGCCCCGCTTCGACCAGGAATGGTTCCCACGCCTGGACGCGGCCCGCACCTATGCCGCAGTCCGCGACCACCGGCCCGGCCGGATCGTCGAGATCGGCAGCGGCCACTCCACCCGCTTTATAGCGCAGGCCATGGCCGATGGCGGCCATGCCGGCGAGCTGCACTGCATCGACCCCGAGCCCCGCGCCGACATCCGCGCCCTGCCACTGGTTCATCATCCCTGCCGCTTCGAGGAGATCGAGGTCGCGGAGATCGCCGCCCTGCTGGGACCAGGCGACCTGCTGTTCGTCGATTCCAGCCACCTCCTGGTTCCCGGTGGCGATGTCGACCGGATCGTCAACGACCTGCTACCCCGGCTGCCGGCCGGCGTGCTGCTGCACGTCCACGACATCTTCCTGCCCGACCCCTATCCCGAGCACTGGGCTTGGCGGGGTTATGCCGAGCAGAGCCTGATCGCTGCCCTGCTCCATGGCGGCGGCTGGCACCTGCTCTGGTCGAGCCACTGGCTGGCCACCCGCCAGTGCCAGCGCGTCGCAGCGGGCCCGCTGGCGGCCCTGGAGTTGCGGGACGGCGTGCCCGAAACCTCCCTGTGGCTGGTCCGCAGGACCTGAACGGCGGGCGGGCATGTTCGAGACACTGTCCGGCCCCTGGCTGCCCCAGCTGATCCAGGCCCATGGCCTGTGGATGCTGTTCGCGCTCGTGGCGCTGGAGAGCATGGGCGTGCCCTTGCCGGGCGAGGCGGCGCTGATCGGCGCTGCCGTGTATGCGGGATCGGCCGGAGAGTTGGGCATCGCCAGCGTGATCGGCGCGGCCGCCGCGGGGGCGATCGCCGGCGACAATCTGGGCTACCTGATCGGCCGCCGCATCGGATTGCCCCTGCTCCGCCGCTACGGCCGGCATATCGGGCTGACCCCGGAACGGCTGAAGCTCGGCCAGTACCTGTTCTCCCGCCATGGCGGCAAGATCGTGTTCTTCGGCCGATTCGTCGCCTTCCTGCGTGCGTTCGCGGCCGTACTGGCCGGCGCCAACCGGATGGCCTGGCCGCGCTTCCTGCTCGCCAACGCGCTCGGTGCCTCATGCTGGGCCACCCTGTTCGGCCTTGGCGCCTACCAGTTCGGCGAGGAGATCCACCGCGTGGCTGGCCCTGCTGCCGTAGTGGTGCTGGTGGCAGCCCTGGCCTTCCTCCTGCTGGGCGCGCACCTGTTGCGCCGGCGCGAGCAGGAATGGACCGTCCGGGCACTGGCGGAGCTTCCAGACGAACCACCCGGCTGACCGACGGGCCGCTACGTCCTGCCTGAGCCCGGCTCGGCCATCTTGCGGTGCATCTCCGCCAGCACGCCGGAAGGCGTGACGTTGGCGATGGCCGTCTGCAGCTTGTTCTTCCAGCCGCTGACCACGTCGCCCTCGCCCTGCATCATCGCGTCGAAGCCGATCTTCGCGACGGTGGCCGGATCGTCCTTCGGGGCTTGGCCGAGCTTGGTGTCGAGCAGGCCGGCGCGCTCGAAGAAATCGGTGTCGGTCGGGCCCGGCATCAGGCAGGTAACCGTCACCCCGCTGTCCTTCAGCTCGGTGCGCAGGGCGAAGGAGAAGGAATCCAGGAAGGCCTTGGAGCCATTGTAGATGGCTTGGTAGGCGCCCGGCATGAAGCCGGCGATCGACCCGGTGATCAGGATCCGCCCCTCGCCCCTGGCCCGCATGTCCCGGCCGACCTTCTGGATCAGATAGAGCGTGCCGGTCACGTTCGTGTCGATCACATGCCGGACCTGGCTGAACTCCTGGTCCAGGAAGCCTCCGGCCAGTCCCCGCCCGGCATTGGCCAGAAGTGCCGCCACTGGCCGGCCGGCAATGGCGTTGCAAAGCCGGTCCACGCCGTCGATCGTGGCGAGATCCGCCTGCACGGCCTGCACCTGCACGTCCAGCTTGCGCAGCTCGGCGGCCGCCGCATCGATCGCCGGCTCGTCGGCGGCGATCAGCAGGTCGAACCCACCCTCCGCACAGCACCGGGCCAGCTCGCGGCCGATGCCGGTGGACGCTCCAGTGACGATTGCCAGGGGACGGGTCGAGGTGGCCATGTCCATATGCTCCTGCCGGCGTCTGCGCGACCAACCCGCCGTCCCGCGGCCGGTTCCATGGCATGCCGGCCGACGACCTGCACCTCCCAGGCTCGGGCCTCGGCATCGCAGCCGCGCCAGATGTGGTCGCCGTACTGCGAAACGAACCCGAGCGCACACTGCCCGGTGCTGCACAACGAACCCGGCAACAGGCCAGCTCGATGGAGCACCATGCCGGCCGCGACGTCCCCATGCCCCGACGCTTACGCCGCCGCGATCGCCTCGACCTCGACCATGAAGTCGGGCCGTGCCAGGGCCTGGACGAACAGGAGGGTGGAGGCCGGGGCCGGCTCGGCGACCCAGGCATCGCGCACCGCCATGTATGCCGCCCGGTCGCCCGGATCGAGCAGGTACGCGGTGAGCCGGACCAGATGGCTGCGGTCCATGCCGCCCTCTTTCAGCAGGCACTCGATATTGGCGAACAGCTGCTCGGTCTGCCGGGTGATCCCGCTCGGCACCGAGCCGTCCGGGCAGATGCCGACCTGGCCGGACAGGAACAGCAGGCGGTCGGTCCCGCTGACCGCCATGCCGTGATGGTAGCGTCCATGGGGTGGAAACACCCCGGCCGCGCCGGTGAGCGCCTTGCGCATGGTCTTTCTGCCCGCTCGTTGTCTGCCTCCGTAAGCGGACGCTAGCGGTATGGATCCGCGCTGGCGAGACGCCCGCCCCCTCTTGCCGCAGGCCCGGCACCACAACCACTGGGCGAGCAGATGATGAAATTCGAAATTGATGGCCTTAATCGTAATTCTACTATTGCGCGATCATCGGCTTCCGGTTATATCTTGTGTCGTCGCAGGGTTTCTACCCGATGACACCCGACTTGAGGCGTTTCCTCCCACTCAGGGGCCGTGCGAAAGCACGGCCCTCTTTTCTTGCCTCCCGTCCTCAGAAGGGCTGGCTGGCGCCTGGAACGGCGACGTCGAACGGCTGGCGGGACACCAGGCGCTCGGACAGGCAACGCAGGAAGTGCTGGGTGATCTGGTAGGTACCCTTGAGCGGCACGTCCCAGAAGCCCTCGTTGCCGGTCAGGAAGCGCACCTGCATGTGGCCGCCCAGCGAGAAGCGATCGATCAGGCCGGCCGCCTGCTCCGGCACGAGGTTGCCTTCGATCATGGTGGGCTGGTCGGTCGGCACGAACGGCAGTTCCAGCACCGGTCGGCCGTCCACCACGAAGCCGACATTGATCCTGGCCCCCTCCGGCACCGCCCAGCCTTCCTTGGTGAGATGGATGAAGGCGTCGCGGTCACTGTCCACCTTGATGAGGAGGCCCATCCCGTTGCTGAACTGGGAGATGCCGCACAGGCTGCGGCCATCCCCATCGCTCACGTAGTACGCCTGCCACGGCCCCACCTCGGCGAGATCCGTTATCTCGGCCCCGGCCGGTCTCGCCAGCAGAGCTGCAGCAAGCAGAACGGACGCGCTTGGCCACCTCATCATCAGCCTCATCCAATATCCACCAGGAAAATGCCGTCACCCTCAGGACGGGCAATCTAGCATCTTCCGGTGAAGCTCAGATGAAAGACGGCTGGATGAAGTACGCCGCTACCGCTCGCCCGGCCGGTAAGGCTGCATGAGCGCCTGCGGTACCCGCGCCCGGCGCGAAACCAGCACCAACGCACCGATTGAAAGCAGATAGGGCATCATGAGGAAGAGCTGGTAAGGCACGCCCAGAACCAGCGGTTGAAGCCGCAGCTGGAAGGCGTCGAACATGCCGTAGAGCAGCGCGCCGAGCAGCGCCTTGCCCGGCTGCCAGGACGCGAACACCACGAGCGCGATGCACACCCAGCCGCGTCCCTGGATCATGGAGAAGTAGAAGCTGTCGAACGCCGCCGTGGTCAGGAAGGCTCCACCGATCGCCATGAGCGCGCTGCCGGCGACCACGGCGCCCGTGCGCAGGCCGAACACGCTCACCCCCTGCGCCTCGCAGGCCTCCGGGCTCTCGCCCGCCATGCGCACCGCCAGGCCCAGCGGCGTGCGCCACAGGATCCAGGCCACCAGGATCACCGCCAGCAGCGCCAGCCAGGTGAGCGCGGTGTGCTGGAAGAAGGCCGGCCCCAGCCAGGGCAGGTCGCTCAGCACCGGCAGGTGCACCGGTGCGAACGGGGTGATCTTCGGCGGCGAGCCAGAGGCCGGGACGTAGAGCCGGTAGAGGTAGGAGGACAGGCTGGTGGCGAACAGGGTGATGCCGAGCCCGGTCACGTGCTGGGACAGGCCGAGCCGCACCGTGAGTCCCGCATGGAGCAGCCCGATCGCACCGCCGGCGACGGCGGCGGCCGCGATGCCCAGCCAGAGCGGGGCGCCCAGATGCACGGCGAGCCAGCCGGTCATCGCACCGGCCGTCATGATCCCCTCAATGCCGAGGTTGAGCACGCCCGAGCGCTCGCCGATCAGGGCGCCCAGCGTGCCGAAGATCAGTGGCGTCGCCAGGCGCAGTGCCGCGGCCCAGAACGAGGCGGCCAGGACGATGTCCCAGAACTCGGTCATCGACGCACCCGGTACTCGGTGAGGAACAGGGCCACCAGCATGGTGAGCAGTGCCGTCGCCACGATCACGTCGGCGATGAAGGACGGCACACCGTGGGCTCGGGCCATGGCGTCCGCGCCCACGAACACCGCAGCCACGAAGATCGCGGCCGGGACCACGCCCAGCGGGTTCAGGCTCGCCAGCATCGCGACGATCACCCCGGCCGTGCCGAAGCCGGGCGACAGGTCGGTGGTGACATAGCCCTTGAGCCCGGTGACCTCGACCGCGCCCGCGAGTCCGGCCAGCGCGCCGGACAGCATGGCCGTCAGCAGCAGCACCCGCCCGACCGGGATCCCGGCATGGCGTGCTGCCGGCGTCCCCAGGCCCACCGCCCGGGCCGAGAGGCCGAACACGGTGCGGGCATTCAGGAAGGCGATCGCCAGTGCCGCCAGCAGGGCCAGGGCGAAGCCCAGATGGAGGCGGGTGCGCGCCAGGAGCTGCGGCAGGAGGCCGGCTTCGGTCACCGGCACCGATTGCGGCCAGCCGAACGCCAGCGGATCCTTCATCGGCCCTTCGATCAGGAGCGAGACCAGCAGGATCGCCACGAAGTTCAGGAGCAGGGTGGTCACTACCTCGTCCACGCCCAGGCGCAGCTTGAGCAGGGCCGGACCCAGGAGGAACAGGGCACCTGCCAGCGCACCGGCCAGGAGGAGGAGCGGCACCAGCAGGGCGGGCGGCAGGCCCCACTCGCCCGAGCCGAGGGCCGCCACCGCGATGGCGCCGAGATAGAACTGGCCCTCCAGGCCGATGTTCCAGAACCGTGCCCGGAACGCCACCGCGGCGGCCAGGCCGGTCAGGATCAGCGGCGTGGCGCGGGTCAGCGTCTCGGTGATGCCGAGCCGGCTGCCCAGCGCCTCCTGGAACAGGGTGGCATAGGCGGCGAGCACCGGCGCGCCTGCCAGGCCGATCAGCAGGCTGCACAGGACGAGCGCGGTCGCGATAGCCGCCAGCGGTGCCGCCACCAGCAACAGGCGCGGCGTCCGCTCACGCCGCTCGAGGCGCATCGCCATCCTCCCCTGCCATCATCAGGCCGAGCCGTGCCTCGCTCGCCGCCTCGATCGGCAGCGGGGCCGACAGGCGGCCCTTGAAGATCACCTGGACCCGGTCGGCCAGGCGGAAGATCTCGTCCAGGTCCTCGGAGATGAGCAACACCCCTGCCCCGTTGCCGCGCGCTTCCAGCAGGCGCCGGTGGATCTCGGCCACCGCCCCCTCGTCCAGCCCCCGGGTCGGCTGGCTGGCGACGATCAGCCTGGGCTGCTCCACGAGGTTCCGCCCGAGGATCAGCTTCTGCATGTTGCCGCCGGACAGGAGCCGGGTGCGGGTCGTGGGCTCGGCACCGCGAATGTCGAACGTCCGGATCAGGCCCGCGGCGTGGTCGAGGGCGGCCTGGCGGCGCAGCAGGCCCAGCCGCGAGAAGCGCCGGTCGCGGATCCGCTCCAGCACCGCGTTCTCGTAGAGACTCAGGTCGCCGACCACGCCTTCGTGGTGGCGGTCCTCGGGGATGTGGGCGAGCCCGGCGGCGGTGAGGCCCGCATGGTCCAAGCGTGCCACCGGCCGGCCCAGGAGCTCGATCCGTCCGGCCGGCTGCGGCGCGGTGCCGGCGAACAGCCGGGACAGCGCGTCCTGGCCGTTGCCGGCCACGCCCACGATGCCCAGCACCTCGCGCTCGCGCAGATCCAGCGCAATGTCGTCCAGCAGGCGGCGTCCGCCGGCCTCGACCCGCACCTTGTCCAGCCGCAGCAGGCTCTGGCCGGGCTCGAGCGGCACCCTGGAAGCATGGACGACCCGCCGGCCCACCATCAGCTCGGCCAGTTCGGCGCGCGAGGCGCCGGCGGCCGGCCGCTCCGCCACCAGCTTGCCACCGCGCAGGACGGCCACCCGGTCGGCATGGGCCACGACCTCGTGCAGCTTGTGGCTGATGAAGATCAGGCTCAGCCCCTGGCTGGCCATGCCGCGCAGGGTAGAGAACAGCCGCTCCGATTCCTGCGGGGTCAGCACCGCGGTGGGCTCGTCCAGGATCAGGATGCGAGCGTCGCGGTAGAGCGACTTCAGGATCTCGACGCGCTGGCGCTCGCCGACCGACAGCTCGCCGATCCGCCGGTCCGGATCGACCGGCAGCCCGAACCGCTCCGCCAGCTCGACCAGGCGGCGCCTGGCAGCACCACGCCGGCTGCGCCAGGCGGTCAGCTTCTCGGTACCGATCGTGACATTGTCCAGCACGCTCAGGTTGCTGGCCAGCGTGAAGTGCTGGTGGACCATGCCGATCCCGGCGGCGATCGCGGCCTTGGGATCACCCGGGGGCAGGACCTGGCCGAACGCCCTGACCGTCCCGGCATCGGCCACGTAGTGGCCAAACAGGATGCTCATGAGCGTGGTCTTGCCAGCCCCGTTCTCGCCGAGCAGCGCCAGCACCTCGCCCTGGCCGAGCGTCAGGTCGATCCCGTCATTGGCGAGGAGCGTGCCGAACCGCTTGGTGATCCCCGTCAGTTCGAGGACCGGGCTCACGTCGGCTGCGAATCGTCGATCTCGACCTCGAACGCGCCGGACTTGATCTCGGCGCGCACCTGCTCCATCGCCGCCACCGCGTCGGCCGGCACCATCTGCGGGTCGAACGAGACGTCGTTGCCGCCAAAGCGCATGAAGCTGAACTGGCTGTAGTCCTTGCCGGCAGGCGTGCCGGCCTTCACGTCGGCGACCGCGGCACCCAGGATCGGGTCGAAGATCCAAAGGGCGTTGGCGAACACCGTGCCCGGATAGCGCGGCGAGTAGTCGAGCAGCGAGCCCACCGCCAGCACGCCCCGCTCCTTGGCGGCATCGGCCGTGCCGATCCGCTCGCCGAACAGGACATCCGCACCGGCATCGATCTGGGCCATGCCCGCTTCCTTGGCCTTGGGCGGGTCGAAGAAGGTGCCGATGAACTGGACCAGGAACTTCGCATCCGGCCGGACCCGCGCCACCCCGGCACGGAACGCGTTGATCAGCCGGTTGATCTCCGGGATCGGGTAGCCGCCCACCGCACCATACGTATTTGTCTTCGACACGGCCGCCGCGAGCATGCCGCACAGATAGGCCGCCTCGTGGTTCCAGGTGCCGAACACGCCGAGATTGGGCTCCTGCGCCTTCAGGGACGAACCCATCAGGAAGCTGGTCTCCGGATAGTCCCTGGCCGCTTGGCGCGCCTCGCGCTCGACCCCGTAGATCTCGCCCACGACCAGCTTCGCACCCTGCTCGGCATACTGGCGCATCGCCCGGACATAGTCGGTGTTGGCGACCGATTCGCTGAACACGTACTCGATCGTACCGGCCTCGTTCGCGTTCACCAGCGCCTCGTGCAGCCGGGAATTCCAGGCGTTCTCGACCGGCACGGTATGGATGCCCGCGACCTTCAGCCGCTCCTGGGCCAGGGCCGGGCGGACTAGGTTCAGGGCGGGGATGAGGGCCGACGCGGCCACGAGGTTGCGGCGGGAGATCGACATGGTTCCTCCGGGGCAGGCTGCGCGAGTTCAGCGACGTAGCCGGCCAATCTGTCAAGGTGGCAGCGCAGGGCGATCCGGGCTATCGCAGCGCCGCTCTTCGGAGGCCCGTGCCGCAGCTGTCGGGCCTTTCAACCGGGGTCGAGGAAGACATCCCTCGAAATCGTTAAGGTTTGGTGACGGAGACGGCCGTGCCTTGATCGGACAACCAGACGAAGCTTGATTGCGGCCGCACGAATTACAATTGCTTCCCTGTTGAAGATCCGAGGACGTGGCATTGGCGACCATCGAGAACTCCACCTATCTCGACCTGACCTCCTATCGTGCCACCGACAAGACCACTGTCGCCGAGGTCTTCGATCTCGATGCTTCCGCGATCGAGCAGGCGGCAGCCGACACCACCGTACGGGTGGCGCTGACGCTGGAACGGACCGAGGATCCCTCACCACTGCTCGCCGCCGACTGGGCAACCCGGCAAGCGACGCTCGCCGAAATGAAGGCGGACGGCTCGCTCTGGTCCAGCTTCGGGGCCGATCCCGCGAGCCATGCCGGGGTGGCGGCGGAGCTTTCGGCAGCCGGCTACCGGCTGCTCGACGTCCAGGACGGCTATGTGGCGTCGGCCGAATCGCGGACGGTCTGGGTCGAGCTCGATGCAAAGCAGTTCAACGAGCTGTTCGGGACCCCACTGATGGTGGCGGATGCCGACGACCCGGCCAGCTCCTTCCTGTTCTGGAACGGCCATCTTTCCCTGCCGGACGATCTGGCCGGCGCAGTCGAGGGCGTCTGGTTCGACTTCGGTGCCCCGGATGGCGCCAACGGCCTGGTGACCGGCGAGGTCGAGCTGCCCGATGGCGCGCAGAGCATCGGCAACGGCACGGGCGCCATCCAGAGCCGCTCGCCTGCCGAGATCGCCGAGCTGTTCCACTTCCCCATCACGGACGAGGACGTCGAGACTGGTCGGATCGGCCTGATCGAGCCTGGAATCGGCTCGGCCATGCCCGAGGATTCGGTGATCAGCTTCCAGGAGGGGCTGGACAATTACCGCCAGGAAATCGGGCTGGACGGGGCCGGGCGGTACTACGTGGTCAACGCGGCCCAGCAGGCCTGGGACCCGGACTTCGCGACCGAGCGCTCGCTGGATGTCGGGGTGGTCGCGGGTGCGGCGCCGAACAGCGAAATCGGGCTCTATGCCGGCAGCGGCCCGAACGGTACCGTGTTCACCGCCTACCAGAGCGCCATCTGGGACGAGCAGCACGACCCGGGCGTGCTGTCGTCCTCGTTCAGCGACTTCTCGATGCCCTCGCCCGACTCGCCGTTCGCAGCGGCCTACCAGGAACTGTTCGTCGATGCGGCGCTGCGCGGTCAGTCAGTGTTCATAGCACTCGGCGACGGTGGTTCCGGCGGCCTGATCGCGAACGGACTGACCAATGTCGAATCGATCAGCTCCAGCCCCTATGCCGTGGCGGTCGGCGGGACCTCGTTCAGCACGAACGCAGCGGCCGAAGCCGACGACACGCTGCAGGACTTGATGGCTCGCGCCGAGGACGGCGATCTGGATCTGCTGCAGCTCCTGGTGGCTGGCGGCCTGCAGGAACTGCCGGGGGTTGCCCCAGACACGGCCAAGCTCGTCGAGACCGTATGGAACGAGTATTTCCGCTCGGGCGACGTATTGCTGCCGGGCTATGATTCCAACGCGGCCACGGCCGGCGGCGTCGACCCGAACCAGCCCACGCCCTGGTACCAGGAAGCGTTCGGGCTGACGCCGACCGCATCGGACCCGCTCGCCGAGACCGGCCGCGGCGTGCCGGACGTGGCGGCACCCGCCGGCGGCAACCTCTTCTACTTCACCCCTGCCGACGATCTGCAGAGCTTCGACAATCTGGGCGGCGGCACCAGCGCGTCCGCACCATTCTGGGCAGCGCTCGGCGCCCAGATCAATGCCGTGTTCGAGGACCAGGGCCTGCCGCGCCTGGGCTACATGAACGACCTGCTCTACGTCGCCGCCACGGTGGCGCCGGGCGCCTTCAACGACATCCAGCTCGGCAACAACACCTCCAGCCATGTCGACGGTCCGCCGGCCGACGACTTCTCGACCGATGCGCTGGTGCCGACCGGGTTCGGCTATGAGGCAGGGCCCGGCTACGACCTGGTGAGCGGCCTGGGCTCGCCCAACGGGCTGCTCCTGACCCGCGCACTCACCACTATCGCGCACAGCCAGTCCGGCCCGGCACTGCCGGGGGTGATGGACCTGGACAATGGCCGCAGTGCCGTGGACCAGTCCCTCCTACTGCAGCCTTCGCTGGCCACAGGGGCGGATCTGGAGCTTCAGGGCGGCGGAGACGGCTACCGCTGGAATGGCGCGCCCGGCTCGCCGCATGCCTGGAGCAGCCAGTTCGCCCAGCAGGCGATGCAGGGCGACTTCTCCGCCGATCTCGTCCGGCTGTTCGACGAGGCGAGCCAGGGGCCGGCACTCCAGTTCGATGCCAGGCAGGGCGACGAGCTCCAGGTCGGCATCGGGGGCGAGGACGCAGCCATGTTCCGCGAGTCGCTCTCGAACCACTATGGCTTCGTCGACTACACCACGGCCGATCTGGACAGCGCGCTGCGGGTCGCCCGCTCGGTCGCGGTGGCGGAGACGGCGGGCGATGCCGACGGCCAGGAGGCGATCGTGCGCGTCCGCCAGAACGGCAAGCTGGAATCCTCCCTGCTGTTCTACGAGGTCGACGACCTGCTCGGCACAATCGACGGCCTGGCGCCGGGCGATGCCGGCTACGCCGAGGCGAGCCTCTCCCGCGGCTACGAGACCGGCTCCGGCGAGCGCTGGATCAGCGGCCCAGGCTTTGGCGAATATCTCGAGACCAGCATCCTGGACGTGGACGACGGCGACCTGATCGCCATGCGCCTGAGCAACAAGCAGGGCGATTTCTGGGGTTTTGCCCAGGCGAACGAGCCGGAGGACGGCCAGCAGGTGGCGCATCTGTGGAACTATGGCCTGAACACCTGGGGCTGGGAGGACATGCGGGGCGGCGACTTCGACTATAACGACATCGTCGTCCAGCTCGACTTCGTCAGCACGAGCGGCCGGGCACTGGTCGCCTGACCAGCCCGGACCCTGCGCTCACGTGGTGAACCAGTCCGCCCGCACACCCGTCGCCCCCACCAGTAGCACGTCATGACCGTTGGCCAGGGCGAACGAGGTGTTGCCGGCGCTGGTGGTCGCCGCCGCTAGGAACTGGCCGACACTGTAGCCGCCGCGCAGGAGGATCTGGTCGATGCCGGCCTGGAAGTCGGTGATCCGGTCGCTGCCGCCGGCGTCCGGCTCCAGGACGAATCGGTCGCGCCCGGTCCCGCCGGTCAGCACGTCGTCGCCGGCGCCGCCATTCAGCAGGTCGTCGTCGGCACCGCCGCCCAGCCGGTCATTGCCGGCGCCGCCCGCCAGGATGTCGTTGGCAGCACCACCATGGGCGACATCGTCGCCCGCACCGCCGCCCAGCCGGTCCCGGCCGTCCCCGCCGAACAGCTGGTCATTGCCGACGCCGCCATCCAGCACGTCGGCGAGGCTGCCGCCGTTGAGCAGGTCGGCGCCGGCTTCGCCGAACAGCTGGTCGCTGCCGCCCAAGCCCAGCAGCCGGTCGTCACCCCCATTGCCGAGCAGCACGTCCGCGCCGTCGAACCCGGCCAGGGTGTTGTCAGCCCCGTTGCCGGTGATGCGGTCGTTGCCGCTGCCGCCATTGGCGTTCTCGATGACCGTGCCGAACGCCGTGCGCAGCGAGCGTGGCAGTTCCGCGTAGTCGCCGTCCGGACCCCACCAGGAATATTCCCACCCGACCAGGCTCCAGGCACCCTGGCGCAGGTCGACCTGCACGTTGCGCACTTGATTGCTCAGGTCGAGCAGATCGGTGCCGCCATCGTCCACCAGCGTGGTCAGCATCGATGGATCCTGCTCGAACCGGTACACGTCGTTGCCGGTGGCATGGGCGCGGACACCGTAGAGGAAGCGCAGCGCATCGACGTCATAGGCCGACAGCCCGTCCGGAAACACGAACGGCCAGCTCCCGCTCGCCGGAGCATCGCCCGGAAAGATGCGGTAGCTCATCAGCGTGCCGCCCAGCCAGTCCTCGCCGAGCGCCATGTTCCTGCTGCCCTCATGGGGGTGCTTCAGGCCCAGCGCGTGGCCGATTTCGTGCAAGACAGTCATGTAATCGCTGCCGCCCGGCAGGAGGTCCTCGCTGGGCGTGCCGAACCACCAGGGCAGCCAGATGTCGCCCGCGGCTGGGCTCTCATGGGGCAGGAAGCTGTAGGCCCCGCCGGCACTGGCCGACTGGGCGAAGCGCAGGACGCCCACGCTCGCAGCACCGTCCGCGACCGGCACGAACCGGACGTCGGCGATCTGCTCCACCTGGTCGAGTGCGGCGCGGATCGCGGCGCGCTGCGCGCTGCGCATCGTCACCACGTTGGCGGCATCGACGCTGCCATCATACTCCGACGACCAGGTGGAGCCGGGTCCGGCGAAGCTGTAGCTGATCACCAGCCCGTTGCCGGCCGCCTCCGTGCCGAGCCTGGTCCCGCCCAGAAGTGCGCTGCGCACCCGCTCGGCCGGATCGACTTGGTCGAGGATGAAGGTGAACGGGGTGGAAGCCCCAGGATGCACCGCGCCGAGCGTCTGAGCCATGACCGAACCTATCGGCAGAAGGTCCTCTGGACCGGATATCTGCCCGAGATCCTGCCACCTGTCCCGTCGCGCGAATACATCCTACATGTCACAACCCTGAGGTTAATATCGGCGCTGCAGCTCATCGGTTCGTGCGCATGCGGCCAAGCACCGCCACCGCCGTCTTGCCACCGCTGCCATCGGCCTTCGCTGCAAGGCCCAGATGGGTCATGTCCGGGCTCAGCAGTGCCTGGCCGGTTTGCGCACTCTCCAGCCACTGGCGGCTGAACCAGTCGGCATCCGCGGCATCGAGGCCTGCCCCGCAGCCGCCGCAGCCGGCCGAAATGGCGAACAGGGCCACCCAGCGCTCCCGTTCCTCCGCCGGCAGCGCCGTGCCCAGGTCATCCGCCGGCATGGCGGATCCGGCCTCGGGCTCGGGCAGGATCGCTTTGCCCACGTCGTCCAGCACGCCGCTTGCGGCCAAGGCGGGCAGTCCGCGCTCAGCCCGGGCAGCGTTCACCAGCTCGAGCACCAGTTCCCCGGCTTCGTCCTGCGATACCGGCCGGGCCGGCTGGCCCTCTGCCTGCCCCGGCGAACGGCCGGGCCCGGAGAAGGTCTGCACGGCCACCAGCCGGTCACCCGCCACGGCAATGCCGTAGCCGAACTGATCGAGTTCGGGCGTAAGGAGGTTCTCCCGATGCCCCGGGCTGTTCATCCACCCTTCCTGCAGCGCCTCGATGCGGACCGCATCGATCTCGGCCGGGCAGCCGATGCATTGGCCAAGGTTCTCGGCGACCACCCGTCCCGCCGGGCCGCCATGTTCCCGGTAGCGGTCCTGGACGGTGCGCCCATCAGGCGAGTCGTGCGCAAAATAATCGCGTGCCAGCATGTCCCGCGCATGTGCCTGGGCAGCCCTGTTCAGGGATTCCGCCAGTTCCAGCGGCTCCAGGCCATGTTCCTCCCGGTCCGCGTTCGCCGCGACCAGTGCCTGCTCCCGCAGGGCCGGGAGATTGTCGGGGTCGGCGGCCAGGGCCGGTGCTATGCCCAGCAGCAGGAGGGCCATGGCCATGCAGCCCACCGCCCGCCAGCGCCGCGCCTGCTCGGGGAACGGCCACAAGGAGTTACGGATCACCGGGCGGCCCGGCCGGTGCCGCCGGCAGCACGAACAGCACCACCATGCTCCGCCTGCATGCCGTCATCGTGCCTCTTCCCCGGTGGCTGCCCTTGCTGCGAGCAACACCGGCGTCATGTGCCGGTTCCAGGGCCTGGCCGGCCGGCACGGCCTGCGGCCCACCGGCATGGCTTGCTCGCCCGGCGCCTGCGACCAGTATTGGCCCAGTTCCTGGGTCCTGCCGCCCTCCCCGCCCAATAGCCCTCTTCCTGCATCCGCTGGCCAATAACCTGCAGATTGTCGCGGCACTACTGCACCTGGACAGGGCGGTCCGCCGTCTGCTGGTTCACTGCTCCATCCGTGTGTGCGAGAGCAATGCCAGCCGAAACCGCAGCCACCAGAGGGTGACAGAGATATCAGTCAAGCACATATTTACAAACTTCTCTCTAAGATAAGAGTTTTACTCGTAAATCTTTGTCAATACCTACGAATTACAAAACAAAAATGCTTACATATTTTCGAATTTTTCTCCATTTGTGCGGCCCCGCACTGGCTTATGGCGGCATAATTACTGTGGGCCCGAGATCTTTTCGCCAAGCGGCGCCCGCGGGCAGATCCGCGGCGGGCAGCGCGGTGGCCAGCGGGTGATGGCGGCGCCTTCCCGCTTGCGCCACAAGTAACCAACCGGTTATGTAGCTTCACCGCTTGCGGTCATGACAGAACGAATCAGGGAGGCGAGACCAATGGAATCGCTCGGGAGCATTTTCGAACGGGCCAAGCTGGAGCGGCGCCGGCTGCTCCTCACCTCGCTGGCGGGCCTGGGTGCCGCCGGCATGACCGGTCTCGCCGGCAGGCGGGCCTTCGGCCAGGACCAGCCGCAGCTCGCCAACTCGCTGCGCTCGCTCACCAACCCCTACCATGCCTCGTTCGCCAAGGGCGGCGAGATGTTCGCCCAGTCGGTGGGCGCGCCCTACGAGGTGCTGGTCACCGAGGGCAACAGCGAGAAGGGCATCGCCGACGTCCGAGCACTGCTCGCCAAGTCCGGCGGCAACCTGGCACTGTGCATCGACCCGAACGACACGCCGGACACTCGCGTGATCGTCGAGGCCTGCGCCAAGGCCGGGGCGTCCGTGGTGACGATCTGGAACAAACCCGCCGACCTGCATCCCTGGGACTTCGACCCGAGCTACGTCGCCCATATCAGCTTCGACGGCGCGCCTTACGGCAAGCAGATGGCGGAGACGCTGATCGAGAAGATGGGCGGCTCGGGTGGCATCGTGGCGCTGGGCGGCATCTTCAACAACACACCCGCCATCGAGCGCAAGCAGGGCCTGGACGAGGCGCTGGCCGCCAATCCCAATGTCCAGCTCCTGGACTTCCAGGTGGCCGACTGGCTCGAGACCAAGTCCTTCGAGATCACCCAGGCCTGGCTGACCAGGTTCGGCTCGGACATCAAGGGCATCTGGGCCGCCAATGACGGCATGGCGCTGGGTGCGATCGAGGCACTGCGCGCCGAGGGCCTGGCCGGCGAGATTCCGGTCACCGGCATCGACGGCATCCGGCAGGCGGTCGACGCGGTGAAGTCCGGCGAGATGGTCGGCACGGTCGATTGGGATCCGATCTGGGTCGGCGGCATGGGCCTCTCGATCGCGTACCACGCCCACACCAAGAAGATCGACATCGCCAAGGAGCCGCATCTGCACCGCGAGTTCTACGGGACCGGCGTGCCGATCACCTACAAGAACGTCGACGAGTACATCGCGAACTACATCGACAAGACCCCGACGATCGACTGGAACGATCTGTGGGGCCGGGTGTCCGGCCAGATCCGCGCCGGCTGAGTCCATCCTTCGCCGGCGGTAGTCCCGCCGGCGAAGGCCCTCCTGTTCCGCCACAGATCAGGTAGCGAACCCTAGATGGCCGCCTCCGCTATTCGACTGCCGCCCGCCTCGCGGATCGAAAGACTGCGCGCGTTCACCCCGGTGATCGTGCTGGTGGTGGTCTTCGCCGTGATCGGGGCGATCGCGCCCGCCTTTTTGTCGATCGACAATCTCGTGCGGATCATGAACGCCTCGGCGATCCCGCTCTGCCTGGCGCTGGGTGCCACCTTCATCATCCTGATGGGCTCGATCGACCTGTCGGTCGAGGGCGTGGTGGCCATGGGTGCCGTGGTGACGGCGCTGCTGGTGGCCAATGGCGCCAATGCGAACGATCTGGGCTTTCTCGCCGTTCCGCTCGTGCTGCTGATGGGAGCGGCGTTCGGCTTCGTGAACGGCATCGTCCATGTGAAGCTGCAGATCCCCTCCTTCATGGTGACGCTCGGCATGAGCTTCATCGCGATCGGCATCGCGACCGTGATGCTGGCCGGCGAGCGGGTGCGGATCACCGACACCACCTTCCGCGAGCTGGCGCTCGGCCGGGTGCTGGGCATCCCGATGGGGGTATGGATCGCGCTCGCGGCGGCGCTGGTGGCCTATGTGATCCAGACCCGCACCCGGCTGGGTCGCTGGATCTTCGCGGTGGGCGGCGGCGAGGACATCCTGCGCCTGACCTCCGTGCCGGTCGGCCGCGTGCGGATCCTGGCCTTCACCCTGGCCGGCGTCTTCTACGGCCTGGGCGGCATCCTATCGGCCGCGCAGCTCGGCCAGGGCCATGCGCTCATGGGCCAGGGCCGGCTGTTCACCACCATCACCGCGGTCGTGGTCGGCGGGACCTCGCTGATGGGCGGCCAGGGCGGCGTGCAGAACACGCTGGTGGGCGTGCTGATCGTGGTGGGCCTGGCCAACGGCATGGTGCTGATGGGCGTGCCCCCCTATGTCCAGACCGGCGTGCAGGGCGTGCTGATCATCGCCGCGGTGGCACTCGCGGTCGACCGCAGCCGGGCGAGGATCATCAAATGAGCACGAACGGCCGGACGGTGGCGCTGGAGCTGGTGGGCGTCGACAAGCGCTTCCCGGGCGTCCACGCCCTCAAGGATGTCAGCCTGGAGGTCCGTCCGGGCGAAGTGGTCGGGTTGATCGGCGAGAACGGTGCCGGCAAGTCGACGCTCATGAAGATCCTGTCCGGCGTGTACCAGCCGGACGGTGGCGAGATTCGCCACGACGGCAAGAAGGTCGTGCTGCGCAGCCCGATCGACGCGGCTGCCACCGGCATCGGCATGGTCCATCAGGAGCAGTCGCTGCTGACCAACCTGACGGTCGCGGAGAACATCTGGCTGGGCAAGGAGAAGCCGTTCCTCAAAGGCCGGCTGATCGACCACAAGGCCATGGCCGCGGCGGCGCGCCGCCAGCTCGAGAAGGTCCAGCTCGACATCGACCCCACGGTCGTCACCGAGAAGCTGAGCTTCGCCCAGCGGCAGATGGTCGAACTCGCCAAGGTGCTGACCCTCGAGGAGGAGATCGAAGGCCATCTGGTGATCATGCTGGACGAGCCGACATCGGTGCTGGAGCAGGCCGAGATCGACATCCTGTTCGCCCGGGTGCGGGCCCTGCGCGACCGCGCCTCCTTCGTGTTCGTCAGCCACCGGCTCGACGAGATCCTGGACCTGTCGGACCGGGTCTACGTGATGAAGGACGGGGCGGTGGTGGCCGAGATGCCATCCGCCGACGCCGACACCGAGAAGCTCCATTCCCTGATGGTCGGCCGCTCCCGCAATGCCGAGTACTACAAGGAGAGCCGGCAGAAGCCCTACCGGCCCGAGGTGGTGATGGCGGCGAGCGGCCTGACGCTCGCCGGCGCCTACGAGGACGTCGATTTCGAGCTGCACGCGGGCGAGGTGCTGGGCATTGCCGGCGTGATCGGTTCCGGTCGCGAGGAACTGGCCCGCACGCTGGGTGGACTGGCCCCGGCGACCGGCGGCACGCTCACCGTGTTCGGCCGGCCAGCCCGGCTGGCCACTCCCGGCGAAGCCGTGGCGCTCGGCATCGGCTACGTGCCGCGCGAGCGGCGGGTCGAGGGGATCGTGGGCTTTTTGCCGGTAGTGGCCAACATCACGCTCGGCAATCTGCGCGCGGTCACCAAGGGTGGGCTGATCGACCATGCCAAGGAGCGTTCGGTCGCCGAAACCTGGGTCAAGCGCCTGGCGATCAAGACGCCGACCATCCGCACCCTGGTGATGAATCTGTCGGGCGGCAACCAGCAGAAGGTGGTGCTGGCCAAGTGGATCAATGCCGGGGCCAGGATCATCGTGCTGGACCACCCGACCCGCGGGCTGGACGTCGGCGCCAAGGAGGAGGTCTACGAACTGGTGCGCTCCATCACCGCGGAAGGCGTGGCCGTGATCCTGACCTCGGACACGCTGGAGGAGACCATCGGCCTGTCGCACCGGATCATCGTGATGAAGGACAAGCGGGTGACCGAACGGTTTGAGGCCATGCCGGGCGGCAAGCCCGACCAGCTCGACCTGATCCGGCACATGGTCTGAAGGGAGTGACCGGCCGATGAATCCCGCTGCCGCCGCCCGCCTGCGCGACGTGGCCCCCATCCTCACCCTGATCCTGCTGGTGCTGGTGGTCGGCATCGGCAGCCGGGGCTTCCTGTCACCCGAGACCCTGCTGGTCCTGGCCGCCGACACCTCGACCCTGTTCATCATGGCCGCCGGCATCACCTTCGTGATCCTCCTGGGCGGCATCGACCTCTCGGTGCAGGCGGTTGCCAGCATGAGCAGCGTGGTCATGGCCCTGCTCCTGCCGAGCCTGGGCTATGGCGCCTTTCCGGCGGCCCTGGCCGCCGGCGCCCTGCTGGGCCTGGCCAACGGAATGGCGTTCACCCGGCTGCGCGTGCCCTCCTTCATCAGCTCGCTGGCCGTGGGCGGCATCGCCACCGCACTGGCCCTGGCTTTCTCGGGCACGCGCTCGATCCCGATCAGCGAGGAACTGCGGCATGCCTATCTCTGGTGGATCACCGGCCGCATGCTGGGCATTCCCGCCGAGATCTGGCTGGGCCTGATCGTGCTGGCCATCTGCCTGTTTGCGGAGCGCTACACCCTGTTCGGCCGCTGGAGCCTGGCGGTGGGTGCCGGCGAGCCGGCGGCGGTCGCGTCGGGCGTGCCGGTGGCGCTGGTCAAGCTCCTGGCATGCGTCGCCTCGGCCACGCTCGCCGCCTTTGCCGGCATGGTGCTGGGCGGCCGGCTGGTTGCAGGCTCCCCGACGCTCGCCAACGAATTCCTGCTTCCTGCCGTGGCCGCGGTGGTGGTGGGCGGCACCGCGCTCACCGGCGGGGTAGGCAGCGTCTGGCGCACCCTGATCGGCGCGCTGATCGTCTCGGTCGTGCGGGTCGGCATGACCTTCCTGGGGGTGGACGTGTTCGTCCAGCAGATCGTGCTCGGCATCGTCCTGATCCTGGCGGTCTGGATCACGATCGACCGTGCGAAGATCCCGATCGTGAAGTGACCCGATCACGAGGTGAGTTGAGGCAAGGCTAACAAGGTTGCGGTTGTCGCTTTAGGCGGCTCTGGCTATTGGCGGCCTACACCTGTGGCTGCGCATCCCAACCGCGCCGCCGCAACAAGCCACCTCGGACATTTCGTCAATGGATCGGCCGCTCAGGCTTGCGCTCGGGAGCATCGCCATTGGCGTGATCGTTCTCGGGCTGAAGTATTACGCCTACGTCATCACCGGGAGCGTCGCGCTCTATTCCGACGCGCTGGAGAGCATCATCAACGTCGCCACGGCGATCGCCGCGTTCTTCGCGGTGCGCCTGGCGGCAGTGCCGCCCGACGCCAACCATCCTTATGGCCATTACAAGGCCGAGTATCTCTCCGCCGTGCTGGAAGGCGTGCTCGTCATCCTCGCTGCCCTGTCGATTCTGCGCGAGGCCTATGCCGGCTGGCTCGCACCCGCCCCGCTGGACGCACCCTGGCGGGGCCTGCTGGTCAACGGCCTCGCCACCGTGGTCAACGCGGTCTGGTGCTCGATCCTGTTCCGCTACGGGCGCCGCTGGCGCTCGCCGGCCCTGGTCGCCGACGCGCGGCATCTTTGGACCGACGTGATCAGCTCGGCCGGCGTGATCCTGGGTGTGGCACTGGTGCCGCTCACCGGCTGGGCGCGGCTGGACTCGGTGCTGGCGGCCCTGGTCGCCCTGAACATCCTGTGGGCCGGCTGGCGGCTGATGCGGGAATCGATCGGCGGGCTGATGGACGAGACCGTATCGCCACAGACGCTCGCCCATGTGCGCGAGGTGATCTCGCAGCATGCGGAGGGCGCGCTGGAGGCGCACGACCTGCGCACCCGCCATGCCGGGCGGATGATCTTCCTCCAGTTCCATCTGGTGGTGCCCGGCTCCATGACGGTATCCGAATCACATGCCTTGTGTGACCGGATCGAGGCGGCGCTGCGCGACGGCCTGAAGGATATCGTCATCGATATTCATGTGGAGCCGGAGGAAAAGGCGAAGCATCCTGGCGGCGTCCCGGTGCTTTGACCTCGAGGAGATCCGGGTTGCCCGCCCGTCGTCGTCCGCGTGCCCGTGCCCTGGCCTGCGCTGGTCTGATGCTGGCTTTGGCCGGCTGCAGCCTGGCTGCCCTCAACGAGCCGCTCAACTTTGCGACGGCCTGCCAGACCGACACGGCGCTCAGCATGGCGCAGCGCTCCAGCGCCGGCGAGGGCGTGGTCGATCCGATCCTCGGCAGGGTCGCCGAGCTGGTGGTGCTGAAGGATGCCGGCCGGACCACCGCCTATACGCGGGCGCGCGACAAGCTGCTGGCCGAGCATGAAAGCATGACCGCCGCACAGATCGACGAGGCGGTCGACTCCAAGGTCAAGGAGATCCGGGAGGCCCGGGCTCGCGCCACCGGCAAGGCGACCTGCTGACCGGCGGCTCCTTGCCTCAAGGCCGGCGCAGGTAGCTCAGGATCGTGTCGATCATCGCCTGGCGCCGCTTCTCCATCTCCGGTTCGGCACCCAGGTCGATCCCGTAGATCACCGAGAGCGTCCAGCGGTTGTTGAGATAGTAGAAGCCCAGCGCCGCGATCGAGATGTAGAGCTGGTTTGGGTCGATCCCCTCCCGGAACACGCCCTGGCGCACGCCGCGCTCCAGCAATTCGCCGATCAACGCCACGAAGGGCGAGTGCATTTCGCGGATCTTCTTGCTGCGTTTGAGGTAGCGCGCCTGGTGGATGTTCTCCGTCACAATCAGGCGCAGGAGCTCTGGATTCTGCCGGTAGTAGTTCCAGGTGAACTCGATCAGGGCCACGAATGCGTCCTCGGGCTCACGTCCGGCCAGATCGACCAGCCGCTCGGCCCGGCGCAGGTCGCCATAGGCCTCCTCCAGCACGGCGAGGTAGAGTTCCTCCTTGCTCTTGAAATAGTGGTAGATCATCCGCTTGTTGATCTTGGCCCTGGTCGCGATCGCGTCGACCCGCGCCCCCGCCAGCCCCTTTCGGGCGAACTCGCTCTTGGCGGCGGCCAGGATCCGGGCACTGGTCAGCTTGGGATCGCGCAGGCGCAGCGCCTTCACGGATCGCCCTTCGCTCTTGCCCTTGCTCCGGCTCACCGTGGCCGGTTCGGCCTCGCTGGTGCGCGTCATGCGCCGTCTTCCTCGCTTCCATGGCCGCGGTTCGCATGATCCCGCCCTGCCCAAGCCTAGCAACTCGCCGCGCGGCGGTCTTGTACGAACGAACCAGTCCGTTACCTTGTCGGTCAGGATGGCCGGCCGGACGCGCCGGCACGACCCCTGATGGAGGCACGACCAGGCATGGCCACCACGCCCGCGCGGCGCTGCAGGTTGGCGCTCAACACCGCCACGCTGGGCTTCAGGCACACGCTGCCCGAGATCGTGGAGGCGGCCGCCAGCCGCGGCATCTCGGGCATCGCACCCTGGCGGCGTGAGCTGGCGGACACCCCGCCGGCCGAGGTCCGTCGCCGCTTCGAGGATGCCGGCCTCACCGTCACCTGCCTGTGCCGGGGCTCGTACCTGACCTTCGCCTCGGAGCAGCAGCGCACCGCCATCCTGGAGGACAACCGCCGGGCGATCGACGAGGCGGCGGCACTGGGAGCCCCCGTGCTGTGCATGGTGGTGGGCGGGCTGCCCGAGGGGATGCACGACTTGGCCTCGGCACGGCGGCAGGTCACCGAGCAGCTCGCCGCCCTTCTGCCCCATGCCCGGGCGCACGGGGTACGGTTGGCCCTGGAGCCTTTGCACCCGATGTACGCGGCCGACCGCTCCTGCGTCTCGACCCTGGCGCAGGCGCTGGACATCTGCGACCAGGTCGGGCCGGAGCTGGGGGTGATGATCGACGCCTATCATCTGTGGTGGGACCCGGACTTCGCGGCCGGGCTCGCCCGTGCGGGCGCCGACCGACTGCTGGGCTGGCAGATCTGTGACTGGCGGGTGCCAACCCGCGATCTGCTGCAGGACCGGGCGATGATCGGCGACGGAGTCATCGATCTGGCCCGGATGCACCGGGAGGTGGCCGCGGCCGGCTGGCGGGGCATGGTCGAGGTCGAGATCTTCTCGGCCCTCGACTGGGACCAGCGGCCGATGGCGGAAACACTGGACGTGCTGTGCGCCCGCTTCGACCGGCTGGCCCTCCCCGAGCCGGCCGACCTGCTGCCATGACGGCGCCGCCGTCCAGCCCGCGCGGCCACGGCTTCAGGCGACCAGGATTTCCGCTCATGACGGACGGTCAGGCGCGCACCTGCCGCCAGATCGGCTGACGGCAGGGCCGCCCGACGACGGTGGTGGCACGAAGCCGGATGATCGGGCTAGATCGGTCTGCCGGTGCCAGCCGGACCATCCAGGGAAGTCGCGCCTCATGCAGTATCGCCAGCTCGGCCGGTCCGGCCTTCGCGTCTCCGTCCTGACCCTCGGCACCATGACCTTCGGCGGCGCCGGCAACTTCGCCAAGACGGGAACGACCGACGCCGCGGGTGCACGCCGCCTGATCGACCTCTGCCTCGATGCCGGGGTAAATCTCTTCGATACCGCCGACGTCTATTCCAGGGGCCAGTCCGAGGAGATCCTGGGACAGGCGCTGCAGGGCCGGCGCGACCGGGTGCTCCTGACCACCAAGGCGCGCTTCGCGATGGGCGACGGTCCCAACGACGCCGGCTCCTCGCGCCAGCACCTGATCCAGGCCTGCGAGGCGAGCCTGAGGCGCCTCGGCACCGACTATCTCGACCTCTACCAGCTCCACGAATGGGACGGGCAGACCCCGGTAGACGAGACCCTGCGCGCCCTGGACGACCTCGTCCGTGCCGGCAAGGTGCGCTATGTCGGCGTGTCGAACTTCTCCGGCTGGCACCTCATGAAGATGCTGGCCGCTGCCGATACCGGTCATCTGGTCCGGCCGGTCAGCCAGCAGATCCACTACACGCTGCAGGCGCGCGAGGCCGAGTACGAGCTGGTGCCGATCGCGGTGGATCAGGGCGTGGGCATCCTGGTCTGGAGCCCGCTGGCGGGCGGCCTCCTGTCCGGCAAGTACCGGCGCGGCCAGGCGATGCCGGAAGGGACGCGCCATCTGGCCAACTGGGGCGAACCCCCGGTCCATGACCAGGATCGGCTCTACGACATCGTCGACATGCTGGTGGAGCTCGCCGACGCGCGGGGCGTGCCGCCGGCCCAGCTAGCGCTGGCCTGGCTGCTGGGTCGGCCGGGCGTCGCCTCGCTGGTGATCGGCGCACGCGACGAGGCGCAGCTTCTGGCCAACCTCGCGGCGGCCGATCTGGAGCTCGACGCGGAGGAACGCCGCCGCCTGGACGAGGTGAGTGCGGTTCCCCTGCCCTACCCCTACTGGCACCAGGCCAAGACCGCCAAGGACCGCCTATCGCCCGCCGACCTGGCGCTGCTGGCGCCACACCTGCCCGGCTGACCGCGGCATCCGGGATCAGTGCGTCCAGCCCGCCGCCCCGTTCTTCCCGAGCTTCCCTGGCGTGGCCGGGAGCATGGAGGGTCGGACGCAAGATCATGGAATGCGCTGACGGCATCGTCCGGTCGCACTTGCACAATGCGCCCGATCATCAGGCAGAACCGGCCGGCGCGGCAGGACGTCCGTCATCACGCCGCCAGCACGGTGCGTATCCGGTAAAGCAGCTTGGCAGCAGGCCGGCCGCCATGCCATGACGTATTGGCAAGCCGGTCATCGAATGTGGTGTTCCCGGCAGCCAGCGGGGGCTGGATCCGTGCGCGCGCTTCTCGTCCATTACGGCCGCCGGGCGACCGGATGCGTTGTGGCCTGCGGCCAAGGGGGCAGCGCATGCGCTGGCTGAGGCGGGCGGCCCCGCACCTGGTCCTGATCCCGTTCTCGCTGGCGGTGGTTCTGCCGCTGCTCTGGCTCTTGCGGGTCAGCCTCACCGACCGGCGCACCGCCTATCAGATCCCGCCGGAATGGAGCACGCCGCATCTCGGCAACTATGTCGAGATCTTCACGGCCTACCCGTTCGCGACCTGGTTCTGGAACAGTCTGAGCGTGGCGCTGCTCTCGACGGCGATCGCCCTGCCGCTCGCGACCATGCTGGCCTTCGCGTTCGCCCGCTACAACAGCGGCGGCGCACCGCTGCGCCTCTCGATCCTGGCGAGCCAGATGCTGCCGCCGATCGTGATGGTGCTGCCTTTGTTCGCGGTGTTCCTCGGTGCCGGCCTCCTGAACAGCCGTACCGCCGTGGTCATCGCCCATGTCGGCATGAACCTGCCCTTCCTGGCCTGGATGATGATCGCCTTCTTCGAGGGCGAGGTCCGCCAGCTCGAGGAGGCGGCACGGGTCGAGGGTGCCACGCGCTTCCAGGCCTTCTGGAAGGTGGCGGTGCCGGTGGCGGCCCCGGGCCTGCTGGCAGCCGCCCTGCTGGCCTTCATCATGTCCTGGAACGAGTTCCTGTTCGCCCTGATCCTGACCGGCAAGCGCACCGCCACGCTGCCGGTCGGGTTGTCCACGCTCGACACCCATCGCGGGGTCGAGATCGCCCTGCTGGCCGCCGCCAACATGGTGGCGATCCTTCCGGTCTTCCTGATGATGCCGTTCCTGCGGCGCTATCTGATCAAGGGTTTGTCGCTTGGCGCATTGAAGTAATCACGAGTTTCGGGGGAGCCCATAATGAAGAAGTTCCTGCTCGCGACCAGCATCCTGGTTGCCTCCGCGGTCGGTGCGGAGGCGCAGACCATCAACATCCTGATGGAAAGCGTGCCGGACACCCGCTACGTCCAGGAGATGCTGCCGGAGTTCAAGGAGAAGACCGGCATCGACGTGCAGCTCGAGGTGGTGAACTACGCCGAGATGCACACCAAGCTGGTCCCGCAGCTGGTCGCACCCGAGGGCTCCTACGACGTCATCATCGTCGACTTCTACTGGGTCGGCGAGTTCGTGAAGGCCGGCTGGCTGCAGCCGCTCGACGAGCGGATCAAGGCGGACAACTTCCCGGTCGACAACTATATCACCTCGATCATGGACCTGACCGGCAAGGTCGACGGCACCACGCTGATGCTGCCGTTCTACAACTATGCCATGGGGCTGACCTACCGGAAGGACCTGCTGGAGGACCCCAAGCACCAGGAGGCGTTCAAGGCCAAATATGGCCGGGAGCTGAAGGTGCCGACCGAGTGGCCGGAATATCTGGACCAGGTGAAGTACTTCTCCGAGGATGCCGGGATCGAGGGCTTCAAGGGCGTGGTCAACCAGGGCCAGCGCCCTGACCCGATCTCGATGGAGTGGTCGAACTACCTGTTCGCCAATGGTGGCCGCTACTACGATCCGGAGACTTGGCAGCCGACTCTGGCCACGCCCGAGGGTATCGCGGCGCTGACCCAGTACCGCGACAGCATCCAGAAATACGGCCCGATCGGTGCGGCCAACTTCAGCTTCGACGACGCCTTCAACGTCGCGGCGCAGGGCAAGGCCTACTCGTATCTGACCTTCAACATGTTCCGCCCGGTTTATGACGATCCGGCCAGCTCGCAGGTGGTCGGCAAGATGGAGATCGCCCCGGTGCCGGGCGGCGGGATGAACGGCTCCTGGGGCTGGGCGATCCCGAAGTCCTCGCCCGATCCGGATGCGGCCTGGGAGTTCATCAAGTTCATCGAGAGCCCGGAGATCGCCAAGAAGCGTGCCCTGCTGGGCGGTGCCGCCACCCAGAAGCAGATCTACGAAGACCCGGAGCTGATCGAGAAGTACTCCTATTACCCGCAGCTGGGCGAGCTGCTGGCCTATGCCCAGAACTTCCCGGTCTTCACCTATACGCCCGAATTCGTGGATGTGCTCGGCCGCGAGCTGAGCCTGGCGGTGGCCGACGGCAAGGACCCGAAGGAGGCGCTGGAGCAGGTGGACAAGGACTTCGCCGAGCTCCTGCGCAAGGACGGCAAGCTGCAGTGACTTCCCTGGGAGCTGCCGCCGATGAGGGGGCAGCTCCCGTGTTCCTGTCCGGCCCGCCCCGCGGCGGGCGGTCATCCCTGGCCCCAGCCCGAAGACAAGACCGTTCATGACCGCCGCGATCGCGCAGCGTGACCGCTGGTTCGGCTTCGCCATGACCCTGCCGGGCCTGTTCGCCCTGGTTCTGGTCGTGCTGTTCCCGATCCTGTTCACGCTCTGGACCAGCACTTCCGACTTCACCCTGCTGAAGCCGTCCAACGACGCCTTCCTCGGCCTCTCCCACTATACCCAGGCCTTCGCCACGCCCGAGTTCCGCCACGCCCTGTCGGTGACCCTGGCCTTCGTGGTGGCAGTGGTGACCCTGGAATTCCTCGTGGGGTTCGCGGTGGCGCTCGCCCTCGACAAGGTCGAGCACGGCAAGGCCGTCTATTACGTGATCCTGCTGTTCCCGCTGCTGATGAACCCGGTCGTGGTCGGCCTCATCTGGAAGATGTTTCTCCACCCCACGCTCGGCATCGTCAACTACGTGCTGAGCCTGGTGGGGATAGCACCGGTGGATTGGTTGGGCGTGCCGGACAACGCCTTCTGGACGGTGGTGGCGGTCGACATCTGGCACCAGGTCTCGTTCATGATCGTCCTGCTCCTGGCCGGCCTCGCGGCCCTGCCCAAGGAGCCCTACGAGGCGGCACGGCTGGAAGGGGCCGGTACGATCCGCTGCTTCTTCTGGATCACCCTGCCCCTGATGCGCCCGGTGATCGTGGTGACGCTGCTGATCCGGCTGATCTTCGCGGTGAAGACCTACGACATCATCTACATCATGACCCGCGGCGGCCCCGGACAGGCCACCGAGCTGGTCAGCTACTACATCTACCGCCGCGCCTTTGTCGGCCTGGACGTGTCCCAGGCCAGCGCCATGGCGGTCATCCTGCTCCTGGTGGTCCTGGCACTCACCGCCTGGCTCCACCGCTACATGCGCTCTTTGGCCCAATAGAACATGACCGAGATCCGCCTCGCCAACGTCACCAAGACCTATGCCGGCGGCCAGACCGCCGTGGACGGGGTCGACCTCACCATCCATGACGGCGAATTCTTCGTCCTGCTGGGCCCCTCGGGTTGCGGCAAGTCGACCACGCTGCGCATGATCGCCGGACTGGAGCCGATCTCGTCCGGCGATCTGTTCATCGGCGAGCGCCGGATGAACGAGGTCGACCCCAAGGACCGCGACCTGGCCTTCGTCTTCCAGAACTATGCCCTGTTCCCGCACCTGACCGTGAAGGGCAACCTGACCTTCGGCATGAAGCTGCGCGGCGTCCCGGCGTCGGAGCAGGAGCGGCGGCTGGCCGAGGTCACAGCCATGCTGGGCCTGGCCCCCTATCTGGACCGCAAGCCCGGCCAGCTCTCGGGCGGCCAGCGCCAGCGCGTGGCGCTTGGCCGAGCACTCCTGCGCGACCCGGTGGCCTTCCTGCTCGACGAGCCGCTCTCCAACCTGGACGCCAAGCTGCGCGCGCAGATGCGCACCGAGCTGGTCAAGCTGCACCGCCGGGTCGGCCGCACCATCATCCACGTCACCCACGACCAGATCGAGGCCATGACCATGGCTGATCGGATCTGCATCATGCATGACGGCAAGGTCGCCCAGGTCGGGGCACCGATGGAGGTCTACCGCAACCCGGCCGACACGTTCGTCGCGACCTTCACCGGCAGCCCACCCATGAACCTGGTGCCGGGCCGGCTGGAGAATGGCGCGGTGCATTTCGCTGGCGCCAGCCTGCCGCTCGATGCCAAGGCCGCTGCCGGCGAGGTGACGGCCGGGTTCCGTCCGGAGGATCTGAGCCTGGCCGCCCTGCCGGACCGGGTGGAGATCCAGACGAGCGTGGTCGCGGTCGAGACGCTGGGCGCCGACGCCATCCTGGTGGTGAGCCTCGCCGGTGGGCAGGAGATCGAGATGCGGGTCCCGGCCGACACCCGGCTGGAGCCCGGCAGCCCGGTATCGGTCCATCTCGACCCCGACCGGCTGCGCCTGTTCGACCGGCAGACCGGCAAAGCGATCGTCCGGGCCCGCTGAGGCGGTGCGTACTCAGAACCGCTTCATCGTGAGCCCGCCATCCACCGCGATCGCCTGACCGACCGTGTAGGGCAGATCGCCGGAGGCCAGGGTCGCGATGCAGCGCCCGACCTCCTCCGCCTCGCCCCAGCGCGGCATGGGCGCGCCGTCCTGGGCGAAGAAGGCGTCGTACTTGGCGGTCGAGGGGGCGGTCATCGGGGTGCGGATGATGCCCGGACGGATCTCGTAGACGCCGATCCCGTGCGGGGCCAGGCGGGCAGCGAACAGCCGGGTGACCATGCTCGCCGCGGCCTTGCTGACACAGTATTCACTCCGGTTGATCGAGATAGCCTCCGCGTTGCTGGAGGTCGTGACCACGATCGAGCGGTGGCGGTCTGGCAAGCTGTCGCTCGCCAGCAGATGGCGGGCGAAATGCTGCAGGAGGAAGAACAGGCCACGGGTATTGACCGCCATGCAGCGGTCGAAGCTCTCCACGCCGACGTCGAGCAGGTCGCCCCGGACCATGACCGACACGCCGGCATTGGCTATCAGGCAGTCCAGGCGGCCGAATGCCTGCAGTGCCTCGGCGAGCAGGGCCGGCTGGCCTGCCAGGTCGGCGACGTCGCCATGCACCACCCGGGCCTGCGCACCGGCGGCCGTCACCGCCTGAAGAGCCTCGTCGGTGTCGTCGGCTCGGGTTCGTTCGTGCAAAACGATGTCGAAGCCGCGGCCGGCCAGTGCCACGGCGGCAGCCTTGCCGATGCCACGACCGGAGCCCGTGACCCAGGCGACGGGGCGGGTGGTCACGAGGCGTTTCCCTTCAGGAGCTCGCGAGCGATGATGGTGCGCTGGATCTGGTTGGTGCCCTCGTAGATCTGGCAGATCTTGGCGTCCCGGTAGAGCCGCTCCACCTCGTAGCCCTTCACGTAGCCGGTCCCGCCGAACACCTGCACCGCGTCGGCCGAGCGGGCTACCGCCACGTCACCGGCCATGCATTTGGCCATCGAGCAGGCCATGTTGGCGCCGGGATCGCCGTTCTCCAGCTTCACCGCGGCGTCCCAGGTCAGCAGGCGCGCGGCCTGGATGTCCTTGGCCATGTCGGCGAGCAGCCATTGCAGGCCCTGGAACTCGGCGATCGGCTGGCCGAACTGGCGGCGCTGCTTCGCCTGAGCCAGTGCTGCCTCCAGCCCGGCCTGGGCGATGCCCACTGCCAGGGCCGCGATGCCGACCCGGCCCTTCTCCAGCACGCTCATCATGATGTGGAAGCCGCGACCTTCCGGGCCCAGCAGCGCATCCTCGGGCAGTTCCACCCCGTCGAAATGCAGGGCACCCACGGGCGAGCCGCGCTGACCCATCTTGTGCTCCTTCGCCCCACGCGAGAAGCCGGGGCTGGCGGCGTCCACGATGAAGATGCTCATGCCCCGGTGACCGGCCGCCTTGTCGGTGCGCGCCAGGACCACGGCGAAGTCGCAGACCGGGGCGTTGTGGATCCAGAGCTTGCCGCCATCCAGCCGCCAGCCGCCCGGTACCCGGGTCGCTGTGGTGCGGATCCCCGACACGTCGGTGCCCGCATCCGCCTCGGTGATCGCATAGGCCGGGCGCAGCTCGGCGCGCAGGGCCGGACCCAGCCAGCGCTGACGCTGAGCGTCGGTGCCGTAGCGGGTGAACAGCGTGCCGATCAGTTCCAGCAGGCCGCACTGGTCGGCCACCGAAGCATAGCCCTTGGACAGCTCCTCCATCACCACGGCGTAGGAGAGCACGTCCATCCCCGCCCCGCCCAGCTCCGCCGGCACGGTGATGCCGAACAGGCCGAGCTCGGCCATCTGCCGGTAGATCTCGGCAGGGAAGCGCTCGGTCTCGTCCAGCTCAGCAGCGACCGGGCGGATCACCTCGGTGGCGAAGCGGCGCACCGCGTCCTGCACCTCGCGATGTTGCTCACCCAGCATGACCGCCTCCCCGGCTCGTTCGCAAAGTAAGTAACCGGTTGGTTATCTGCCCCGAACCGGCCGCGCATGCAAGCCGGCAGCGGATTGCCGGATCGCGTCCGCCGACGCAAAAATCCGTGGAACAGCAGGTATGGAGCGACGCCGAAACGATGATGACCGCCGAGACTTCCCGGGCCAGCCTGCTGCAACCAGTCACGGCCGGCCTGCTCGCCGCGATCGTGGGCTTCGGCAGTTCCTTCCCGATCGTGCTCCAGGGCCTGGCCGCGGCGGGTGCCAGCCCGGCGGAGGCCGCGTCCGGCCTGATCGCGCTCTCGGTCGTGATGGGGCTGCTCGGCATCCTGCTCAGCCTGCGCACGAGCATGCCGATCTCGGTCGCCTGGTCGACGCCCGGTGCGGCGCTCCTGGTTTCGACCGGTATTCCGGAGGGCGGGTACGCCGCCGCGGTCGGCGCGTTCCTGGTGGCGGCCCTGCTGGTCGTGCTGGCGGGAGTTTGGCGCGGCTTCGGCCGGGCGGTGGCGGCCATCCCGGCCTCGCTCGCCAATGCCATGCTCGCCGGCGTACTGCTCGACCTCTGCCTGGCGCCGGTACGTGCGGTCGGCGCCATGCCCGCCCTGGCCCTGCCGATCGTGCTGGTCTGGGCACTGGCCTGGCGCTTTGCCCGGCTCTGGGCCGTGCCGCTGGCAGTCCTGGTGACGGCCGTCATCGTGCTGATCTGGACACCCGTTCCGGAGGGGGCCTTGGCCGACATCCTGCCCCGCCCAGTCCTGGTCATGCCCGTCCTGTCGCTGGATGCGGTGGTGGGCATCGCCCTACCCATGTTCCTGGTCACCATGGCGTCGCAGAACGTGCCGGGCCTGGCCGTGCTGCGGGCCAATGGCTACCAGCCGGACGTCCAGCCGATCTTCGTGACCAGCGGGCTCGCCAGCATGGTCACCGGGCTGTTCGGCGGCCATCTGGTGAACCTCGCCGCGATCACGGCGGCCCTGTGCGCCGGGCCGGAGGCGCATCCCGATCCGGGCCGGCGCTGGGTCGCCGCCGTGACCAACGGTGCGGGCTACGTGCTGCTCGGCCTGTTCGCCGGGTTCGCCGCGGCCTTCATCGCCGCCTCGCCGCCTCTGCTGATCCAAGCCGTGGCGGGCCTGGCCCTGCTGGGTGCCCTGGGCAGCGCATTGTCCGGTGCGCTCGCCAAGGAGAGTGAGCGGCTGCCGGCGATCATGACCTTCGTGATCACCGCGTCCGGCGTTTCGTTCTTCGGCATTGGCGGTGCGTTCTGGGGCCTGGTGGGCGGAGGTGCCATGCTGGCGCTGGCGCGGACCGGCCGGTGAACGGGTGAGCGTCGCCACCGACCTGGAACCGAAGCCGAGTACCCGGTGATCGAGCTGCGAGATGGCCGGGTATTCCGCGGCTTCTTCGAGATCGGCAGCCTGCTTCGGCCGGGCCAGCAGCCACCGGTACAATGGCAGCCCGAGAGTCCCCACGGGCGAGACCTTCACCCCGAAGGGGGGACGGACGGTGCGAAGCGTCGACCGGAGAACGCATCCACGTCACCTGATGCCCCATCCGGCGGTCCCGCACTGATGCCGCCAGCACTCGCCCCCTTGCCGCCGCAACAACAAGTATGTAACTAGTTAGTGCAATAATGACGGCCGCACTCAGGGAGCCGGGCTTGGACAAGCGGATCGATGCCGACGCGGTGGCGGCCACGATCGAGGACGGGGCCACCATTCTCCTGGCCAGCAATGGCGGCGGGATGCTCGAGGCCGACTTCGTCTATGCGGCGATCGAGCAGCGCTTTCTGACCACGGGCCACCCGCGCGACCTGACCCTGGTCCACGCGCTCGGGATCGGTGACGGCAAGGAACGAGGCCTGAACCGGTTCGCGCATGAGGGCATGGTCGCCCGGGTGATCGGTGGGCACTGGTCCTGGTCGCCAAGGATGCAGGCGCTGGCCGAGGCCGAGCTGATCGAGGCCTTCGTGCTGCCGGCCGGCTGCATCGCGCTGCGCAACCGCGAGGTCGGTGCCGGGCGGCCCGGGCTGATCACCCATGTGGGCCTGGGCACGTTCGCCGACCCCAGGCTGGGCGGCGGGGCCGCCAACGAGCGGGCCAGGCGCTCGGGCACCCGGCTGGTCGAGCTGATCGAGATCGGCGGCGAGGAGAAGCTGCGCTACCTGCCGTTCCGCGCCGATCTCGCCATCGTCGGCGGCTCGGTCGCCGATCCCGCCGGCAATGTCAGCTTCGTCCACGAGGCGGCCGACCTGGATGCGCTGGCTGCGGTCACCGCCGCCCATGCCGGCGGCGGCCGGGTGATCGTCCAGGTGGGCGAACTGGTCCCGCGCCATGCCCTGCCGGCCCGCCAGGTCGCCCTGCCCGGCATCCTGGTCGACCATGTGGTCCACTGCCCGGACCAGCAACAGTCCTATATCGGGAAGTTCGACCCCGCGATGAGCGGCGAGGTCCCGCGCCCCGATGGCGAGCCGCCGCTCGACGAGCCGGTCGAGTTCGGGCCGCGCCTGATCATCGCGCGCCGTGCTGCCGAGGAGATCCGGGCCGGCGCCTCGGTCAATTTCGGCTACGGCATCCCGGGCGCCATTCCCGGCGTGCTGCGCCAGAAGGGCCTGATGCAGACGCTCTGGGTCACTGTGGAACAGGGCATCCACAATGGCGACCTCTATGACGGCTTCATGTTCGGGGCCGCCCGCTATCCGGAAGCGATCGTCAGCTCGACCCGGCAATTCGACTTCTATTCGGGCGGCGGCATCGATGTCGGCTTTCTCGGCATGGGCGAGATGGACCGGGACGGCAACGTCAATGTCAGCCGACTGGGCAGCCGCATCGTGGGCCCGGGCGGCTTCGTCGACATTAGCCAGAACGCCAAGGAAGTGGTGTTCTGCGGCACGTTCGACGCCAAGGGCACCAGCTATCGCCACGAGCCCGGCCGGCTGGTGCTGGAGGCGCCGGGCCAGGTGCGCAAGCTGGTCGAGCAGGTCCGGGAGGTCACCTTCTCCGGCCATTACGGGCGGGTGCGCGGGCAGGAGGTCCTCTACGTCACGGAGCGCGCGGTGTTCCGGCTCGCACCCGACGCGATCGAGCTGGTCGAGGTGGCGCCCGGGATCGACCCGAAGGCGGACGTGATCGAGCAGATGGGCTTCGTCCCGCAGGTCGCGAACCCGTTGCGCACCATGCCTCCAGCCCTGTTCAGCTGAACGGGCGACCAGCGCAGCAACCAGGGAGAACCGGGAAAGTGCGGAGCTACGACTATGTCATCGTCGGCGGCGGCAGTGCCGGCTGCGTGCTGGCGGCCAGGCTGTCGGAGCTGCCCGACATCCGCGTGCTCCTCTTGGAAGCCGGCCCGCCGGACCGCGACCCCTACATCCACATGCCGGTGGGCTTCGGCAAGATGACCGGCGGCGGGCTGACCTGGGGCTATGCGACGGCGCCGCAGAAGCACTGCAACAACCGGGAGATCCCCTACGCCCAGGGCCGGGTGATCGGCGGCTCCAGCTCGATCAACGCGCAGATCTACACGCGCGGCGTGCCGGCCGACTATGACCGCTGGGCCTTCGAGGAAGGCTGCCCCGGCTGGTCGTTCGCCGAGATCAGGCACCTGTTCCTGCGCGCGGAGGACAACGACACGTTCGCCGGCGAGTGGCACGGCATCGGCGGGCCCTTGGGCGTGTCCCAGCTCCAGCCGCATCCGCTGACCCGCGCCTTCGTCCAGGCCTGCCAGCAGGCGGGCATCCCCTACAACCCGGACTTCAACGGCAAGGCGCAGGCCGGCAGCGGCGTCTACCAGACCACGATCCGGCACGGGAAGCGCTGCTCCGCCGCGGTGGGCTATCTCCATCCGGTGCGTGGCCGCCCCAACCTGGACGTCATGACCGACTGCCGGATCACGAAAATCCTGGTCGAGCATGGCCGGGCGGTGGGCGTGCGCTTCCTCCACTTCAACAACGAGCAGGAGGTACGGGCCGAGCGCGAGGTGCTGCTCTGTGCCGGTGCCATCGGCTCGCCCAAGCTTTTGATGCTCTCGGGAATTGGTCCTGCCGACGAACTGCGCCGGCACGGGATCGAGCTGGTCCACGACCTGCCGGGCGTTGGGCAGAACCTCCACGACCATTACGGCACCGACGTCATCTACGAGCTGCACGACCAGGTCAGCCTGGACCGCTACAAGAAGTGGCACTGGATGATGTGGGCCGGGCTCGAATACAAGCTGTTCGGCAAAGGGCCGGTCGCCTCCAACATCGTGGAAGGCGGGGCCTTCTGGTTCGCCGAGCCCGATGCGCCGACCCCGGACATGCAGTTCCACTTCCTGATCGGGGCGGGCGTGGAGGCAGGGGTGGCGGCAGTGCCGTCGGGTGCCGGCGTGACCATGAACAATTACTGCCTGCGCCCGCGCTCGCGCGGCAGCGTCACCCTGCGCTCGGCCGATCCCATGGCCCCGCCGGTGATCGATCCGAACTACCTGGCCGAGCCCTACGACCTGAAGGTCTCGATCGCTGGTCTCAAGAAGATGCGCGAGATCATGGCGCAGCCGGCCTTCGCCAGGCTGATCAAGCGCGCCCACCACCCCGCCGAGCTGAAGGACGACCGGGAGGCGGAGGCGTTCCTGCGCCGCTCCGGCCGCACCTCCTACCACCCGGTCGGCACCTGCCGGATGGGCCAGGACGAGCGGGCAGTGGTCGATCCGGAGCTGCGGCTGCGCGGCATCGACGGCCTGCGCGTGTGCGACGCCTCGATCATGCCGAGCATGATCGGCTCCAACACCAACGCGCCCACCATCATGATCGGCGAGAAGGCGGCGGACCTGATCCGGGGCAACCGGCGCCAGACAGCCGCCTGAGCACGTCCGGCAGCTCGCGGAGCGAGCCGAGCGTCAGGAAGCGGGCGCCCTGCGGGTCGGCCACCTGCTCGTGCGCCCAGGTCAGGTGGTAGGGGATGTGGCAGGCGAGCCCGCCCAGCTCCGCCACCGGCAGGACGTCGGAGCGCAGCGAGTTGCCGGCCATGGCGAACTCCTCCGGCGCCACGCCGTGGCGGATGAGCAGGCGGCGATAGGCGTGGCTGTCCTTCTCCGACAGGATCTCGATCCGGTCGAACTGTTCGGCCAGGCCGGATCGGGCGATCTTGCTCTCCTGGTCGAACAGGTCGCCCTTGGTGACCAGCCAGAGTTCGCAGCCGGCCTGGCGCAGCTCCCCGATGACCTCGGCGGCCCCGTCGATCAGTTCCACGGGATGATCCAGCATCGCCCGGCCGAAGCGCAGGAGTTCGGCGATGTCGCCGGCCGGGATCCGGCCCTCGGTCGCCTCGATCGCGGTCTCCACCATGGACAGGACGAAGCCCTTGATGCCGTAGCCGTAGGTCTTGAGGTTGCGCCGCTCGGTTGCGAGCAGCCAGGCGTCGATCCGCTCGGCCGGCAGGTCGACATGGCGCAGCAGCAGGGCACGGAACCGCTCGTGCGAGGTCACGAACATGGTCTCGTTGTGCCAGAGCGTGTCGTCGCCATCGAGCGCCACCACGCGCGGCCGCACCTGCAGCCGGTCCGCCATGCTCATGGGCATCCCTCCAGCAATCGCTGACCGGTGCCCGGCATCGCCGGGTGCAGCGCCGCCCGCATCAGGACGAGGCAGGCCAGCGAGGCGACGCAGCCGGCGAGTGCCGCACCTTGCCACCCCCACCATGCCACCAGCAGGGCGTAGCTCGGCGGGCCCAGCAGCGAGCCGCTGGCCCCGAACTGGGTGAGCAGGCCGCTGGCGCCGGTGAGCCCTGCCCTGCCCGCGACCTTCGGCAGCAGTGCGAAGGCCAGGCCGGGAAAGATCCCGGAGACGGCATTGAGCAGGATCGCCAGCGTGGCCGCGACCGCCAGCCCCGGTTCTGGCCGGAACAGGAGGAACAGGAGGGCTGCGGGCAGGAGGAGGGCCAGCGCCAGGAGTGGACCGGTGCCGGATCGCTGCCGCCGGCGGTGCCACGCGGCGACGATGCTGCCGGCCAGCGTCGCGAACGAGGCGAGGCCGGTCACGAGGCCGGCGAGCCCAGTGCCGGCCCCCGTCTGCTCGACCAGAAAGCTCGGCAGCAGCGCCAGCATGCCGACCTCGAACAGGGCATAGCAGCCAAAGGCAGCCGAAAGCGCCCAGGCGCGCGGCGGCGGCAGCCGGCGGCGTGCCGCCCGCGGCAGCGTCGCCGGCTCCACCGGTGCCGGAACTGCCCAGGTGGTGAGGCAGGCAATGCCGGCGGTCGCCGCAATCGCCATCAGCGAGGCCCGCCAGGACCAAAGCTCGGCGAGCAGCCCGGCCGACATGGCACCCAGCGCCACGCCCACCGGCACGAAGCTGCTCCACAAGGCGAGCGCGCTGTCCCGGTCCGCCTCGCGGGCACTGTGGAAGATCAGGACCGGGGCCGCCACCACGATCGCGAGGTAGCCGACGCTCTCCAGAGCACGCCAGGCGAGCAGTCCGTCCGAACTGGTGCTGAGCCCCTGGCCGAGCCCAGCCAGCGTCAGGAGCGCCAGCCCCGCCACCAGGCTCCGGCGCAGCCCCAGCCTGGCGACGATCCGGCCGGCCGCCAGGCCCAGGAGGGCCCCGGCCAGTTCCAGGAGGGAGATCACCAGCGCCACCGACGACAGGTGAAGGTCCAGCGCCTGACTAATCGGCGTCGCCAGGCTCGACAGCTTGCCGAGCTGCGCTGCCGCCAGCACCCCCACCGCATAGAACCACCCGATCCGCAGCCAGGTCATCGTCACCGCATCCAGCCTCGGCCACTCCCGGCCCTGCCCAGGGCCGGCTTGGCACGGACGCGGCCGCGGCGCAGCGCATAAGTTATGCGCAGCCCCATGCCTGGGATCGTTCACCGAGAGGTGGCAGTGCCGGGATCGGGCATCAGCACAGTTTTTCTGGCAATACTGAAGTGCAACGAATACTGCTGTACTGGTCATAGGAATTTGCTAAGCACCGCTGCCCCACGCGAGGAGGCCGGTTTCGCCGGTATCCCGAACATTATTGCCGGCATTTTCCCCGATTCAGCTGTTTCACCGCTCGGACGGCGAAACGATCATAGCAAAGGGACACTCGGCTTCATGGTCCGGTCCAGATTTTCCCTGCTGCTGGCGGCCATCGCCACCATCGGCGTAAGTATGTTCGCCCAAGGTGCGCCCGCCGCCGCGGCCAAGAGCTTTCCGGTCTACTACGCGCTGAAGTTCAACCAGACGGTCACGGGCTTCGAGCAGTGCGGCCTGAAGCCGATGCCGATCGTCTATCCTGGCGCCCTGTTCAAGGGGGGCAGGCTTGGCGAGACTCCGGACTATGCGCAGTTGCGCAAGAAGGGTGCGCCCACCGTCCGCGATGCCGCAGCCAGGACGGCGGACAAGTTCGTGGTGCTGGATGTGGAAGGCAGCTGGGACCTCCTGCCGACCGACAGCGCCGACGCCCTGAAGGGCAAGGCCACGGACTATTACGACCTGCTGTACTTCCTGAAGCAGGAGCTGAAGGCCCTGAAGGCGACGGCGAAGGTCGGCTATTTCCGCGTGGCGCCGCCCGACTTCTACCAGAACCCCTCGCTGCCGGGGCAGCCGAAGACGACCTACGAGCTGGCGACGGCCGCGCTGAAGAAGGTCGGCGACGCATCCGACGCGCTGTTCCCGCAGCTCTACGGCTACGAATCACCTGCCCATTTCCGCAAGTACACGTTTGGCACCGTCGGCACCGCCCGCGCCAACTGGCCGAAGAAGCCGGTCTATCCGTTCATCTGGATGCAGCGCCGTGCTGCCTGGGATGTCAAGGCCGGCCGCTACATCAACGAGATGCTGCCCAAGGGGGCCTTCGCCCTGCAGCTCCAGACGGTGAAGGGCTCGGGCGCCGACGGCGTGGTGATCTGGGGCACGCTCGGCAACGACCAGGCGCGGCTGGACTGGAACAGGAACGCCGACTGGTGGCTGGAGACCAAGGCGTTCCTGAAGAAGCAGGGCGTGGACCTGAAGGGCTGCAAGCTCTAGCCGAGGCCGCAGGCTGAGCTATCCTGGCGCGCGTCGGCCGACCGGTGTTCGGAAGGACAGTCGCATGGATGAAGTGGCGATCCCTTGCCGTGATCCTGCCAGGCTCGGCCGCTCGCTGCGCAGCTGGCGGGCGTTGCGGCGGGTCAAGCAGAGTCACGTGGCGGAATTGCTGGGGGTGACCCAGACGACCGTGTCGCGCTGGGAGAGCGGGCAGCTGGCACCCGATCCGGACGGGCAGCGGGCGATCCGTCGGCTGCTCCAGGCACGGCTGGACAGCGCCGCCGACTTCCAGCTCGCCCGCATGGTCCGCCACTCGACCGCAGCGGTCCATCTGGTCTGCGACCTGACCCACCGGCTGCTGGCGCTCTCCCCGGCGCGGGAGCGCTATTGCCGGGTGCCGGCGACCGACCTGATCGGCACTTCGCTCTGGCCCTGCGCCAGCCCCGGCATCATCGCGGCCGAGGCGAGGCTTTCCGAGCTCGGCTGGTTCGAGCCGGCCGCCCCGGCAGTCGAGCTGCAGACCGGGGCCAACGATGCCGCCCTCATCGAGATCCAGGACAGCCGGCTGCGCTGGGTACGTTTCCAGCTGTCCGACGGCAGCTTCGTCCGGCTCGCGGAGACCCTGGCCTATGGCCGGGCGGCCTGAGCACGGGAACCGCCGAGACGGTTCACCTGCTGATTCGATGGTACTATCGTTCGCGGCAGATGGCCGCTCGGGAAGGTGCACCGCATGATTCGCCATGTCGTCCTGTTCAAGCCGCGCGAGGACCTGCGCAAGGGCGAGCTGCAGAAGATCTTCGACGGCCTGGCTGCCCTGCGCCACGCGATCCCGGGCATGGTCGACTTCCACGGCAGCGAGAACTGCAGCCCGGAGGGCCTCAATCGAGGCTACAGCCACGGCTTCACCATCGACTTCATGGACGTGAAGGCCCGCGACACCTACCTGGTCGACCCGGAGCACAAGGCGCTGGGCGAGCAGCTCACCGCCGCGGCGGATGGCGGCAAGGGCGGGCTGCTGGTGTTCGACATCAACCTGTCCGACGCCCACTAGGCTCCAGCCGGAGCGTCAGGCCAGGAGGTGGTGGGTCGGCAGGCCCAGCTGCTCGGCGATGACCAGCCGATGGCAGTGATGCGGCTGCCGCTCGTAGCAGAGCAGGCAGCAGCGTCGCGTCCCGGCAAGCTCGCGCAGCAACTCGAACTCGTGGACGGCCTCCGGCGTCTCCAGATGCGCCGCAAAGATCCGGCGCATGTCGTCATGGCGGCCACTGCGGGCGGCGTGTCGTCCCTCGGCGGGCGTGCCCAGCGCCCGCAGGTGCAGGTACTCGATGCCGATCGCCGCGACGCCCGAGCGCAGCGCGCTCTTGGAGAAGCCGGCCCGGCGCGAAGCGGAGACCGCCCGGACATCGACCAGCACCTCCACCCCTACCCCCGTCAGCGCATCCAGCACGTCCCGCTGGGCCAGGCCTTCGTAGCCGATGGTGAAGAGGGGTTCAGACAACATCGTGCTCCGAAATGTCAGAAGACGAGATCATTCGGGTAGTGCACGCCACTCATGACCGCACTTCCGGCGCGAGTTCGGGCCGAGCCATCCAAGCAGCGCCTCACCCGCCCTTCACTGCCCCCGCCGTCAACCCGGCCACGATCTGGCGCTGTGCCGCCACGGTCAGCAGCAGGACCGGCAGGGTCACCAGCAGGGCGCCGGCGGCCAGCGGCCCCCAGCTCAGCTGCTCGAACGAGATCATGTTGTAGACCGCGACCGGCAGGGTGCGGGTCTCGCGGCCGGCCAGCACGATGCCGAACACGAAATTGTTCCAGGAGAAGATCACCGCCAGGATGAAGGCCACGGTGATGCCGGGCTTGGCGATCGGCAGGGCCACGTGGCGGAATACCTGCCAGCGCGAGGCGCCGTCGATCACGGCGGCCTCCTCCAGCTCGAGCGGCGTGGTCTCGAAATAGCCGATCATGATCCAGATGATGATCGGCACGGTGATCACCAGGTGGATGATGATCTGCGGCAGGAGCGTGCCCATCAGCCCCAGCCACTGGAAGAGGAGGAAGAGCGGGATCAGGTAGGACAGGCCGGGCGTCATCCGCGCGATCAGCACCACCACCGCCGACTTGGTGGCCTTCATCCGCGCCATGCCGTAGCCGGCCGGCACGCCGACCAGCAGGCCCAGCAGGGTGGCGGAGCCCGTGACCAGCACGCTGTTCAGGAAATAGGTGCCGAAGCGGTTGGACTCGAGCACGGCCGCATAGTTGGCCCAGGCGAAGTTCTCCGGGATCAGGATCGGCGGGTAGGCCGCGTTGTCGATCTCGTATTTGAGCGAGAGCGACAGCATCCAGACGAAGAACAGGACCGCCGGCGAGACGATCATCAGGACCGCGAACCACAGGCCGATCCGGTTCAGGAGCCGCTTGGTCCTCATGCGCCGATCCCGACCTCGGTCCACTGGGTGCGCTTCTTCAGCCAGAGCAGTAGGACCGCCAGGCCGATCACCATGAGGAAGAACACCACCGCGATCGCCGAGCCGTAGCCGATGTCGTAGTAGGCGAACGCCACGCTGTAGAGGTAGAGGTTGATCGTTTCCGACGCGGTGCCGGGCCCGCCCTGGGTGATCGCGTAGATGATGTCGAAGCTCTTGATCGCGTCGATCGAGCGGATGATCGCCGCCACCATGACGAACGGCAGCACCAGCGGCAGGGTGATGTGCCAGAACATCTGCCAGCCGCTGGCCCCGTCGATGAGCGCACTCTCATAGGGCTCGGTCGGAATGGCGGCGAGCCCGCCCAGCACGATCAGCATGACGAGCGGCGTCCACTGCCAGGTCTCGACCAGCACCAGCGAGGGGATCACCGTGGCCGGGTGGAACACCCAGAGCTGCGGCGGGATGCCTACCAGCGAGAGCAGGTAGTTCAGCACGCCCAGCTGCGGGTGGAACATCATCGCCCAGACCAGTGCTATGGCGACCGGGGTCGCCATCATCGGCATGACGAACAAAGCGCGCAGGAAGCCGCGCGCCTTGAAGTTCTGGTGGAACACGATCGCCGAGAACAGGCCCAGCACCACCGGCAGGATCACCGCCAGCGCCGTGAAGTAGAGCGTGTGCCAGAGCGCCTCGTGGAAACGCAGGTCGGTCAGGAGGCGGCCGAAATTGGCCAGGCCCACGAAGCTGCTGCCGCCGCCGATCTGCCACTCGTTCAGGCTCATCCAGATCGTGAACGCCCAGGGGAACACGATCACCGAGGCGACCACGATGAGTGCGGGCAGCACGAACGGCCAGAGCGAGCCCCCGGCCCGCCGGCGGGAAGCCGGGGGCGTGGCGGCGGCAGGCTTTTCCAGGGCCTGGCTGGACGTCATGCCTCGCTCTTGTCGAGCACCGGCTGGAACTGCTGCGTCGCCTGCTTGAGCAGGGCAGCGGGATCACCCTCGGAGAGCAGGGTGGTGAGTGCGGTGCCGAACGTGTCGCGGAACTCGGTGACCGGGATGATGACCGGCAGGCCCAGCTCGCTGACCTCGGCCGACCCGGCCACGCAGTCTACCCATTCGGCCGGCAGGGTAACGCCCTTGCGTACCTCGGGGTCGTTCAGGATCGACTTGCGGAACGGCACGCCGCCGCCGGC
>NZ_DATMFZ010000066.1:0-11999 GCF_035556675.1 Geminicoccus sp. | reverse complement strand
CCAGGAAGGGGCGCTGATCTTCTCGGCGACCAAGATCCAGTCGGACTATAAGAACAACGACGACATCATCCGGATGTGCAAGGCGCGCATCCGCGTGCCCGAGCAGTGGTGGGGCGATTACCTGGCCTCCCTGGGCTCGGTCCGGATCGGCGAGCGCGAGCTCCTGGCCCTTGGCCGCGAGGTCGGCTGGGATGTGCTCGAGAACTATGCCGAGGCATGGTTCGACTATTCCGAGAAGAAGATGGTCGACGCGATCGGCCGGCTGAAGAGCGGGCGCCGGGTGATCCATGCCGCGCATGATCCCTTCCCGGGCGTGCCGGACGGCATTCCGGTCAAGGTCGATGTCGCGATCGATGCCGATGCGGGGAAGATCACGGTCGACCTGCGCGACAATCCCGACTGCCAGCCCTGCGGCCTGAACCTGACCGAGGGCACCTCGATCAGCGCCGCGATGGTCGGGATCTATAACGGCATCATCGACCATGGCGTGCCGGCCAATGCCGGCAGCTTCCGCCGGATCGAGGTGCTGGTGCGCGAGAACTGCTGCGTGGGCATCCCGCGCCACCCGTTCTCCTGCTCGGTCGCCACCACCAACCTCGCCGACCGGGTCTCCAACCCGGTGCAGCGCGCCATCGCCGAGATCTCGGCAGGCCACGGCATGGCGGAAACCGGGCCGATCATGGCGCCAGGCATGGGCGTGATCTCCGGCAAGGACCCGCGCAACCACGACGAGCCGTTCGTGAACCAGGTCCATATCGGCGTGACCGGTGGGGCCGGCACGGCGGTCACCGACGGCTTCCTGTCGATCATCCATGCCGGCAATGCCGGCATGTGCCGGATCGACTGCATCGAGGTGGACGAACTGCACCACCCGATCTTCATCAAGGCCCGCTATCTCGTCCCGGACACGGAGGGAGCCGGCACGTACCGTGGCGCGCCCTCGGCATATACCGAGCTTGGGCCGATCGAGGACTGCACCATGCAGGTGCTCTACACGGCCGACGGCACCATCAACGTCGCCGAGGGCACCCGTGGCGGCGGCAAGGGTGGTCCGGTGCGGGCGATGAAGCGCGAGCTGGACGGCAGCCTGACCAACCTGCCGCCCTGCTACGGCGTCACGCTCAAGCCAGGCGAGCTCGTGGTGTCCTACTCGGCCGGCGGTGGCGGCTATGGCTCGCCCTTGGAGCGTGATCCGGCACGGGTCCTGCACGACCTGATGGAAGGCTGGATCAGCGAAGAGCGGGCGCGGTCCGTCTATGGCCTGGTCACCACCGGCAGCCTGGCCGACGGCACGCTCGCGGTCGACGAGGCGGCCACGCGCAACTTGCGCGATTCACTGCGTCAGGCCCAGTGAGACGGAGGGAGGAAGGCCGATGGCCGTGACCAACGTCGACAAGCGGGCCGGCTGGGCGCGCGAGGGCGTGCGGATGGCGATCATCTCCAACCGCATGGAGAGCATCGCCCGCAAGATGCAGAACACCCTGTTCCGCACCGCGCGTTCCGGCGTGCTCAACACCGCGCACGACTTTTCCTGCGTGGTGCTCACCGCCGATTGCGAGCTCCTGGCGAGTGCCGAAAGCCTGCCGATCCACACGCTGATCGGGCCGGACATCATGTGCCGGGCCGTGAAGCAGTATCACCCGGAGCTGAAGGCCGGCGACTGCTTCCTCCATAACAGCCCGTACGAGGGCGATTCCCATGCCGCCGACCACTGCCTGATCGTGCCGGTGGTCGACGAGGGCGGCACGCTGCGCTTCTTCGTGCTCGCCAAGGCGCACCAGGCCGACTGCGGCAACTCCCGGCCCACCACCTACATGGGCCACGCCAAGGACGTATACGAGGAAGGTGCGCTGATCTTCTCGGCGGCCAAGATCCAGTCGAACTACCAGGACAATCAGGACCTGATCCGCATGTGCCGGGCGCGCATCCGCGTGCCGGAACAGTGGTGGGGCGACTATCTGGCGACGCTGGGTGCGGTGCGGATCGGCGAGCGCGAGCTTCTGCAGCTGGGCCGGGAGGTCGGCTGGGAGACGCTGGAGCAGTATGCTACCGGCTGGTTCGACTATTCCGAACAGAAGATGGTCGAGGCGATCCGCCGCCTGCCGTCCGGCAAGGTGACGGTGCATTCGGCGCACGACCCCTTCCCCGGCGTGCCGGACGGCATCCCGGTCAAGGTCGACATGACGATCGACAGCGAGAATGCCAAGATCATCGTCGACCTCACCGACAATATCGACTGCCAGCCCTGCGGGCTGAATCTGTCGGAAGGCTGTGCGCGCACCGCCGCCATGGTCGGGATCTATAACGGCATCCTGGACCACAGCGTCCCGGCCAATGCCGGCAGCTTCCGCCGGGTCGACGTGCTGCTCCGGGAGAACTGCGTGGTGGGCATCCCGCGCCACCCGCACAGCTGCTCGGTCGCGACCACCAATCTCGCCGACCGGGTCTCCAACCCGGTGCAGCGGGCGATCGCCGAGATCGCGCCGGGCTTCGGCATGGCGGATACCGGGCCGATCATGCCGCCGGCCATGGGCGTGATCTCCGGCAAGGACCCACGCCACGGCGATGCACCCTTCGTCAACCAGATCTTCTTAGGGGCGACCGGCGGGGCGGGCACGCCCGTCACCGACGGCTTTTTGTCGATCATCCATGTCGGCAATGCCGGGCTCTGCCGGCAGGACAGCATCGAGGTCGACGAGCTGCACCATCCCTTGTTCGTGCGCCGGCGCTCGCTGACGCCCGACACCGAAGGGGCCGGCACGTTTCGCGGCGCACCCTCGGTCTATGCCGAGTTCGGCCCGACCGAGGGCTGCACGATGGAGGTGCTCTACACCGCGGATGGCACCGTGAACCCGGCCGAGGGTGCCCAGGGCGGTGGGCCCGGCGCCTTGTCCCGGGCCTTCAAGCGCGAGCTGGACGGCACGCTCACGGAGCTGCCGGCCTGCCATGGCGTGAAGCTCGAGCCCGGCGAGTATGTGGTGTCGCGCTCGTCGGGTGGCGGCGGCTACGGCTCGCCGCTCGAGCGTGACCCGGCGCGGGTCCTGCACGACGTCCTGGAGGACTGGGTCTCGCGCGAGCGGGCAAGGGACGTGTATGGCGTCGTACTGGTCGATGCCGGTACCGAGCTGGCGGTGGACGAGGCGGCGACGGCCAGGCTGCGGGCCAGCCTTGCCAACTGAACGAATGCGATAGGGAGCTTCAGCAAAATGAGCGAGACGCCGACGGAGACCGACTGGTCGGCAGGTGCCGCCTATGTCGACGGCCAGGTGATGCCGATCAAGGCGGCCAAGATCCCCATCACCGACTGGGGCTACCGGCGCTCCGACGTCACCTATGACGTGGTCGGCGTCTATTTCGGGGCCTTCTTCCGCCTGGACGACCACATCAAGCGCTTTCGCCGCTCGATGGACAAGCTCCGGATGAAGCCGGAGGAGAGCGACGAGGACATCAAGCGCATCCTGACCGACCTGGTCCGCCGCACCGGGCTGCGCGAGGCCTATGTCGCCATGGACTGCGTGCGCGGCAAGCCGGCGCCGCACCTGCCCTACCACCCGGCCTATGGCCGCGCCTATCTCGTCTGCTTCGCGATCCCCTGGGTCTGGCTGTTCTCCGAGGAGCAGCAGGCTCGCGGGGTCCATGCGACGATCGCCAAGACCCCGCGCATCCCGCCGGAATCGGTCGATCCCACCGTCAAGAACTTCCACTGGGGCGACCTGACCCAGGCCCTGTTCGAGGCGCATGACGGCGGGTTCGAGACGGCCTTGCTGCTGGACCAGGAAGGCAACCTGACCGAGGGGCCCGGCTACAACGCGTTCGCCATCGTCAACGGCACCGTGGTCAGCCCGCCGCGCGGGGCGCTGGAGGGCATCACCCGGCTGTCGGTGAAGGAGCTCTGCGAGGAGCTGGGCATCCCGTTCGAGACCCGCCCGATCCCGCGCGCGGAGCTGGAAGAGGCCGACGAGATCCTGCTCTCGACCACCGCCGGCGGCGTGATGCCGGTGAGCCGGCTGGGCTCGCGCATCCTCGGCAACGACCGCCCGGGCCCGATTTCCGCGAAGCTGCGCGAAACCTTCTGGGAAAAGCGCCGACAGGGCTGGCACGCCACGCCGGTCGACTACGACGCGCCGATCGCCTGAGTTGCACCAAGAAAGTAACCCTGAGATGAGCCACGCTCTCGGAATTGATGTCGGTGGTACGTTCACCGACTTCGTCGCCTATGACCGCGTCAACAAGAAAGTCGAGGTCTGGAAGGAACTGTCCACGCCGACCGATCCGGTGGTCGGCATCATCGGCGGCCTCGGCCGCTACAAGAGCAGCGATGCCGCTGCCGTCGAGCATATCCGGCTCGGCACCACGGTCGCGACCAATGCGATCCTGGAGCGCAAGGGCGCCACGGTCGCCTATGTGACGACCAAGGGCTTCAAGGACGTCATCTTCGTCCAGCGCGGCAACCGCAAGTATCACTACGATGCCAGCTGGGTGAAGCCGAACCCGCTGGCCAAGCGCCGCCACTGCTTCGAGCTGGACGAGCGGATCGACGCCTACGGCAACGTGCTGAAGCCCCTGGACGATGCCGAGGTCCGGGCGCTGGGCGAGCAGATCAAGGCCAACCCGGAGATCCAGGCGGTCGCGGTCTGCACCCTGTTCTCCTACCTGAACCCGGCGCACGAGCAGCGCATCAAGGAGATCCTGACCGAGGTCCTGCCCGACCTGCCGATCTCGATCTCCTACGAAGTCCTGCCCAAGTGGAAGGAGTACGAGCGCGCCTCGACCGTGCTGGCCGACGCTTATCTCAAGCCGGTGGTCAGCCGGCAGATGGGCTCGATGCGCAAGCGGCTGGACGAGGCGGGCTTCAAGGCGCCGACCGTGGTCATCAAGTCGAACGGCGGCGAGATGACCCTGGATGCCGCGGCCGAGGCGCCGGTGAACCTGGTGGTGTCGGGACCGACGGGCGGTGTCATCGCCAGCCGGCACGTGGCCCAGCTCACCGGCATCGACCACCTGGTCACGCTCGACATGGGTGGCACCTCCACCGACGTGTCGGTGATCCTGGACGGCCAGGAGCGCTTCACGACCGCGTTCGAGATCGAATGGGGCGTGCCGATCCAGATCCCGATCATCGACATCCGCACGATCGGTGCGGGCGGCGGCTCGATCGCCTGGATCGACAAGGGCGGCATGCTCCGGGTCGGGCCGCAGTCGGCCGGTGCCAACCCGGGCCCGGCCTGCTACGGCAAGGGCGAGTTGCCGACCGTCACCGATGCCAACGTGCTGCTGGGCCGGATCGACCCGGACAACTTCCTGGGCGGCCGGATGCGGCTGGACGTCGAGCGGGCGCGCAAGGCGGTTGCGAGCGTCGCCGAGGCCCTCGGCCAGGACGTCGACGAGACCGCACTCGCGATCGTGCGCATCGCCAACAACAACATGGTGGGCGCGCTGCGCTCCGTGCTGATCGAGGGCGGCCTCGACCCGCGCGACTTCACGCTCTCCACCTTCGGCGGCGCCGGGCCGCTCCACGTCGGCGAGCTGATGGTCGAGATGGGCATTCCCAAGGGGATCGTGCCCAACCATCCGGGCCAGTTCTCGGCCTATGGCTTCATCCTGACTCAGCCCCGCGTCGACCGGCAGCGCACCGCGCAGCTCACCAGCAACCGGTTCGACAAGGCCAGGGCGGCCGCGATCATGCAGTCCCTGGTCGACGAGGCGAAGGCCCAGCTCACCGAGCAGGGCTTCGACCACGAGATCAAGCTCACCCGCGCGCTCGAGATGCGCTATCTCGGTCAGAACTACGAGCTGGAGCTGACCGTCGACGAGAACACGCTCTCGCCCGACGCCGACATCGAGCAGCTCTGGGAGGCCTTCCACACGGCGCACAAGGCGCGCTTCGGCTTCAACACCAAGGGCGACATCATCGAGATCGTCAATTTCTCGGTGACCGCGATCTCGGACTCGGCCCTGCCCGAGATCCCGAAGCTGGAGAAGGCCACCGGCGCGCCCGTGCCCATGGGCCGGCGCAGCGTCGGCTATGTCCAGGGCCGGTTCGACGTGGATGTCTTCGACCGCGACAAGCTCCTGGCGGGGCATGTGCTGGAGGGGCCGGTCATCGTCGAGGAGGCGGCCTCGGTCACGGTGGTCTGCCCCGGCCAGCGCCTCACGGTCGACGATTACGGCCATCTCCTCATCGATACGATCCAGGCCTGAGAAGGACACTCATCCGATGCGCATGTCCGAGAACGGCTTCTACGTCGAAAAGTACAACAAGTGCGCCTGCTGCGGCCTGCTCGTCTATGGCGAGGGGGTGCGCACGGGGCCCGGGCCCAAGGGCCTGTTCTGCTCGCCCTGGTGCGTGGAATGGACCGAGCGGCGGGCCAAGGGCGAGGACGACCCGGTCATGCCGATCGTCCAGCCCAAGCTGCCCTTCGAGGCGGCCTACCCGTCCAAGGGCGAGCGCCTGGCGCCGCTCGACATGGTCACCATGAACATCATGGATTCGACCATGGTCTCGATCTGCCGGGAAATGGGCATCCTGCTCATGAAGACGTCGTACTCGACGATCTTCAACGAGGGGCTCGACTTCACCTGCGCGCTCGCCGACGCCAAGGGCGACATGATCGCCTGTGCCGAGTTCTGTCCGACCATGATCGGCGGCATGCCGCTGCTCATCAAGACCTGCGCCCAGGAGATCCCGTTCGACACGCTGCAGGAGGGTGACATCCTCCTGCACAACGACCCCTATCGCGGCGGCCTGCACTGCCCCGAGCACACCTTCTTCAAGCCGTTCTTCGTGGACGGCGAGTTGCTCGGCTTCGCGGTCTGCATCGGCCACATCGCCGAGATCGGCGGCATGGTGCCGGGTGCCTTCTGCGGCGAGGCCACCGAGATCTTCCACGAAGGCATGCGCGTGCCGCCGGTGAAGATCATGAAGGCCGGCCAGGACGTCGAGGAAGTCTGGAAGCTGATCCTCGCCAACACCCGCACGCCGCGGCAGTCCTATGGCGACCTGCGCGCCATGATCGGTGCGGTGGACCTGGGCGTCGACCGGATCACCCAGATCGTCAAGAAGTACGGCAAGGACGTCTTCAAGCAGACCTGCGAAGACCTGATGGACTATGCCGAGCGGCGGATGCGGGCGGAGATCGCCGCGTTCCCGGACGGCGTCTATTCCTTCGAGGACGTGATCGAGAACGATGGTGTCACGACGACGCCGTACACCATCGCGGTCGACCTGCACCTGCACGGCGACGAGGTCGTGGCTGATTTCAGCCGCAGCTCCAAGCAGGCCAAGGGGCCTATCAACGCCACCCTCGGCGTGACCACGGGCGCCACCTATAACGGCCTCCTGCACGTCACCGACGCGTCGATCCCGAAGAACTCCGGCTGCTTCCGGCCGATCCGGGTGCTCTCGCCGCCTGGCCACGTCACCAATGTCGACTATCCGGGCCCGCTGGTCGCCGGCAACACCGAGACCCACCCGCGTCTCGCCGACATCGTGATCGGCGCCATGGCGGGCTGCACGCCGGACCGCGCCATGGCCTCGGAATCGGGGACCAGCACGAACTTCGTGTTCGGCGGCGACCATCCCGACCATGACGAATACTTCGCCTGCTACGACATCATGTCGGGCGGCTGGGGTGGCCGGAAGGGTCATGATGGCAACAACACCGTCAACGCCATCAACGGCAATTGCCGCTTCAACCCGACCGAGGTGTTCGAGACCCGCTTCCCCCTGCGGGTCGAGAACTGCGAGCTGGTCCAGGATTCCGGCGGTGCCGGGCAGTGGCGCGGCGGCCTGGGCTACAAGCGCACGTTGTATGTGACCACCGTGCCGATCACCGGCTCGCAGTGCTCGGACCGTCACGAGACCGGGCCCTTCCCGTTGTTCGGCGGCGAGCGGGGTGCTGCCGGCGGCACCAAGGTCATGAAGGCCGGGACCGACCGCTGGACCACGGTGCGCGAGACCGACAACAAGAAGTCGAGCAGCAAGTACGCCAACGTGGTGTTCGAGCCGGGCGACCGCATCCTGCTGATCACCGCGGGCGGCGGCGGCTATGGCGACCCGAAGCAGCGTGATCCCGAGCTGATCCGGGAGGACGTGGCCGAGGGCTATGTCAGCCCGGAGCAGGCGCGCAGCGCCTACGGGTTCACCGGGTAACCCGGCCCGGCTTCGTTCCTGCCGGGCCGGCCGGCGGCGGGGGCGGCGAGAGCCGCCGCCTGCTGCCGGCCGGCCCTTTCCCGGGAACGCCCCCTGCGACGGCCGGTTGTCCTTGAATGCCGGTACTGAAGCAGGAGGTCCCCCGCATGCCCAACCATGACCTGATCGTCATCGGGGGCTCTGCGGGCAGCTTCCCGGTGCTGCAGCGGATCTTCCAGGATCTGCCCGCCGATCTTCCCGCTGCGGTCCTGGTCTGCACCCACCGGGCCAAGGATGCAGACGACCATCGCTCCGAACTGCTCAGCGCCGGCGTGTCCCTGCGGGTGAACAGCCCGGTGGACGGCCAGCCGCTGGAGCAGGGCCACATCTACCTGGCCCCCTCCGACCGCCACCTCCTCGTCGTGGACCACACCATCCGGCTGGGCCGCGGGCCGCGCGAGAACATGAGCCGACCGGCGATCGATCCCCTGTTCCGCTCGGCGGCACTGTCCTTCGGCCCCCGCGCGATCGGCGTAGTGCTGAGCGGGATGATGAATGACGGTGCTTCCGGCCTGCACGCGATCAGTGAAACGGGTGGGATCACGGTGGTTCAGCATCCCCTGGATGCGGAGGTCGCCGCCATGCCGACCGCGGCCATGGCGACCGTTGCCGTCGACCATGTCGTGCGCTCGGACCAGCTCGGGCCCTTGCTAGGCGAATTGGCCAGAGTGCCCGCAGGCCCCCCCAGGCCGACGGGGCTGGACCTGGAGTTGGAGGTCAAGATCGCGCTCGGCAGCCGCCTGGGCTCGGACCGGCTGAGCAAGATCGCCGAGCCCTCGATGTTCAGCTGCCCTCACTGTCACGGCGTCCTGTCCCACATGAAGGGCAATGGTCCGCTGCGCTATCGCTGCCAGATCGGGCACGGGTTCACCGCCGAGAACCTGCTCGTCGCCCAGGAGGACGAGGTGCACGAGGCCCTGGCCGTGGCCATGCGGGTCATGGAGGAACGGCTGGGCATCGTGGAGCGGATGGCCGAGGATGCCCGTGCCCAGGGGCGGGATGCGCTGGCGAAGGTCTATGATTCCCGCGCCGCAGAATACCGGCATTACGCCGAAACGCTTCGGCAGGCCGTGAGCACCGGCATGGATGCGATCCGGCAGCCATGAGGGACCACCTCCCAGCTGCGATGCAGACAAGAGCGGTATCGCTGGCAGGCCGGCCGTAATAGAACCCGGGCCGTGCATATCCAGCTTCAGTCTTCAGCCCGCACGGAGCGTTTGATGCAGGACCAGGTCGACCCGCCGATCGTCGGCATCGGGGCATCCGCGGGCGGCGTCATTGCCCTGAAGCTGCTGTTCGATTCGATGCCTGACGATACCGGTGCAGCCTTCGTCGTCATCGTTCATCTCGATCCCGACACGCGCAGCCAGTTGCCCAGCATCCTGGCATCGCGCACCAGCATGAGCGTGGAACAGGTCGAGAATACCGCTCATCTGGAACCGAACAAGATCTATGTGATCGCTCCGAACCGGCGGCTGCGGATCGCCGATCACATGGTCTCCGCCCTGCCGTTCGACGAACCCAGGGGGCAGCGGGCGCCGATCGACATGTTCTTCCGCTCGCTGGCGGAGCAGCACAACGATGGTTTCGCCATCATCCTGACCGGCGCCGGCGGCGATGGCGCCATCGGGGTCAAGGCGGTCAAGGAAGCCGGCGGCATCGTCATGGTGCAGGATCCGAACGAGGCCGAATACTCGTCCATGCCTCGCAGCGCCATTGCGACCCAGGTCGCGGACTTCGTGCTGCCGGTCCAGGAAATCGCACGGCAACTGGTCGAGATCCTGCACAAGCGCGAAACGATCTCCGCGAATGGCGTGCCCGAAGGAGACGAGGAAAGCCTCCGGCGGATCCTGGCTCATGTCCGGGTGCGGACCGGCCATGACTTCTCCCAGTACAAGCGCGCCACCGTTACGCGGCGCATCGCCCGGCGCATGCAGGTCGCCAGGAAGGAGTCGCTTCGCGAATACTATAACTACCTTCGCGAGAATGCCGAGGAAGCCCAGGCGCTGTTCTCGGACTTCCTGATCTCGGTGACGACGTTCTTCCGCGACCCGAAGGCGTTCCGGTCGCTCGCAGAGCATGTGATCCCGCGCCTGTTCGAGAACAAGGAAGTCGGCTCGTTCATCCGGGTCTGGGTCCCGGGATGTGCCACCGGGGAGGAGGCCTACACGATCGGCATGCTGCTGCTCGAGGAGGCCAGCCGGCGCGACCTGCGGCCCGAGATCCAGGTGTTCGGCTCCGACCTGGATGCCGGTGCCCTGGCGATCGCCCGTGAAGGCCGATTTCCCGATGCAATCGAGGTCGATCTGGGCGAGGAGCGGTTGCGGCGCTTCTTCCTCAAGGAAGGCGACCACTACCGGGTTCGCCGGGAGCTGCGCGACATCATCCTGTTCGCGACGCACAGCATGCTGAAGGACCCGCCCTTCTCGCGGCTGGACCTGATCTCGTGCCGCAACCTGCTGATCTATCTCGATCGCGACCTGCAGCAGCTCGTCTGCAACACCTTCCACTATGCCCTGAACCCGGGCGGCTTCCTGTTCCTCGGCTCCTCGGAGAGCGCGGATCAACCCGTGGGTCTGTTCCGCCCGGTCGATCGGGATGCGCGGATCTACCGGTCGGTGGCAGCCCCCGGGGACAAGCGGCCCGCACTGCCCATCCTCCTGGGTACCAGCCATCATTCCCACGACCGCGGCCCGGTCCCGGCGCGGGCACACCATTCGGGCGGCAGCATGAGCGACGCCGTGCTTCATCGGCAGATGCTCGAGCGGGTCGCACCGCCCAGCATACTGATCGACGAGGCGCACCGCGTCATCCATCTCTCGGACAATGCCGGGCGCTACCTGCAGCCGGCTGGCGGACCACTGAGCGTCGACGCGGTCGACCTGGTTCGCCAGGAATTGCGCTTCGACCTGCGCTCGGCCCTCCATCGTGCCTTCGAACGGGGTGAACCCACCCTCACCGCCCCGATCCCGGTCCGGTTCAACGGTGCCGCCCAGCGGGTATATCTCCATGCCAAGCCGGTGGTCCGGGACGGCGGGGGCGCCAGCCATGCCATCGTCATGTTCATCGAAGGCGAGGCGGTGGATGAAGCCACGCACCTGGCGGATGCCGGGCGGGCCGATGGCGGTGCCAGCGAGGAGCTGATCCAGCAGCTCCAGGAGGAGTTGCAGGCGGCGCAGAACCGGCTGCGCGCGACCCGGGAGGAATCCGAGGCGGCCAACGAGGAGCTGCGGGCCGCCAACGAGGAGCTGCAGTCGATCAACGAGGAGTTCCGCTCCACCTCGGAGGAGCTGGAAACCAGCAAGGAAGAACTCCAGTCGATCAACGAGGAGCTGCAGACGGTCAACAACGAGCTGAAGCTGAAGCTCGAAAGCGTGTCGCGGGCGCACAGCGACCTGCAGAACCTGATGGCCGCGACCGATGTCGGCACGCTGTTCCTCGATACATCCCTGCGCATCAAGCGCTTCACGCCGCGGCTGACCGAGCTGTTCAACATCACCCTGAACGACGAGGGCCGGCCGATCACCGACTTCACCCATCAGCTCGACTATGACGGGCTGGCCGACCAGGCGCGCCTGGTGCTCAAGGACCTGGCGCCGATCGAGGAAGAGGTGCCGAGCCGGGCCGGCGGCTGGTATCTCGTGCGGATGCGGCCATACCGCACCATCGACGACAAGATCGACGGGATCGTCGCCACCTTCGTCGACATCACCGAGCGCCGCCGGGCCGAGGAAGCCCTGCGGCAGAGCGAGGAGCGGCTGCGCCAGGAGACCCGGCTGGTCAACCTGTCCCGCTCGCCGATCTTCGT
>NZ_DATMFZ010000065.1:0-2583 GCF_035556675.1 Geminicoccus sp. | reverse complement strand
CAAGTACCCCATACGCGTGGAGATAATGATGTGGCTTTGACGTGCAGTGATATGCCTGTTCGACAAATCGAACCCATATCCGTGGCCCGCGTCTGATCGTTCGGTCGGGCCCTTCGCTGCGCTCAGAGCTTGCGAATTTTCGATTTGAGAAACAATTTCCTGTCATGCTTGCCGGGAGCGCAGCCCCCCTGACCCTAAATCCGTGAGTTAGGAGTTGCACTAAGCGAGGAAGTCATTGGAATCGCTTGGCAATGGCCAATCCAATGAAGCGCAAGGGTGGCACCCAACGGGTGCTGCACGGGGCGGTTGAAGTATCGTCGGACGAGGCGGTGATCGCCGAGACGTTCGCCGGGCGGGTTCACGTGGAATGGGATGAGGCAGCGGCGGTGACGCCGCTGGGTCAGTTGCCGTTCTTCGTGGAGTTTTTGAAGCAGGCTGGGCTGTTCGATGCCTGGGTGGCGGGCAGTCCGTTGCGGTTCACCAGCCCGAATGCGCCGCCGAAGCGGGATGTGCTGGGGACGGCGCTGCTGGGAGTGCTGGCAGGGTGCTGGCGTTACGCGCATCTGACGGCTCTGCGCGGGGATGCGGTCAATCCGCAGCTTCTGGGGATGGGCCGTGTGGTGAGCGAGGATGCGGTGCGGCGCGGCCTGAAGTCGATCGCGCCGTCGGCGGGCGAGGAGTGGATGTGCGAGCATCTGCTGCATTGCGTGCGGCCGCTGCTGGGCGAGCCGTGGATCCTGGATGTCGATACGACGGTGAAGCCGCTGTACGGCCATCAGGAGGGGGCGGAAGTCGGCTACAATCCGCACAAGCCCGGGCGTCCGTCGCACAGCCTGCATACCTACGTGATGGCCAACCTGCGCCTTGTGCTGGATGTGGAGGTTCGCAGCGGCAAGCAGCACGCCTCGCGGCATTCGCAAGGCGGGCTGTGGCGTCTGCTGGAGGCGCTGCCGCGGGCGCTGTGGCCACGCCTGGTGCGGGGCGACAGCAATTGGGGCACTGACCTGGTGATGCGGCGCTGCGAGGCGGAGGGCCTGGCGTATCTGCTGCGGCTGCGGCTGACGGCGAACGTCAGGCGGGCGCTGGATCGGGCGATGTCGGAGGTGGGCTGGACGCAGGCGGGGCAAGGCTGGCAGGGCAAGGAGGCGTGGCTCGAGCTGCACGGCTGGGGCCGGGCGCGGCGGGTGATCCTGCTGCGCCGGCGGCTCAAGGGAGCGGTCTCGACGGTTCGCCATGCCCGCGGGCAGCTGGCGCTGGGGTTCGCCACGGTCGAGGCCGACGAGGCGGTGTGGGAGCACGGCGCCCTGGTGACCTCGCTGAGCGAGGAGATCCTGAGCTTCGGCCAGCTCTATCGCGATCGCGCCGACTGCGAGAACATCTACGACGAGATGAAGAACCAGTGGGGCTGGGGCGGTTTCACGACGCAGGACCTGGCCCGCTGCCGGCTGATGGCCCGCATCGTGGCGCTCGCCTACAACTGGTGGACCCTGTTCACCCGTCTGGCCGAGCCTGACCGGCATCGCGAGGCGATCACCGCACGGCCGTTGATGATGCATGCCATCGCCCGCCGCACCGAGCATGCCGGCCGCACCACCCTCACCATCACCAGCACGCACGGCGACCACAAGCTGGCGGAGCGCGCCTATCGCCGTATCGCACGCTTCTTCGCCAGCATCCGCCCAACTGCGGAGCAGTTGACGCCGCTGCAGCGCCTCTATCGCATCCTCAGCGAGGCGATGCGCCATTTCCTCAACGGCCGGCAACTCCGCGCCCCACCTGCCCCACTCGCGGCATGACACCTATCGGTCGAAAATCTACCAAACGCCTGCTTCCTTCAAGCAGGCGCAACTCCCGTTTCTAGGGTCATGGTTACCACCGATCCCGAAACGCGATTTCGGCAAACGGCGGCGCGCGGCAATCCCAAGAATGCGCTCGCCTTGCTCGGCCGACTCGTTTCCGAGGACGCATGGAAGAAGGCGGCCAAAGGCCAGCGCCGCTCGTGCAAGATCACGAAGAAGAAATAGAGGACATGACGATGACTCTCGACATCAACCGCACCGATCTGACCGTGGGTGTGGTCGGCACCGGCGCCATGGGGCGCGGGATCGCGCAAGTGACGGCGCAGGGTGGCATGAAAGCCGTCATGTTCGACGCTGCGGCCGGTGGGGCGGCCAAGGCGAAGGCAGGTATCATCGAGATCCTGAAGGGTCTGGTGACGAAGGGACGGCTGACCGACACCGACCTGGCGAAGACGGAAGCGAACCTCGGTGTCGCCGAGACGCTTCAGGATCTGAAGGGCTGCCACGTCATCGTCGAGGCAGTGTTCGAGAATCTCGAGGTCAAGCAGAAGCTGTTCGGAGAGCTCGAGGCCGTCGTGGCGCCCGACTGCATCCTCGCCTCGAACACGTCCTCGATCCGCATCGCCTCGATCGCGCGCTCGCTGAAGCACCGCGAGCGGGTCTGCGGCATGCATTACTTCAACCCCGTGCCGCTGATGAAGCTGGTCGAGGTGATCCGCGCGGCCGACACCGCGCAATGGGTCGTCGATGCCATGGTGGCGCTCGGCAAGCGCCAGACCCGCGT
>NZ_DATMFZ010000064.1:0-31126 GCF_035556675.1 Geminicoccus sp. | reverse complement strand
ATCCGGAACCAGCCCATCATGCCGGTCTCCTGGTGCTCGATGATGTGGCAGTGGAGCATCCAGTCCCCGGGATTGTCGGCGACGAACGCGATCCGCGTCCGGTCGCGCGGGCCCAGCAGCACCGTGTCGACGCGCTGGCCGGCGGCACCCTGCCTGGGGTCGAGCACCTGGAAGGTCAGCCCGTGCAGATGGATCGGATGCTGGTACTGGGTGGCATTGACCAGCTCGATCACATAGCTCCGCCCCCGCACCAGCTCGAACAGCGGCGGCGGCAGTGCCCGGTGGCCCTGCTCCGGCCAGCTCCTGCGGTCAATCGCCCAGTGCGTGGCGGCACTCAGGCAGAGATTGTCGGCAAGCCGCAGCACCTGGCCGTCGTCCAGCACGATCTCGCTGGCGATCGCCGTCGCCTGAAAGGTCAGCCGGAGCTTTTCCGCGTGGGCCAGGTCAGGCTCTGCGAAGGTCGACGGGCGCAGTGCTGCCGGTGTGAACGGCCGGTCGGGACGTGCCGGGCCACGCCCGCGCAGCCGGGCGAGCGGCACGGGCTCCGGCGCGAAATAGTCGTAGAGCACCGCCTCCTCGCCCGGCCCGGGAGCGCGCAGCGTCAGGTCCAGGCGCATGGCCGGGCCCAGCCGCCAGCTGGTCAGCGGCACCGGCGGCAGGCCGTTGCCGTCGATCGCGACCACTGCCGCCTCGGTACCCTCCACGCCCAGTTCGGCGATGCGGGTGGCGTCGACATTGAGGATGCGCAGCCGCAGGTCGCTACCGGCCGGCACGTCCAAGACCGGCTCCACCAGATCGTTGACGGTGCGCAGCCGGCCGAACGTGCCGGACTTCGCCGCGGCCGCATCGCTGGTGAACGGGGTGAAGGCGCCCGTCTCGTCGATCCGCCAGTCGCGCAGCACCAGGACCAGCTCGGCATCGTGCGGCACCGTCTCGTCGCCCTCGACGATCAGGACGCCCGCGAGCCCGCGGCTCAACTGCTCGATCGTGTTGCAATGGGTGTGGAAGAAGAAGGTCCCGGTATCGGGCGGGACGAACGCGTAGTCGAAGCCCTGCCCCGGTGCCACCGGCTCCTGAGTGAGGTAGGGCACGCCGTCCATGGCATTGGGCACGCGGATGCCATGCCAGTGGATCGAGATGGGCTCCGGCAGCCGGTTCTCCAGCCGTGCCCGCAGCCACTCGCCCTGGCGCAGCCGGATCACCGGCAATGGCTCGTCGGCGAACGTCCAGGCTGAGACCTCCGGCCCACTGCCCGAGGGGACCCGGATCCGCCGCTCGGCCGCCACCAGATGCCGGGTGACGGTGCCCTCTCCGGCTGCCGCCGGACGGCCCAGAGGCATGCCGGACTGCCCCGGCACTACCACCGCCGCGGCAGCACCGAGCAGCAAGGAGCGTCGCCCGATCCGCATCCCCGCTCTCGCGCCTTGCTCCTCCGCGCGGAGCAGGCCCGATGCGTCAGGCCCGCTCAGGGCGCCACCGTGTCCGGGTTGTCCAGGCTGTCCGAGCCCTCGACCGTGACGGCCACGCCCAGTGCTGCCACCACCTCCTCCACCGCCCGGGTCTGTGCCACCAGGGCATCGATGGCGGCCTGGAGCATGGCGTTGCCTTCGGCATTGTCGGCCGCCAGCATCTGGTCGTAGGCCATCCTGCCGCTCTCGGCACTCTCCCGGATCACCTCGAGCTTCGCGGTCGTCTCGGCCATGCGGTCCTGGACGAGCTTCGCGGCTTCCGGTGCCTTCTCCCTGGCGAGTTCGTTCACCGACGGTCCGGATACGATGCTGCCGTCCAGGCGCTGGTAGCTGCCGTTCCACAGCGCCACCATGCCGACCTGGTCGTAGAAGTGCGAGTTGTGGGTGTTGTCCGAGAAGCAGTCATGCTCCTCCTCGGGATCGTTCAGCAGCAGGCCGAGCTTCATCCGCTCGCCGGCCAGCTCGCCATAGGACAGGGAACCGATGCCGGTCAGGATCCGGCCGATCCCGGCTTCCGGCCCGACGCTCATCAGGTCCGTGCGCGCCGCCCCGCCGTCCCGCCAGCTCGCCGCCATGTCCTGGAGGTCGCTGACGAGCAGGTCGGTCGCGGCCTCGAGATAGGCGCGGCGCCGGTCGCAATTGCCGCCGGTGCAGTGGGTCAGGCTGTAGTCGGTCCAGGGCCGCATGCCGGCACCCGGGCCGGTGCCGTTCAGGTCCTGGCCCCAGAGCAGGAACTCGATCGCGTGGTAGCCGGTCGCGACGTTCTTCTCGACGTCGAGCGCCTCCTGGAGATGGTCCGCCAGCAGAGCCGGCGTGATGTTCCGCGCATCGACCTGCTCGCGGCCCACCCGCAGGGCCGGCGATGCCACCACGTTCAGCAGGTAGAGCGGGTTCTCGTCGGAACTGTCGCCATAGGAGGCATCGACATAGTCGATCAGGCCCTCGTCGAGCGGCCAGGCGTTCACCTTGCCTTCCCACTCGTCCACCAGCGGATTGCCGAAGCGCAGGGCCTCGGTCTGCTGGTAGGGCGCCCGGGCGGCCTTCCATGCTTCCTTGGCGGCAGCCTGGGTCTCGGCGGATGGCTTGGCCAGGAAGGCGTCCACGGCCACCTGCAGCTCCTCGGCACTCGTCAGCGCATCGGCGTACATCGCCTCGGCGATGTCGGCATAGGTGGCGACCACGTCGACCGGCTCGACCGCATGGGCCGGCAGGGAGAGGATCATCGCCGTCGCGGTGATCGAATACACGAGCGAGCGACCCATCGGGCGTTCCCCAGACGAAGCACGTAGCGATACAGGCAGGCGCACACTGCCCGTTCTCGCCGTTTCGCACTGCGCAGCGCCCGTGACAACTCGATCCCGGCAGTAGATCGAATTGGAACTATTCGAGTCTGTGAGGCCGAAGCCCGACGCGCCGGAAGGCTACACCCGGCCGCGGATCCCGGTGCCGGGATTCAGGCTGCTATTAGCAGGGGATGGGGCGAGCGACCGGACTCGAACCGGCGACATCCAGGACCACAACCTAGCGCTCTACCGACTGAGCTACGCCCGCCATCCGCGGCGCTGAATGCCTCGTGCCGGCCGCTTCGTCAAGCGCCACGCGCAGTCGGCGGCAATGTTCTCGATCAGACGTCTGCCTCATTCTTGACCATGCCTGCCCATATTCTAGGCATCCAGCACGACGGGCTCCATAACCACCTGCATGGGGAACCGTTGGCACGTGTCGTGCATAACCCTTCCCCGAGCAATGTTGGTGTGGGAAGTTCGCTCGCCAGCGTTCGTCGTGGAGAAAGTCGCGCAATGAAGAAGATCGAAGCCGTCATCAAGCCGTTCAAGCTGGACGAGGTCAAGGAAGCCCTCCAGGAGATCGGCCTGAAGGGCATGACTGTGACGGAAGTGAAGGGCTTCGGGCGCCAGAAGGGGCACACGGAACTGTATCGCGGGGCGGAGTACGTCGTCGATTTCCTGCCCAAGGTGAAGATCGAGGTCGTGGTCGACGACCAGCTGGCCGAGCGGGCGGTCGAGGCCATCCAGCAGGCGGCCAAGACCGACCGGATCGGCGATGGCAAGATCTTCGTCTACTCGGTGGAAGAGGCCGTGCGGATCCGCACCGGCGAGCGCGGCAACGACGCGCTCTGACCGCCCGGGCCGGTTCGGCTGAAGCGAACCGGCCCTGCCCGCTCGCGGGCTGGCCCGAAGGTCGCGCCAGGACCAGTCAGACGACTCATCCGGCGACCATGTTTTCCGATGGTCGGTGCGGTTTCCCAAAGAACGCCTGGCCATCCCGGCCGCTGCCGGGCGCGCCGTGTCTGTCAGGGTTGGGACCCGCCCGCACCTGCCCCCGGCAGTTCTACCGCCGTGGGCCAGCCGGCATCGAGCCGGCCCTTCCAGATTTCGTGCAAGGTTCAGTCAGCCCTGCCGCGGCTGGGCTAGACAGCGGTTCAGCGCTTGTGCGCGCGCGCCGATTCCTGAACTGCCGCCTCGTGGTACCAGCTGTCGAACGCAGCCGCCGCCACGCGCGATTCCTTCTCGCTGAGCGGGCGGTTGACGTCCTGCTGCCCCAGCTGCGCGAACCGGCCGCGCCGAGGAAACTCGTAGATGATGGCGGACTGCCGCTCGGCGCTTCCAGCCATGTCGCTCACTCCGTGTCAGATCCAAGCTTTGCCTTGTCGTACATAATCGCTTTCCCAGGGGTTTGCACCCCCTTTACGCAATTTGCCTCTTTTAGAAACAGTTAATGCCGATTTTTTAACCATGGCTGGGGCAATGCTGTTCTTCGGGGCATTGCGGCCAGGCAAGTTGTGACACGCCGCGGCAGGCCAACAACTCGGCAGGAGGCAGGATCTGCTCAGTTTTCAGGCATCGGCACGCGCAGGCCGCCGCCTCGCTTCACAGGCGGCGGCCGTTTGGCACGCAACGTGCTTGGAGATAGGTCAGCCGATGGCGGGCAGGCACGCAGAAGCCGCAGGCACCAGGACCTCACCTATCTCGATTCAATCGCTTTGGAAGGCCGCAATGACCAAATACAAGTTGGAGTACATCTGGCTCGACGGCTACACCCCGGTGCCGAATCTCCGCGGCAAGACGCAGATCAAGGAATTCGACAGCTTCCCGACTCTGGAGCAGCTGCCGCTCTGGGGCTTCGACGGCAGCTCCACCCTGCAGGCCGAGGGCCACAGCTCCGACTGCGTGCTCAAGCCGGTCCGCGTGTTCCCCGACCCGGTGCGCACCAACGGCGTGCTGGTGCTCTGCGAGGTCATGATGCCGGACGGCGAGACCCCGCATCCGTCGAACAGCCGCGCCACCATCCTGGATGACGATGGCGCCTGGTTCGGCTTCGAGCAGGAATATTTCTTCTACAAGGACGGCCGCCCGCTGGGCTTCCCCGAGCACGGCTTCCCCGCCCCCCAGGGCCCCTACTACACCGGCGTCGGCTACAAGAACGTGGGCGACATCGCGCGCCAGATCGTCGAGGAGCATCTCGACATCTGCCTGGCCGCCGGCATCAACCACGAGGGCATCAACGCCGAGGTGGCCAAGGGCCAGTGGGAGTTCCAGATCTTCGGCAAGGGCTCCAAGCGCGCCGCCGACGAGATGTGGATGGCCCGCTACCTGCTCCTGCGCCAGACCGAGAAGTACGGCATCGACATCGAGTTCCACTGCAAGCCGCTGGGCGACACGGACTGGAACGGCTCGGGCATGCACTGCAACTTCTCGACCGCCTACATGCGCGAGGTCGGCGGCAAGGAGTATTTCGAGCAGCTGATGGCGGCGTTCGAGGCGAACCTCGACGACCACATCGCCGTGTACGGCCCGGACAACCACATGCGCCTGACCGGCAAGCACGAGACCGCGCCGTGGAACAAGTTCAGCTACGGCGTGGCTGACCGCGGCGCCTCGATCCGTGTGCCGCACAGCTTCGTGCGCAACGGCTACAAGGGCTATCTCGAGGATCGCCGCCCGAACTCGCAGGGCGACCCCTACCAGATCGCCTCGCAGATCCTGAAGACCATCGACTCGGTTCCGGTCGGGGCTTCGGCGGGCATCTCGGCTGCGGCCTGAGGCCCGGGAGATCGTCTGGACGGACGGCCCGGCCGTCCGCCCTTCTCCCGAGCCGGGGCGGCAGGTCGCCCCGGCTCGTTGGCGTTCCGGCGCCGGGCCCATGCCCGGTGCGGACACCTTCTCAAAGATGCGGGCGCTGCCTAGAAAGGCCGCGGAACGGCAGGCCGGGCCGGGCGCCATGCAGCGAGGTCCGGGGCGCGGCGCCGGATGACGGGGCTCGGATGGCGGCCGATCGGCCGCCGGGCGAAAGACAAGGAAGGCGAAGGATGACGCTGGGTTGCAAGACGTCCGCGGACGTCATGAAGGCCATCAAGGACAATGGCGTCCAGATGATCGACATCCGGCTCACGGATGTTCCCGGTACCTGGCAGCACATCAGCTATCCGGCCGCGGTGTTCGAGCAGGACCAGATCGAGGAGGGCCTGGGCTTCGACGGCTCGTCGGTGCGCGGCTTCAAGACGATCGAAGCGTCCGACATGCTGCTGATGCCCGATCCCACCACCGCCTTCATCGACCCGTTCTACGAGCACAAGACGCTCGTCATGATCGCGGACGTGCTCGACCCGGTGACCGGCGAGTTCTACAGCCGCGACCCGCGCGGCATCGCCAAGAAGGCCGAGGCCTACCTGAAGTCGACCGGGATCGGCGACACGGCATTCTTCGGACCAGAGGCCGAGTTCTTCGTGTTCGACAACGTCCAGTTCGGCCAGGACATCAATTCCGGCTCCTATCTCGTCGACAGCGTCGAGGGCTGGTGGAACATGCGCCGGGCCGAGGGTCCGAACCTCGGCTACAAGATCCGGCCGAAGGAAGGCTACTTCCCCTGCGCGCCGACCGACACGCTGCAGGACCTGCGCGCCCGCATGGCGCTCACCATGATCGACATCGGCCTGACGGTCGAATGCCAGCATCACGAGGTGGCGACCGCCGGCCAGTGCGAGATCGACATGAAGTTCGATACGCTGCTGGCGATGGCCGACCACCAGATGAAGTACAAGTATGTCGTGAAGAACGAGGCGGCCAAGGCCGGCAAGTCCGCGACGTTCATGCCCAAGCCGCTCTACGGCGACAACGGCTCCGGCATGCATTGCCACCAGTCGATCTGGAGCGAGGGCAAGCCCCTGTTCGCGGGTGACAAGGAACACGGCCTGTCCGACCTGTGCCGGTGGTACATCGGCGGCCTGCTCAAGCATGCGCCGGCGATCCTGGCGTTTGCCGCCCCCACCACCAACTCCTACCGCCGCCTGGTGCCGGGCTACGAGGCGCCGGTGAACCTGGCTTGGTCGGCGCGCAACCGCTCGGCCGCCTGCCGCATCCCGATGTACTCGAACAGCCCCAAGGCCAAGCGGGTCGAGTTCCGCTGCCCCGACCCGTCCTGCAACCCCTATATCGCCTTCTCGGCGATGTTGATGGCGGGCCTGGACGGCATCAGGAACAAGATCGATCCCGGCGAGGCCACCGACAAGAACATCTACGACCTGCCGCCGGAAGAGCTGGCGCACATCCCGACCGTGCCGGGCTCGCTCGGCGCCGCCCTGGACGCGCTCGCCGCCGACCATGAGTTCCTCATGGAGGGCGAGGTGTTCACCAAGGATTTCATCGACAACTATATCGCGATGAAGCGGGCCAACGAGGTCGAGGCGATGGCGCTGCGCCCGCACCCGTACGAGTTCGTGCTCTACTACGACTGCTGAGCGGCCGAGCCTGCCGGCAGCGCAAGCAAGGGGGGCGGCCCGTTCGGGCTGCCCCTTTTTCTTTGTCCTGAGAATGGCTACTCGGACGGCAGCGAGCGTGCGGCGGCACCATGGAGTGCCGGGAGGCAGTACCGTTGTCCGATATCGAGCCTTTGATGCAGGCGATCGCAGAGCACCGCGTCCGCATCTGCAACCTGCGCTTCACCGACCTTCTGGGCCAGGTCCGTCAGGTCTCGATCGAGACCAGTGCACTGGACCCCGCCCTGTTCAGCGACGGCCTGGTGATCGACGGCTCGGGCATCCCGGGCTGGCACGCACCCACCGAGCCGGACCCGGTGCTGCAGCCCGATCCCTCTTCCTGGTTCATCGACCCGTTCGCTGCCCAGCCGACCCTGGTCGTGTTCTGCGGTGCCACGGAGGCCGGCACCGGCCACGCCTACGATGCCTGCCCGCGCAGTACCCTCGTCCGCACGGCCGACCAAGTCGGCCGCCGGCTCGGCGCCGACCGGTTCCAGATCGGCATGGAACTCGGCTTCTCCCTGTTCGACGACGCGCAGTTCGACGACGAATCCTACCGGGTCGGCTACCGGCTGAGCGGCATGGAGGCGCCCTGTGCCGCCGGTGCCGCGCTCGCCGGCGGCAATTCCGGTCATCGGCCCCTGCCCCGGCGCGCTGCCTTCGCGGCACCGCCGTCCGACCATTTCTCCGACCTGCGCAGCGAGGTGGCGACCATCCTGGCCGGTTGCGGTATCCCGGGCGTGACACACGGCCATGGCCGTGGTGCCTGCCAGCACGTGCTGGTCCTGCCGCCTGCCGATGCGCTGGTGGCGGCCGACCGGCTGCAGATTGCCCGCTATGTCGTGCGCAGCGTGGCCGCCAGCTACGGCAAGACTGCGACCTTCGTGCCGAAGCCTGCCCGCGACGAGCACGGCGTCGACCTCGTACTCTCGGTGGCGGCGTTCAGCGGGGCGCGGCCACTGTTCCATGGCACGGAATATGCCGACCTGAGCCCGCTCTGCCTGTCCTTCATGGCGGGCGTCCTGAACCATGCCCGTCCGCTCGCGGCCTTCACCAACCCGTCGACCAACTCGTACCGTCGGCTGCGTCCGGGCGAGGAGGTGCCGACGGTACTGGCCTATGCCGCCAACAACCGGACTGCGGCAGTACGCATCCCGCTGGCCGCGCGGCCCGACCAGAAGCGGCTGGAGCTGCGCTTTCCCGACCCGCTGGCCGATCCCTATCTTACGATCGCGGCGGTGCTGTGTGCTGGCCGGGACGGCGTGGAGCGCAAGCTCGAGCCGGATGATCCGCTCGACCGCAACCTCTACGATCTGCCTACCGAGGAGGCCCCACTCCGCCATCTGCCGCGCAGCCTAGACGAGGCGCTGGACGAACTGGAGCGGTCCCGAACCCTGTTCACCGCGGACGAGGCGTTTTCCACGCGGATGGTCGACACCTATCTGACGCTCAAGCGTGCCCAGGCCGACGAGGTCGCCGCCGTGCCGCACCCGGCCGAGCTGCGGCTCTACTGGTCGAACTGATCAGCCCCGCTTGACGTCGCCCTGGCTGGTACGCTTCTTGCGCACGGGATCCGCACCGCGGCCCGTTCTACCCCTGATGGATCGGCCCGTTCCGGCCGGTCGGAAACGAGCATGAGCGATCTGTTCGAGACGAAGAGCAGCGATCCGCGCGGCGACTACACCGCGCACGACATCGAGGTACTGGAAGGCCTGGAGCCGGTGCGCCGCCGGCCCGGCATGTATATCGGCGGCACCGACGAGCGGGCGCTGCATCACCTGGTCGCCGAGGTCCTGGACAATGCCATGGACGAGGCGGTGGCCGGCCATGCCGACCGGATCGAGCTGACCCTGGAGAGCGCCACGCGGGTCACGGTCCGCGACAATGGCCGCGGCATCCCGATCGACCCGCATCCGAAGTTCCCCGACAAGTCGGCGCTGGAAGTGATCCTGACCACGCTCCATTCGGGCGGAAAGTTCTCGAGCAAGGCGTACCAGACCTCGGGTGGGCTGCACGGCGTCGGCGTCTCCGTGGTCAACGCGCTGTCGTCCGAGCTGGTCGTCGAGGTCGCCCGCGACCGCAAGCTCTACCGGCAGGTCTATTCCCGGGGCGTGCCGCAAGGCGGGGTGGAGAATGGCGGCAACGCGCCCAACCGGCGCGGCACCACCCTCAGCTTCGCCCCGGATGCCGAGATCTTCGGCGAGGACGCCACGTTCTCGGCGGCGATCCTGCACCGGATGGCGCGCAGCAAGGCCTACCTGTTCAAGGGCGTGGAGATCCGCTGGTCCTGCCCGGCGGAGCTGGCCGAGCGCGGCAAGGTGCCGGCGAGCGAGACCTTCCACTTCCCCAACGGCCTGGCCGACTTCCTGGAGGCGCAGCTGGAAGGCCGCGAGCGGGTGGTCGACGACGCGTTCTCCGGCGAGGCGGACCTGCCGGAAGCCAGCGGCCGGATCGAGTGGGCGGTGGCATGGCCCCTGGACGAGGAAGGCTACGAGGGCTTCTACTGCAACACGATCCCGACACCTTTGGGCGGCACGCATGAGCAGGGCCTGCGCGGGGCGCTGCTCAAGGGCATCAAGGCCCATGCCGATCGGATCGGGGCCGGCAAGCGCGCGGCCAGCCTGATCGCGGAGGACGTGCAGGGCAGTGCGGTCATGATGCTGTCCGCCTTCATCCCGCAGCCGCAGTTCCAGGGCCAGACCAAGGAGCGGCTGGTTTCCGCCCAGATCACCCGCCCGATCGAGAACCGCCTCAAGGACCGGTTCGAGACCTGGCTGGCCTCCCATCCGGCCGCCGCCAGCCGGCTGCTCGACCATGTCTGCGAGCGTGCCGACGAGCGCCTGGCCCGCAAGAAGCAGAAGGACGTCCAGCGCAAGAGCGAGACCCGCCGGCTGCGCCTGCCGGGCAAGCTCGCCGACTGCTCCCGGGAAGGCCGGGACGGCACCGAGATCTTCCTGGTAGAGGGCGACAGTGCCGGCGGCTCGGCCAAGCAGGCGCGCAACCGCGATACCCAGGCGATCCTGCCGCTGCGCGGCAAGATCCTGAACGTCGCCTCGGCCACCGCCGACAAGCTCGCCCAGAACAAGGAGCTGGTCGACCTGGTCACGGCCCTTGGCTGCGGCTCGGGCAAGCAGTTCCGCTCCGATGACCTGCGCTACGACAAGGTGGTCATCATGACCGATGCTGATGTCGATGGCGCGCACATCGCGGCCCTGCTCATGACCTTCTTCTATCGGGAGATGAGCAAGCTCATCGAGACTGGCCATCTCTATCTGGCCCAGCCGCCGCTCTACCGGCTCTCGCACGGCAGCACGATCGCCTATGCCCGCGACGACAAGGACAAGGAGCGAATCCTGGCGACGGTGTTCAAGAACAAGAAGAACGTCGAGATCGGCCGCTTCAAGGGCCTGGGGGAGATGAACCCCAGCCAGCTCAAGGAGACCACCATGGACCCGGCCAAACGGCGGATGATCCGGGTAGGCCTGGAGGACGTGGCCGGGCGGACGACCGGGCAGCTGGTCGAGCAGCTGATGGGCCGCAAGCCCGAGCTGCGCCTGGCCTTCATCCAGGAGAACGCAGCGAACGTCGCCGAACTGGACGTCTAGCGCCGCAGCCACGCCCGAAACGCATCGGTCACCGCGGCCGGCCGCTCCAGCGGTGCGAGATGGCCGCAGCCGCCCAGGATGACGAGGTCCGCGTCGGGGATCGCGCGGGCCATGGCGATGTGGCCTTCCGGCAGGGTCAGCGAGTCCTCCGATCCGCACAGCACCAGGGTCGGGCAGCTTATCTGCCCGAGCAGCGGGCGCATGTCCCGCCGGCCGGCAATCGCCTTCTGCTGGCGGCAGAACGCCTCGTAGCCGGTATGGCGCGCCATGTCCGCCAGCAGCGCCCGGTTCGCCGGGGTACGGTTGCGCTCCGCGAACCAGCCCTGACCCAGCTCCGCCGCAACTGCCTCGAACCGTCCGTCCGCCGCCTCGGCCACCTTCTGCATGCGCCAGCTGCGGACCTCCTCCGTATCCGGTTCGGCCCGTGTGCAGGTGAGCGCCAGCCGCTCCACGCGGTCGGGTGCGCGCCCGACCACCTCCTGGGCGAGGTAGCCGCCCATCGACAGGCCGATCAGGGCGAAGCTGCCCGGCACCTCGTCCAGCAGCCGCTCGGCCATGGCCGCATAGTCGTCGTCGCGTCGATGGTCGAACACGCGCACCTCGTGGTCCCCATCGAGGGCATCGACTTGGAACTGCCAAAGTCGCGGGCTGCACAACAGCCCAGGTACAAGGATGATCTTCGTCATCGGTCAACTCCCGCACAGGCGCCTGCTCATTCCTGCAGCGATCCGGAGCCGGATTCCAGCGGGATTGAGGCCGCCGGATCGGGTGCCATCGTTGACTTTTTCAGCCGACCACTTAAGTAGCCGGGCAGATTCAACCGTCTGATCGGCCCTGCCACCTTGACCGAAACCGCCCCTTCGAGTCCCGCCTTCGCAGCATTGGGGCTCCGGGAAGAGATCCTCCGCTCGATCGAAGAATCCGGCTACACGACCCCTACTCCGATCCAGGCCGCCGCCATTCCGGTGGTGCTGTCCGGACGCGATGTCCTGGGGATCGCCCAGACCGGTACCGGTAAGACCGCGTCCTTCACCTTGCCGATGATCGAGAAGCTGGCATCCGGCCGGGCGCGCGCGCGCATGCCCCGCTCGCTGATTCTCTCGCCCACCCGCGAGCTGGCGGCCCAGACGGCCAAGAACTTCGAGACCTATGGCAAGTACCTGAAGCTCTCCCACGTCCTGCTGATCGGCGGCGTGGGCATGGGCGATCAGGAAAAGCAGCTGGAAAAGGGCGTCGACGTCCTGATCGCCACCCCTGGCCGCATGCTCGACTGGTTCGAGCGCGGCCGGATCCTGCTGGGCGGCATCAACATCATGGTGATCGACGAGGCCGACCGAATGCTCGACATGGGTTTCATCCCGGACGTCGAGCGGATCATCTCGCTGCTGCCGGCCCGCCAGCAGACCCTCCTGTTCTCGGCGACCATGCCCAAGGAGGTGCGCAGCCTGGCCGACCGCTTCATGCACGAGCCGGCCGTGATCGAGGTGGCCCGCCCGGCCACCACCTCGCAGAACATCGACGACGTAGTGGTGATGACCTCGCCGCGCGACAAGGTCGACGGCCTGGTGAAGCTGATCCGCTCCCAGGATATCGACAAGGCGATCATCTTCTCCAACCGCAAGAAGTCGGTCGCGGAGCTGAACCGCACCCTCAAGCGCCGCAAGCTGAATGCCAGCGACATCCATGGCGATCTCGACCAGGCACAGCGTCAGGCGACCCTGGACGCGTTCAAGCGCGGCGATGTCGACTATCTGGTCGCGACCGACGTGGCGGCGCGCGGCCTCGACATCTCCGACATGCCGGTCGTCATCAATTTCGACGTGCCGACCCACCCGGACGACTATGTGCACCGGATCGGCCGCACCGGCCGGGCCGGCCGCAAGGGCCGCGCCTTCACCTTCGTCACCTCCGAGGAACTGAAGTACCTGGCGGCGATCACGGGCCTGGTCGGCCGCGAGATCCCGGCCCTCGACGTGGAGGGCATCGGCGGATTCGATGCGCCGCTGGAGCCGGAAGAGCCCAAGCGTAGCCGCGCCAAGTCCGCCGGTCCCGCCAAGCGCGTCAAGGAGGCAGTGGACGGCGACGAGCAGGCCAAGCCTACGCGGCGCCGCAAGGCCGAGCCGCGCCCGACCGACGCCAGCCAACCCGGGGCCAACGGAGTCGAGGCCAGCAGGCCGGCGGTGGTGAAGGACGTGCCGCAGCCTGAACCGGTGGCGGCCGTTCGCGCGACCAAGGCGGCACCCAACCGCGACCCGGTACCCAATGAGCGGGCTCGCGGCGAATCGCGCGAGATGCCGGTCCTGGGCTTCGGTGATGCCGTGCCCGCCTTCATGCGGATCGCCGTGCCGCGCGGCAGCCGCGCGGCGGAGGCCGAATGACGCCACGGCAGCCACGCCGCTTCCAGGTGCTGGAGCGGCAGGAGGTGTGGCGCGGCTTCTTCAGTGCCGAGGACCTCCGCATCCGCCACGAGCGCTTTTCCGGCGGCGAGGTCGAGTGTGCGCGCGAGCTCTGGCGGCAGCGCGATGCGGTGGCGGTGCTGCCCTATGATCCCGCGACCGACCGGGTGCTCCTGGTCGAGCAGTTCCGCGCCGGCGCCATCGATGCGCCCGAGGGTCCCTGGGTGCTGGAAGCGATCGCCGGGATGATCGACGGCGAGGACGGTGCGGAGGAGACCGCGCGGCGCGAATCGCTGGAGGAGGCCGGGCTGGTCCTCGACCATCTGGAAGAGGTGGCACAGTTCCTGTCCTCGCCCGGCTGCACCACCGAGCGGGTCCGTGTCTTCCTGGGCCTGACGACGCTGCCCAAGCAGGGCGCGGTGTTCGGCCTGGCCCATGAAGGCGAGGACATCCTCACCCATGTCATGGGCTTCGAGGCGGCGATGGCCGGCCTGGCACAGGGCCGGATCCTGGGGGTGACCGCCCTGGTCGGGCTGCAGGCGCTGGCCCTGCGCCGGCCGGCACTCATGGCCGCCCGACCGACCGCTTCGGCCTTGCCTTCCCCGGTGGCCGCGGATTAATCGCAGCCACGGCCATTTCGCAAAGATCGCCATGCCCGACGCCCGCATCTATCAGCCCGCCAAGACCGCCGTCCAATCCGGCCGCGCCAAGACCCGCTACTGGCTGCTGGAGATGGAGCCCCGCTCGCGCAAGGAGCCGGACCGGCTGATCGGCTGGATCGGCTCGGACGACACCGAGCAGCAGATCACGTTGAAGTTCCCGACCAAGGAGGCGGCGCTCGCCTATGCCGAGCGCCACGGCCTGAGCGTCCAGGTCGACGAGCCGCACCAGCGGGTCGTGCGGCCGAAGTCCTACGCCGACAACTTCATCCGCCGTTTCTGAGCGCCTTGCGGGCGGCGGCCAGCGTCGCCTCCGCATTACCGCTGGCATCGACCGTCGGCCAGTCGATCCGGGCCCGGTCAATGGCGCGCAACTGGTCCTGCAGCACGGCCACGGTGGCATCCGATGCGTCGTTGCGGCGCCGCGTGATCCGCTCGGCCAGCACCGCCTCGGGCGCCTCCAGCCACAGGCCGCCGAACACCGCATCTTCCCCATCCGCCGCGGCCTCGATCAGCTCTCGCTGCCAAGCGTCGCCGAACACGCCGTCCGCAATCACCGCCTGCCCGCTGCCGAGCAGCCGCGCCGCCCGCTCCGCCATGCGCTGGAACACGCGCCGGCTGACCTCCGGCTGGTAGGCATCGGCACCGAGCTTCTCCTCCGGTGCTGCCCCGAACAGGCGCTTGCGGATCACGTCCGAACGCAGGATCACCGCCCCGGGCGGGCGGCCCAGATCCGGCGCCAGCCCGCGGGCGACCGTGGTCTTGCCCGTGCCGCTGACCCCACCCAGCGCCACGAGTGCGGGCGCTTTCGTGTGGAACATCGCGACCGCGAGATCGAGATAGCGCCGCGCCTCGTCCGGCTCGCCCTGCAGGCCCGATATCTTGGCGCGCACCGCCGCCCGGGTCGCCAGGCAGAGCGGCAGGAGGGCCGTGGCTTCGTCGTCCTCGCTGATCTCCAGCCAGCCCTGCAGCGCCCGCTGCGCATGGGGGCGGAGGCCGCGGTGCAGCAGGTCCATGACCAGGAAGGCCAGGTCGTAGATCACGTCGATCGTCGCGAGCGTCGGGTCGAACTCCAGGCAGTCGAACGGCGTGGGCTCGCCCGCCAGCAGCACCACGTTGCCCAGATGGAGGTCGCCATGGCAGTGGCGGACCCGGCCCTCGTCGCGGCGCCGGTCGAGCAGGTGGCGGTGCTGCTCGAGTGCCTCCCGGCTCAGCCGGTCCAGCCGGTCGATCTGCACCGGATCGACGGTGCCTTCGGCCAGACCCCGCAGGTCCGCACTGTTGCCGGCCACGACCTCGGCCAGCGCTGCATGGCCGCCACCATCGCGCACCACCGCCGCCTCTGCATGGAAGGCCGCGACCCGGCGCGCCAGGCGCTCCACGGTCTCCGGCGTCAGCCGGTCCGCCTCGGCCATCCGGTCGAGTTGCGCATCCGGGGGAAAGCGCACCATCTCCAGCAGCCACTCGACTGCCTGCCCTGCCCCGTCCAGCGCCAGGCTGCCGTCGTTCCGGCGCACTACCGGCAGCACGCGCCGGTAGATCCCGGGCGCGGTGCGCCGGTTCAGCTCCAGTTCCCGCCGGATCACCACCTCACGGCGTTCCAGGGTCGAGAAGTCCATGAAGCTGAACCGCACCGGCCGCTTCATCTTCCAGGCCAGCTCCCGGCCGAGAAACACGTGGGCGCCATGGGTGTCGACCCGCTGGACCGGCTCGCCCAGCCCGCCCCCTTCCAGGAAGGCCAGCACCTCGGCCGTCTCGTCCCGCTCGCTCATTCCCGTCCTATGCCATGACACCGAAGGGCTCCTCACCCCTGCCATCGTCCGCAGCGGCAGGCCAGCGGCAACCTGCCGCGCGCAGGGCTTCTGCCGGGGGCGCACTGCCGCTAGGTTCTCGGCGCGACAGCCAGACAAGGAACATCCGTTGAAGCCCGAGATCCTGATGCTGCGCGGGCTCTTGCCGCGCCAGACCGCCCAGATCGAGGAGCGCTACACCGCGCATCGGCTGGATCTGGCCGAAGACCGCGAGGCGCTCCTGGCCCAGGTGGCACCGCGGATCACCGCGATCGTCACCTCAGGAGAACTCGGCTGCTCGGCGGAGCTGATGGACCGCCTGCCCAGGCTCGAGATGATCTCCTGCTTCGGCGTGGGCGTGGACGGGATCGACCTCGCCTACTGCAAGCAGCGCGGCATTCCGGTCAGCAACACGCCGGACGTGCTGACCGAAGACGTGGCGGACCTGGCGATAGGGCTCACGATCGCGACCATGCGCCGGATCGTGGCCGCCGACCGGTTCGTGCGGGCGGGTTCGTGGCAGAACGGCCCGCTGCCGCTGGCCACCCGGCTGGCCGGCAAGACCGCGGGCATCATCGGGCTCGGCCGGATCGGCAAGGCGATCGCCAAGCGCGCCGAGGCCCATGGGCTCAACGTCGTCTGGCATGGCCGGCATGACCAGCCGGACGTGTCCTGGCCGCGCCGCCCGGACCTGGTGGCCATGGCCCGCGAGGTCGACCTGCTGGTGGTGGCCTGCCCGGGCGGCCCTGCCACGCGCGGCCTGGTGTCGAGGGAGGTATTGTCGGCGCTGCGGCCGTCCAGCTTCCTGGTCAACATCAGCCGCGGCTCGGTGATCGACGAGCCGGCGCTGGTCGAGGCCCTGGTGGCGGGCAAGATCGCCGGGGCCGGACTCGACGTGTTCGCGGACGAGCCCAACGTGCCGGCCCCACTGCTCGACCTGCCCAACGTCGTGCTGACGCCGCATATCGGCTCGGCCACGGAAGAGACGCGCGACGCCATGGCCCAGCTGGTGGTCGACAATCTGGACGCCCATTATGCCGGGCGCCCGCTCCTCACCCCCTGGCGCTTCGACTGAACCACCCTGCGCAGCCATGGCCCGGCCTGCCGTCGGGAAGCCCCGGGCCACGGGTGGCGGATCCATGTCGTCCGAGTTCGTCCTGCGGGCTTGATGCCGGCAGCCTGCCCCGCCAATGTCGCGCCGCGCTGTCGTCATCGTCTCGATACAATTCGGGAGGAACGGCCGGGCCAGACGTTCGGGGGAGGCATCGGCTTGGATACCCTGCTCGCGATCAGCCGTGCGATCGACCGATTGAGCACGGCGATCGGCCGGACCGTGATGTGGCTGATCCTGGTCGCGGTCGTGATCTCCACGGTCAACGCGATCATCCGCAAGGCCTTCGACGTCAGCTCGAACATGTGGCTGGAGATGCAGTGGCAGCTGTTCGGCTGCGTGTTCATGCTGGCCTCCGGCTACACGCTGCTGGCCAACGAGCATATCCGCATCGACATCGTGAACAGCCGTTTCCCCAAGGCACTGCGCAACTGGATCGAGCTGGTCGGGCACGGCCTGTTCCTCCTGCCGTTCACCATCCTGATGATGGTCGACGGTTGGCCGTTCTTCTGGCGCTCCTATTTGGGCAACGAGCAGTCGTTCAACGCCGGCGGCCTGCCGCAATGGCCGGCCAAGCTGCTGGTCCCGGTTGGGTTCTTCCTCCTGTTCCTCCAGGGCATCTCGGAAATCATCAAGCGCGTGGCCGTGATGCGGGGACGCATTCCCGATCCGCATGAGCGTCACGACGAGGTGCCCGAGGGCTCCCTCGGCCAAGAAATCATCTGAGCGCCAGCGACGGGAACGGGCTGAACCATGGATTTCCTGATCCACAACATGGCGCCGATCATGTTCGGCTCCCTGGTGGTGTTCCTGCTGCTGGGCTACCCGGTCGCGTTCGCGCTCGCGGCCAACGGGCTCCTGTTCGCGATGGTCGGCATCGAGCTCGGCCTGTTCCCGACCAACTTCCTCCAGGCGATGCCGGAGCGGGTCTACGGGATCATCTACAACGATACGCTGCTGGCGATCCCGTTCTTCACCTTCATGGGGCTGATCCTCGAACGCTCCGGCATGGCCGAGGACCTGCTCGACACGATCGGCCAGCTGTTCGGCAAGATCCGCGGCGGCCTCGCCTATGCCGTGATCTTCGTGGGCGCCCTGCTCGCCGCTACCACCGGCGTGGTCGCCGCGTCCGTGATCTCCATGGGCCTGATCTCGCTGCCGATCATGCTGCGCTATGGCTATGACCGCCGGGTCGCCACCGGCGTGATCGCGGCGTCGGGCACGCTCGCCCAGATCATCCCGCCCTCGCTCGTCCTGATCGTGATGGCCGACCAGCTCGGCCGGTCGGTGGGCGACATGTACGCCGGCGCCTTGATCCCGGGCCTAGTGCTGTCGATGCTCTATGCCGGCTACGTGCTCGTGGTCTCGCTGGTCTCGCCCAATGCTGCGCCGGCCCTTCCCGACGAGGCGATGACCATCAGGGAGGCGGATGGCAGCCGCGGCACCCGCTCGCTGCTGGTGCTGGTCGTGGTCGCCGCGCTCGTGGGCTATCTGGCCGACGTCCTGGTAGCGCCGCATGTCGAGCAGGGGGCCGAGATCGTCGGCATCGCCGCAGGCGTGCTGTTCGCCTATCTCGCGGCACTCCTCAATCAGGGCCTGGGGCTCAGTCTGCTCTCGCGCCTGGCCAGCCAGGTCGTGTTCGTGCTGATCCCGCCGCTGGCCCTGGTGTTCCTGGTGCTCGGCACGATCTTCCTGGGCATCGCCACGCCCACCGAGGGCGGTGCGATGGGGGCGTCGGGTGCCCTGATCCTGGCCCTGTTCAAGCGCCGCCTGAGCTTCGGCCTGCTCCGCCAGGCCCTCGATTCCACCGCCAAGCTGTCGGCCTTCGTCCTGTTCATCCTGGTCGGTGCCCGGGTGTTCTCGCTGACCTTCTATGGCGTGGACGGTCACAAATGGGTCGAGGAACTGCTGGTCTCGCTGCCGGGCGGCGAGGTCGGCTTCCTGATCGTCGTGAACATCCTGGTGTTCTTGCTGGCCTTCTTCCTCGACTTCTTCGAGCTGGCCTTCATCATCGTGCCCCTGCTGGGACCGGCGGCAGACCGGCTGGGCATCGACCTGATCTGGTTCGGCGTGATCCTGGCCGTGAACATGCAGACCAGCTTCATGCACCCGCCGTTCGGCTTCGCCCTGTTCTTCCTGCGCTCGGTGGCACCGAGGAATGCCTATATCGACAAGATCACCGGGCGGCGGATGGAGCCGGTCACCACCGGCCAGATCTACTGGGGCTCGGTGCCGTTCGTCGGCATCCAGCTGGTGATGGTGGCGCTGGTGGTCCTGTTCCCGGGCATGGTGATGCACTATCGGGGTGCGGGTACCGGGGTGGATCCGGAGTCGATCCAGCAGCTGGACATCCCGGAAATCGACATCGCACCGCCCGGCGAGTTCGACTTCGGCACGCCCGAAGGGCTGGATGGGCCGCCCCTGGATCTGGCTCCGCCCGACGACCTAGCACCACCAGCGGACCTGGCCCCGCCGGCCGACTTGGCCCCGCCCGCGGAGCTGCAGCCGGCGCAGCCTTGAAGGCCTGAGGACGAAGCCACCAACGCGAACGGGCCCGGATGGCGGCTCCACCTGGGCCCGTCCTGCAATCGGCCGTCGGCTCAGCTCTTCTGCGAGCGTGCCCGGATCGAGAAGGTGTCGAACGAGTACTCGGCCACCTGGAACCAGAGATACTCGTCGCTCTTGAAGGCCATCATGTGGTCGTGGACCTTCTTGAACGCCGGGTTCGTTTCGCCGATCTCGGCATAGACCTCCTGCGAGGCCTGGTAGCAGGCCTGCATGACCTCCTGGCTGAAGGGGCGCAGCTGCGCGCCATTCGCGACCAGCGCCTTCAGCGCCCGTGGGTTGCGCGCGTCGTAGCGGGCCTGGGTCACGACGTTGGCATAGGCAGCGGCAGTGCGCACCACTTCCTGGTAGGCGGGCGGCAGCTCGTTCCACTTCGTCTGGTTGATGAAGAAGTGCAGCATGGCGCCGCCTTCCCACCAGCCGGGATAATAATAATATTTGGCGACCTTGTAGAAGCCGAGCTTCTCGTCGTCATAGGGGCCGACCCACTCGGCGGCATCGATCGTGCCCTTCTCCAGGGCCGGATAGATGTCGCCGCCGGCGATCTGCTGCGGCACCACGCCCAGCTTCGACATGACTTGGCCGGCAATGCCGGCGATGCGCATCTTCAGGCCCTTCAGGTCGTCGACCGTCTTCACTTCCTTGCTGAACCAGCCACCCATCTGGCAACCGGTATTGCCGCCGGGCAGGCCGATGAAATTGTAGTTCGCGTAGAACTCGTTCATCAGGTCGATGCCACCGGCATCGTACATCCAGGCATTCTGCTGGCGGCCGTTCAGGCCGAACGGCACGGCAGTGCCGAAGGCGAAGGTCGGGTCCTTGCCGAAGTAATAGTAGGAGCAGGAGTGGCACATCTCGACGGTGTCGTTGGTCACCGCGTCGGCCGCCTGCAGGCCGGGCACGATCTCGCCGGCCGCGAACACCTGGATCTGGAACTTGCCGTCGGTCGCGGCCGCGACCGCCTCGGCGAACAGTTCCGCGGCGCCGTAGATCGTGTCGAGCGACTTGGGGAAGCTCGAGGTCAGCCGCCACTTGATCTGCGGGGCGTCCTGGGCAATCGCCGGTTTGGGCAGGAGCGATGCTGCGGCCGCGATGCCTGCGGTCGCGAGTCCGGCACCGGCCACGACTCCACGGCGTCTGAACTTGATGGTCATAAGGGCAATAGCCTCCCCATTTCGGAACCGTGCGCGACTATCGAGGTAACGGCGGATCATGACAACCGGAAGCACTCAGACGGCGCATCGCCCGAATACTGTGGCAAGATCGACCAGCCGTTGAACTACCCCGTCAGCCAGCCTCGACATGAACGTTCACCTTGCCCAGCGTCTCGATCTCGATGCTGGCGGTGTGCGGCCGCTCGAGCCACACCACCGGTGTGATCGAGCCCAGCGTCACCACGCTGCCCGCCGGCACCGACAGGCCCAGCCTCGCCCGGCAATTGGCGAACCAGGCCAGCGCGTCGAGCGGGTGGCCCAGTAGCGCATCGCTGGTGCCGCGCCCGATCTCCTCGCCTTCCAGCAAGGTGACCGCGCTCAGCCGGGCCAGCGCATCGATGGAGGCGAGTGGCCGGGAGCGGCCCAGCGCCAGGCCGACGCCGAAGAAGTTGTCGGCGGCGAGCGTGGCCGGGCCGATCGTGCGGAAGTCGTCGTAGCGGTCCTCGACCAGCTCGACCGCGGCATGCACCGTCTCGATTGCACTTGCGACCGAATCCCGGTCGTGGGGCCGGTCCAAGCGCAGCTCGTCCTTGAGCACCACCGCGATCTCGGTCTCGATGCCGAGGCGCCGGTAGGCGGAGAACGGCACCTGCCCGTTCAGGAACTGCACGCTGCGGGCGAAGATCTCGCCGAACACCGGCTCGGACACGCCCAGATAGTCGCGCATGTGCGCGCTGGTCGCCCCGATCTTGAAGCCCACCACCGGCCCCAACTCCGCCGCCAGCATCGTGTTGGCCGCGCGCATGACGCGGTAGCCGGCGTCGACATCGTCCGGGGCGATGCCGGGCAGGCTGGTGAGTACCTGCCTTGCCCGGCGCGCCTGCGCCACCTGCCCTGCCGCCTGTTCGATCGGGTCCGCCATCACCGCCAGCCTCCTGGTTTGAGGCGCCCTTGTCCGGCGGACCGGCCATCGATGCAAGAGGCCGGACCGGCCGGTTCACGCACGCGTGCGGTGGCTCATCGCGAACTTCTCCTCCGGCGAGAGGACCATCCGGTTGCGGGCATAGAAGTGGAAGTAGAGGATGCCGATCACGAACCAGGCCGCCACGCCCAGCACGCCCACCCGGTAGACCGGGTCGGAAAGCTGGAAGAACACGGTCACCAGGGCGATGATCACGGTAAGCCAGGCACCCGGCACGCCCAGCGGGCTGCGGAACGGCCGCTCGATGTCCGGCAGTCTGCGCCGCAGATAGATGAAGGCCAGGGCCTGCATGACGTAGGAGAACATGGCGCCGAACACCGCCATGTTGAGCAGCGTACCGCCGATGATCGCACCGCCGCGCTCCTGGCCGACCCCGTACCAGACGCACATCATGACGATCAGCGCCACGATCGAGCCGGTGATCATCGCGACGTGCGGGGTCTTGCGGGTGCCATGGGTGACCGAGAGGGCGCGCGGGAAGTAGCCGGCCCGCGACAGCGAGTAGATCTGCCGCCCCTCGGCGAAGATGATCGTGTGGAAGCTCGCGATCAGGCCGATCACCGCGACGAGCGCCAGGATCTTGGCGATATCGCTGCCGAAGATGGCGCGGAACCCGTCCAGGAGCGGCTCGCCGGACGTGCCCAGGTGGAACGAGCCCACGCCGGCCACCGACGGGTTCAGCCACAGGATCATGAAGGCCGACACGATCAGGGTGAAGATGCCGGCCAGGATGCCCTTGGGCATGTCGCGCTTGGGATCATGGCTCTCCTCGGCGGCCAGCGGCAACTGCTCGATCGCCAGGAACAGCCAGACCGCAAACGGCATGGCGGCCAACGCGCCGGTGATGCCGTACGGCAGGAACGGCCCGCCGCCTTCTGGCAGCTCGCTGCCGTCCGCGCCGATATTGAGCGCCCAGCGGCTGAAATCGATATGCGGCAGGGCGCTGATCCAGAACACCACCAGCACGGCCAGGGCGGCCAGGGTGACGATCAGCGTGACCCGGAACGACAGTTCCACGCCCACGATGTTGAGCCCCAGGAACAGGACATAGAAGGCAATCCACCATAGCGGCTGCATAGCGGTGGGCGTCTCGAAGATGCCGGTCATGTAGGAACTGATGAAGAACACGATCACGGCCGGTGTGAGCACGTATTCGACGTTCTCCGCCAGCCCGGTGAGGAATCCGCCCCAGGGCCCGAGTGCCGTGCGGGCGAAGGAATAGGCGCCGCCCGTATGCGGCAGGGCCGGGCTCATCTCGGCGATCGAGTAGGTCAGGCCCAGATACATCACCATGATCAGCAAGGTGGCGATCAACATGCCGCCCCAGCCGCCGATCGACAGGCCGAGATTCCAGCCGGAATAATGGCCGGAGATCACGGCACCTACGCCTAGCGCCCAGAGCGACCAGACGCCGGCATAGCGGCGCAGCTTGCGTTTCTCGAAGTAGGTTACGTCGACCTCGACATAGCGGACGCTGACGACGTCCGGATCATTTGCCATGGGATCATCCCCGAAGGTCATGACGGGGAGTGGGAGACCAAGCAGGCCGTGTCCCGCAGACTGCCCGCGGGGTCGGGCCCGCTCCATTCTTGACGATGCCGCCTGTGGTTCGCCCTGCAAAGACCGCGGCCGATGGAGTTCCGGGCGATTTTGCGGCGGATGTAGCTCGGCCGCCGCGGTCGCAAGCACTGGCGCGAACAGCTCAGCAACAGATCATACCAGTTGACTGGTCAACTCATTACACCATAGCTTCCGTCCGCTCGGATGACGGCAGGCTGGGAGGTTGGTCGGGATGACGGTGATCGCGCTGTTCGGTGCTGGCGGAAAGATGGGCATGCGCCTCGGCAAGAACCTCGTTGGTTCGGCCTACGAAGTCCGCCATGTCGAGGTGAGCGAGGCCGGCAAGGCGCGGCTCAAGGACGAGCTGGGCGTGGTGCCGGTAGCTCCGGACGAGGCGCTGGACGGCGCCGAGGTCGTGATCCTGGCGGTGCCCGACACGCTGATCGGCAAGGTCGCGAGCGGCATCGTCGACAAGCTCAGGCCCGGCACGATCGTGGTGATCCTGGATGCCGCGGCACCCCATGCCGGCCACCTGCCCAAGCGCGACGACATCACCTATTTCGTGACCCATCCCTGCCACCCGCCGATCTTCAACGACGAGACCGATCCGGCGGCGAAGAAGGACCATTTCGGCGGGGTCGCCGCCAAGCAGCACATCGTCAACGCCCTGATGCAGGGCCCCGAGGAGCATTACGCGGTCGGCGAGGCGGTGGCGAAGACCATCTGGAAGCCGGTGATGCGCTCGCACCGGGTGACCGTCGAGCAGATGGCGATCCTGGAGCCGGGCCTGTCCGAGACGGTCTGCGCCACGCTGCTGGACGTGATGCGCGAGGCGATGGAGGAGGCGATCGCCCGCGGCGTGCCCGCCGAGGCGGCGCGCGACTTCCTGCTCGGCCACATGAACGTGCTGGGCTCGGTGATCTTCAAAGAAGTAGACGGCGTGTTCTCGGACGCCTGCAACAAGGCGATCGAGTTCGGCAAGCCGGTGCTCATGAAGGACGACTGGAAGCGGGTGTTCGAGCCCGACGAGATCATGGCGAGCATCCGCCGGATCACCTGAGTTTTCATCGAGAACAGCCGGTCCATATCGACCGGCAGGGAGGTTGCGCATGACGTTCAAGAAGCTGCTCCTGTCCGCCGCCATGGCCGGTGCGCTGGTGGTGGGCCAGGCCGGCGCGGTGCTGGCCGCAGACCTGATCGCGATCATCACGCCATCGCACGACAACCCGTTCTTCAAGGCGGAGGCCGACGGTGCTGCGGCCAAGGCCCAGGAGCTCGGCTACGAGACCCTGGTGCTGGTCCATGACGACGACGCCAACAAGCAGTCGCAGCTGATGGACACCGCCGTGGCCCGTGGCGCCAAGGCGATCATCCTGGACAATGCCGGGGCGGACGCGACCGTGGCTGCGGTGCAGAAGGCCAAGGACGCGGGCGTGCCATCCTTCCTGATCGACCGGGAGATCAATGCCACCGGTGTGGCCGTCTCGCAGATCGTGTCGAACAACTACCAGGGCGCCCAGCTCGGCGCCGAGGAGTTCGTCAAGCACATGGGCGAGGCCGGCAAGTATGTAGAGCTGGTCGGCAAGGAGTCGGACACCAATGCCGGCATCCGCTCCCAGGGCTACCATGACGTGATCGACCAGTATCCTGACCTGGAGATGGTGGCGCAGCAGTCGGCCAACTGGAGCCAGACCGAAGCCTTCGAGAAGATGGAATCGATGCTGCAGGCACATCCCGACATCAAGGGCGTGATCTCCGGCAACGATACCATGGCGATGGGCGCCTGGGCGGCATTGGAAGCGGCCGGCCGTACCGATGTCATCGTGGTGGGCTTCGACGGAAGCAATGATGTCCGCGATTCGATCACAAAGGGCGGCATCAAGGCGACCGTGCTGCAACCGGCCTACCGCCAGGCGGAGCTCGCGGTGGAGCAGGCCGACCAGTACCTCAAGACCGGCTCGACCGGTGCCGACGAGAAGCAGCTCATGGACTGCATCCTGATCAATGCCGACAACGCGGCCAAGCTCGAGACCTTCGCCCTGAAGGAGTAAGGCCGCCGTCCTGCTGCGGAGGCGGTACCGGGGGGAGCCGCCTCCGCAGCATTTTCTGCCACGACCAGGCGACGAGTTTGCACCCGATGCGCATTCTGCTGGCCATGATCCCGGCGCTGATGCTGGCAGGCACGATCCTCTCCGGCTGCAGGATCGAGCGTACCGGGGAAAGCCCGCCCGCTGCCGCCCAAGGTAGCCAGCCTGCCGGCGCAGCCTCACCTGGCAGCGCAGATCCGGCTGCCCGGGCCGCGGAAGGCTGGGATGGCAAGGTCCTGCCCTACCTGCAGGGCAAGGCCGGCGAGTTCGCCGAGTTGCGCCCGATGCTGGCCACATCCCCGGACGAGGTCGGACGGCAGCACGGCTACCGGCCCAAGGAGGAAGGGACTCCCTGGAACATCGTGGTCCGGGCCAGCGGCACGATCGTCGAGGCCAACACCAAGTCGCGCGCCGCCACGGCCGGGCTCGACACGGATGGCGACGGCCAGGTCGACCTCACCGCGCAGCTCGGGCCGGTGATCCGCGGCACCGCCATCCGTGACGTGCTCGACTTCGTGCGCTTCGAGGACTTCAGCAACCAGATCGCGTTCGCGAACTTCGGCAAGGCGCTCAACACCCAGGCCAATGACCGGGTACTGGCCGGCCTGCCACGCGAGGGCCTGGTCGGCCGGCGCATGACGCTGCTCGGCGTGTTCACCTACGACAAGCCGGGCCAGCCGCCGCTGATCACCCCGGTCGAGGCCAGCATCGAATGAACGCGGTCGCCCTCGAGGTCCAGGGCGTCAGCAAGGCCTATCCCGGCACGCTGGCGCTGAAGAACGCCGACTTCAAGGTGTACGAGGGTGCCGTCAACGTGCTGGTCGGCGAGAACGGTGCCGGCAAGTCGACGCTGATGAAGATCATCGCCGGGGTGGAGCAGCCGACCGAGGGCCGGGTGCTGGTCAAGGGCCAGGAGGTCCGGCTCACCAGCACCGAGGTCGCCGCCGCGCATGGCATCGGCATCGTGTTCCAGGAGCTGAACCTGTTCGGCAACCTGTCGGTCGCGGAGAACATCTTCGCCGCCCGCGAGATCACCCGGGCCGGCCATATCGACCATGCCCAGCAGGAGCGCCGTGCCGCCGACCTGCTGCGCCGCCTGGAGCACGACATCGACCCCAGGACTCCCGTCGAGGACCTGCGGGTGGGCGCGCAGCAGATCGTGGAGATCGCCAAGGCGCTGGCCCAGGACGCCCGGGTCCTGATCATGGACGAGCCGACCTCGGCGCTGAGTGCCGCCGAGGTGGAGATCCTGTTCCGGGTGATCGCGGACCTGAAGTCCCAGGGCGTGGCGATCGTCTACATCTCGCATCGGCTGGAGGAACTGATCCGGATCGGCGACTACATCACCGTCCTGCGTGACGGCCGGATCACCGGCCACCAGACCATGGAGCAGGTCGACGTGCCCTGGATCGTGCGCCAGATGATCGGCTCCGATGCCAAGGACTTCGCCAAGCCCCTGGAGCACCGTACCGGCCGCGAGCTGTTCCGCGCCGAGGACATCTGCCTGCCACGGGTCTCGGGCGGCTTTGCCGTCGACCATGTCTCGCTCACGCTCGGTGCCGGCGAGATCGTCGGCATCTACGGGCTGATGGGTGCCGGGCGCACCGAATTCTTCGACTGCGTGATGGGCCGCCACCCGAACTCGACCGGCACGATCTTCATCGACGGCCAGCCGATCCGCCGGCACGACGTCGCGACCCGGATCCGCCATGGGCTCGCGCTGATTCCCGAGGACCGGCAGCGCGAGGGCCTGGTGCCGATCCTGTCGGTCGCGGCCAACTTGACCCTGGCGAGCCTGAACAAGTTCACCTCCGCCTTCCACATTCGCGGCAAGGCCGAGGGGAGTGCTGTGCGGCGCTACATCGAGGACCTGTCGATCAAGGTCGCCGACCCGGCCTATGAGGTGTCCTCGCTCTCGGGCGGCAACCAGCAGAAGGTGGTGATCGGCAAGGCGTTGATGACCGGGCCCAAGGTCCTGCTGATGGACGAGCCGTCGCGCGGCATCGATGTCGGCGCCAAGGCCGACGTGTTCCGGACCATGCGCAGGCTCGCCGCGGACGGGCTGGGCATCCTGTTCGCCACCTCCGACCTGGAGGAGGTGATGGCGCTGTCCGACCGGATCGCGGTGATGAGCAACGGCCGGCTGATCCGGATCTTCGATCGCAAGGACGCCACCGAGGAGGCGGTGATCGCCGCGTCGGCCGAGGGGCACGGCGTCTCTCCTTCCCACGCGAGGCACTGATGGCCGCTTCCCAGACCGCCCTGCCCCATAAGTCCGGGCCATCGGGCAGCACGGTGCTGCTGCAGATCCTGAAGCTGCGGACCTTCATCGCGCTGTTCGCGGTGCTGATCTTCTTCACCGCGGCCGTGCCCAACTTCCTGGGTGCGGCCAACCTCGTGCTGATGAGCAAGCATGTCGCGATCAACGCGATCCTCGCTATCGGCATGACCTATGTGATCATCACCGGCGGCATCGACCTGTCGGTGGGCTCGATCGTGGGCCTGGCCGGGATGGTGGCCGGCGGGCTGATCCTGAACGGGCTCGATACCGGCACCGGCTGGACGGTCTGGTTCAACGTCTACGAGATCGTGCTGATCACGCTGGGCCTGGGCGTCCTGATCGGGGCGATCAACGGCCTGCTGATCACCAGGCTCGGCGTGACGCCGTTCATCGCCACCCTCGGCACGCTCTACGTGACCCGCGGCCTGGCCCTGCTCTCCTCCGATGGCCGCACCTTCCCGAACCTGACGGGGAGCGACTATTACGGCACCATCGGTTTCACCTGGATCGGCGCCGGCACGGTGCTGGGCCTGCCGGTGCTGATCTGGATCCTGCTGATCCTGGCCGCCGGTGCCGCCTATGTCGCCGCCAAGACACCGCTCGGCCGGCACATCTATGCGGTGGGCGGCAATGAGCGGGCGGCCGGCCTGTCCGGCATCCGGGTGAACCGGGTGAAGATGTTCGTCTACATGTTCTCAGGGTTCTGCGCCGCGATCGTGGGCCTGGTGATCGCCAGCCAGCTCCAGGCGTCGCACCCGGCCACCGGCGAGACCTTCGAGATGAACGCGATCGCCGCGGCCGTGCTGGGCGGGACGTCGATGTCCGGCGGGCGCGGCACGATCGGCGGCACGATCGTGGGCGCCTTCGTGATCGGCATCCTCTCGGATGGCCTGGTCATGATGGGCATCAGCTCGTTCTGGCAGACCGTGATCAAGGGTCTGGTGATCATCTGCGCGGTCGTGGTCGACCAGGCGCAGCGGCGGCTGCAGGCGCGTGCGGCGCTGGCCCGCGTGGCCAAGGGGGGATGATGCTCAAGGGTGGACTGATCGGCTGCGGGTTCTTCGCCCAGAACCAGCTTCATGCCTGGCGGGACCTGGACGGGGTCGAGATCGTCGCGATCTGCGACCGGGACGCCGGCCGCCTGAATGCCACCGGCGAGCGGTTCGGCATCGGCCGGCGCTATACCGACGCTGCCGAGATGCTGGTGAACGAGGCGCTGGACTTCGTCGATATCGCGACCACCGCGCCCACGCACCGGCCGCTGGTCGAGCTGGCCGCCGCCCATGGCCGGGCGGTGATCTGCCAGAAGCCGTTCGCAATCGAGCTCGGTGATGCCGAGGCCATGGTGGCGGCCTGTGCCAAGGCCGGCGTGCCCTTGATGGTGCACGAGAACTTCCGCTGGCAGACCCCGATCCAGGCAGTGCGCCGGGTGATCGACGAGGGTGCCATCGGCCGGCCGTTCTTCGGCCGCTTCGCCTTTCGCTCCGGCTTCGACGTCTATAGCGGCCAGCCCTACCTCGCCGAGGGCGAGCGCTTCATCATCGAGGACCTGGGCATCCACATCCTGGACATCGCCCGCTTCGTGATGGGCGAGGCCAGCAGCATCGCCTGCCGCATCCAGCGGGTGAACCCGAAGATCAGGGGCGAGGACGTCGCCACCATGCTGCTGGGCCACGGCGACGCCACCAGCGTGGTCGACTGCTCCTACGCGACGAAGCTGCCGGTCGAGCCGTTCCCGCAGACCCTGGTCGAGGTGGATGGCGATCGGGGCAGCCTGCGGCTGGTCGAGGGCTACCGGCTGACCGTGCATGGCCCCGGCGGCACGCGCGAGTTGGACGTGTCGCCGACCCTGCTGCCCTGGGCGGAGCGGCCCTGGCACAACATCCAGGAGAGCGTGCAGGCGATCCAGCGGCACTGGGTCGAGTGCCTGACGAGAGGTGCCGAGCCGCAGACCTCGGGCCAGGACAATCTGCAGACGCTCCGCCTGGTCGATGCCGCCTATCGCAGTGCTAGATCCGGACAGGTGCAGCATCTGACCGGCTGAACCTCTCCTTTCCGGCTCCAAGCTTCGCAACTCCGGCAGTTCGTCGTATGCATTGCCGGATCATCGGATCATGGCGGGGGGCGGCTGCCCTGACCAGCAGTCCCGGGTGGCGAAGGGAGACGCGGCGTGCGGAGCATGGAGGGATGGCTGGCTGTGGCGCTGATCGGGCTGGCCAGCGGTGCTGCGGTCGCGAGCGAAACGGGCCGCCGCCCGGCCGGGAAGGACTGGGGCGAGGTGGTGGTGTCGCGCTACCTGGAGCCCGGCGGCAATGACCTGCTGAGCGGCGGGCTCGGTGCCGCCCGTCTGGCCGATCCCACCCCGGTGCCGGTCGATCCGGCCGATCCGGAATCGCTGCGCACCGCCGCCATCTTCAACAATTACCGCGCCCTGATCGATACCACCCCTGGCGGCGGGTATGGCCGGCTGTACGGCCCGCTGGTGGCGCCGACGGCGGCGGATGCTGCCGGCAGGATCTATGGCGTCGAGTATCTGACGCTCGCGGCCGACCGCCATGGCGACGCGGTCACGCTGATGGTGCAGATCCCGCAGGGCTTCGACCCGCAGGCGGCCTGTATCGTCATGGCCCCCTCGTCCGGCTCGCGCGGGGTCTATGGCGCCATCGGCACCGCCGGCGAGTGGGGGCTGAAGCGCAACTGTGCGGTCGCCTACACCGACAAGGGCACCGGCACCGGTGCGCATGACCTGGCGCGCGACGAGGTGGGCCTCCTGCGCGGCGAACGGGTGGGCGCCGAGAGCGCCGGAAGCCGGTCGACCTTCACCGCCCCGATCAGCGAGCGCCAGCGCCAGCGGTTCAATGCCCGCTATCCCGACCGCTTCGCCTGGAAGCACGCCCACTCGCGGGCCAATCCGGAGGCGCGCTGGGGGCAGCACGTCCTGCGCTCGCTCGACTTCGCCTTCTACGCCCTGAACCGGGAACTGGCGGCAGCGCGTGCTGCCGGCGATGCCCCGCTGCTCGACCAGGACAACACGCTGGTGATCGCCTCCAGCGTGTCCAATGGCGGTGCGGCTTCGCTGCGGGCAGCGGAGCTCGCCCGGCCGGGCCTGATCGACGGGGTCGTGGTGGCCGAGCCGAATGTTAACCCGGTCCAGGATCGCCGCTTCGCCATCCGCCAGGGCGGGAGCGGCCTGCTGCGCCAGCACAGCCGGCCACTCTACGACTACCTGACCCTGGTCGACCTCTACCAGGGCTGTGCCAACCTGGCCCCGGCCAACCAGACGGCACCGCTCAACCTCACGCCGCGGGCGCTGGGCGAGAACCGTTGTACCGCCCTGCGCGCCCGTGGCCTGCTGCGCGCCACCGATCCGGTCGAGCAGGCCGAGGAGGCGCAGCGGATCATCAATGGCTACGGCATCCTGCCGGAGCAGAACGCAGTGGCACCCGGCTACTGGGCCAGCTACGTCGCCCAGGCAGTGGCGGTCACCTATGCCAACGCCTACGCACGCGCATCGGTGCTGGAGAATCTGTGCGGCTTCTCGTTCGCCGCGATAGACACCGATCCGGCCAGCGCCACCCCGGATCGGGTGATTCCGCTGCCGGAGAGTGCGGCGGCCACGCTGTTCGCCACCGCCAACGGCATCCCCCCTACTGCGGGGGTCACCGTGGTCAACAACGACGCGCCGGACGGCGCC
>NZ_DATMFZ010000063.1:0-3226 GCF_035556675.1 Geminicoccus sp. | reverse complement strand
CGCGGACGCCTGCAGGCATGGCCCGATCCTGGACCCCTGCGGGCTGTCCATCCGGTTCCTGCAATGGCCGCCGCTACACCCAGGCCGGAACGTTGCCTGGGTCGATCATCGCGGCAGCGCACATGGGTCGTGTCATGGGGCGCCCTCCCGCGCGGCGGCCGGCCCGCGAACCCCTTCGTCCGGTCATCGACCGGCCCTGCGCGCGATTCTGCAGAATCTTCTCAACTGCCCCCGTCGTCAACGACAGCCGCCATGTCGGCCACGGGCGGTGCGGGAAATTCACCTCCAGGTCATCCGGCGGCAGGATGCTCAGAAACGCAGGTCGGCCACGGTGCGGATCTCGGTGACGGGTGCGGCGGGGTCGATCAGCGATTCCGGTGCCGCGGGCCGGGTGACCAGCCCGGGATGGGCCAGCAAGTCGGCGGGGTAGAGGGGCTCGAAGTCGAGTGCCGTGCGGCGGGCGAGCTCGGGCAGGCCCAGCTGGTGGATGCGGAAGGGGTCGAGGTCCAGTTCCTCCAGATCGTGCAGCAGGTCGGACTGCGACAGGACGAAGGCGGCAGCGCGCAGCCGGTCGTCGCTGCCGCGATAGACGATCAGCTTCCAGAAGGCGCGCGGGATCAGGGCGCCCCGGTAGGGCGTGTCGTCTTCGCCGAAGACCGGCCCGGCCTGGACGGCCAGCCTGATGTCCTGCGCGTCCGCCTGCTCCAGGACCAGGTTCTCGAGCTCACCCCACAGGCCGCTGCGCCGCGACTGGTTGAACCGCTCGTGCTGGGGCGCGATGTTGGGGAAGTAGAAGGAATCCTGGTTGGCCTGCCGGGCCTCGGCCACCGGACCCCAGCACAAATCGGCACGGCGCGCGAGGTGGCCGCGGTCCAGCCGGTTGCCGGCATAGAGCTCGTCGCCCAGCTGGTGCTTCGCGTCGATCCGGGGATCCAGGGCGAAGGGCCGGCGCGGCAGCACCACCATGCGGGCGCCGTCCACGTTCCAGGCCACGTAGCGTGCCATGCGCCGCCTGGCGCTGAGGCAGACCGAGAAATGGGTGTAGGGGATGGTCTGGGCGCGGCCGAAGTTCACCGCGTCGCGCTTCTGCCCGATCGACAGGCCGGGCTCCGGTACCGGCAGGCCCAGGAAGGCGGGGTCGTAGCCGGCGCGCGGCACCACCGTGTCCATGCCGGCCTCGGCCGCCAGCGCCGCGCCGGGTGGTTCCAGGACGAAGTCGAGCTTCTTCTGGACGGAGGCCGGGTAGCAGGCCAGGGCGTGCTCGTCGCTCTGGCCCAGGCCCTCGCCGGCAAAGTGCAGGCCGGCGAAGATGTCGGTGGGTGCATCGTCCGCCACCACCAGCCAGGCGGCACCGGAATCACCGCCCTTGCTGATCTCGCCGTCCGGAGAAGGGCGCTTTGGGTCCGGGCCGATCTCGAAGCAGCCGATCGCCTGGCTGCCGGCGGGTGGACCGTAGTCGAGCTTCGCCATCACGTCGACGCGCCGCACGATGCCATGAGTGATGGCGGTGGTGCGGCCGGACTTCACCAGCCGGTCGCCCAGCTCGACCCGCGCCATCCGCACGGGCGTCACGTCCAGCCCGTAGACGGATCGGTCGATGTCGCGCTGCCGGATGCGGGCGAGCGCGCAGTCGCCAGCAGCACCCAGATGGCTGCGCAAGAGCGTGCCGGCCCCATTGAGGGCGGTGTCGTTGTCGTCGAACGGGCCGGGCTGGACGATCGGATCGCCGATCCGCCCGCGATTGCCGTGCAGGACATGCCAGTTGGACAGGATGCAGGAGGCCCCGGTGGCCCGGTCGAACACGATCAGGCCCAGCGTGCCGGCGGTCTCGGTCGGATGTGCCACGCTGATCCCGGGCCGCAGCGGATCGGCCCGGCTGCGCCGCAGGTCGGTCGCCTCCGCCTCGACGATCTCCCAGGACGGGCGGTAGCTGCGCTGGATGACATCGGTCGGGACCGGTTCGCCCTCGACCTCGATGACCTCGGGGATGCGCCGACTGCCCAGGGCCTCGATGGCGGAATCGCCCTTGATGCCGACGGTGAACTGGATGCAGAGCGGCCCGTCGCCGTTCTTGCGGCCGATGCCGACCGAGGTGATGTTGGGATCGTCCAGATATTCCGCACCCTTGGCGCGGATATGGCGGCGCAGCGCCTCCCGATCGGGTCCGGCCGGCGTCCGGTCTTTGCGCGACGACTTCTGGCGTGCCACGGCGGACCCCTGGATGACACCGTGCCTGCCAGTATAGCACAAACGAAGGTGTAGCTCCACCTGGGGCTTGCCGGATGCCGGTCAGACGCACATGGCCGGCGCGAAGCCGGCCATGGCTGGAGCCTGGCTCCGGCCGGGGAAGTCCCGGCCGGAGCTTGCGTCAGAACAGGAAGTCCTGGGTGCGCCATGCGGCGGCGGTGGCACTGCCGTCCTGGACCAGGATCTCGTAGTCGGCGGCGGTGTTGCCGCTGAGATTGACCTGGATCAGCGTGTCGGCACCCTGGTCGATCACCCGGACCTGGTTGAGGCCGGTGAAGGCGGCGGTGCCGATGAAGCTCAGCCCGCCGGACAGGCCGCTCAGGTCGATCCGGTCGCCCTGGGCATCGCCGACCCCGTCGAAGCCCTGGATCACGTCGGCGCTGTCACCGAGCCCGCTTTCGCGCAGGCCGAACACGAACAGGTCGTGGCCGTGGCCGCCGGTCATGACATCGCGGCCGAGCCCGCCGGTCAGCGTGTCGTTGCCGGTGCCGCCGTCCAGCACGTCGTCACCCTGCTCGCCTGCCAGCGTATCGTTGCCGTCGCTGCCCACCAGCATGTCGTTGCCGCCACCGCCCATCAGCACATCGTTGCCGGCCGCGCCGTACAGGAGGTCGTGTCCGCCATCGCCATAGAGCCAGTCGTTGCCGTCCTCGCCATGGAGCGTGTCGGCCGCGGCACCGCCCCTCAGGATGTCGTTGCCGCCGCCGCCGTAGAGCAGGTCGGCGCCTGCCTCGCCCTCCAGCACGTCGTTGCCGTCCTCGCCGCGCAGCGTGTCGGCACCGGCCCCGCCCATCAGCGTGTCGTTGCCGCCGCCACCCACCAGCGTGTCGTTGCCGAGGTCGCCCAGCAGCGTGTCGTTGCCGTCCTCGCCGCGCAGCGTGTCGTGGCCGAGACTGCCCGACAGCAGGTCGTTGCCGCCCGCCCCGATCAGCACGTCGTCGCCGGCACCGCCATAGAGGAAGTCGTCGCCGTCCTCGCC
>NZ_DATMFZ010000062.1:0-42764 GCF_035556675.1 Geminicoccus sp. | reverse complement strand
CGCCCTGCTGCTCCCCGAGTTCGCCGAGCCTGCCGCGAATCTCCTCGATGGCAGCAGTCCGGGATGTCCAGGCGGCCGCAAGGTCACGGCATTGCTCGGCCAGAGCCTGCGCATCCTTGCCATGCTGGTCCCGCCACGTGGTGCACGGGCCATCCAGCAGCTCGCCCAGGCGCGCCAGCACGCCGTCACGTTCCGCCTCGGTCGCGCGCAGGCGTTCGGCGCAGCGCTCTGCCTCCAGGGCCAGTTCGCGCTCCTGCTCCGTCGACTGGTCGCTGGCAGCGGCGAGGCCGTCCAGCCGGTCGCGCCGCTCCGCCAGGGCCGATTGCGCCTGCCCGAGCCGGGTCTCGACCTCGGTCAGGCGCGCCAGTTGCGCCGAGGCCTCACGTGCGAGTTGCTCGATCTGGTCCAGGTGATGGGCGCCACTCTCGGCGGGTGGCGATGGGAGCAGGCCTTCGCTCTGCGTGGCGATGGTGGCCAGGGCAACGTCGTGGCGTTCCTGCCAGCGTGCCTGCTCGACCAGGGAAGCTGCCTGCTGGCGCTCCAGTTGCGGGCGCTGCTCGGTGCAGGCGCGCAGCAGGGTGGCCGCTTCGACCGAGCGGCGCTGCAGTGCCTGGAAAGCTTCCTCCAGCTCCGCGACCCGCTGCTGGTCCGCCAGAACGCGCGTGGCCAGGACCTGGTCGGCCGGGGCCGCGGCATGTTCGATGGCACCGCAGACCGGGCACGGCTGGCCGGGCTGGAGCTGCAGGCGCAGATGCCTGGCCGCATCGCCGGCAGCGGCCTCGGACAGGTCCAGGCCGCGCCGGGCCTCGTCCAGCCGGGCGCGTGCCGCCGGCAGCGCCGCCTCGGCCAGGGACTGCTCGCCGGCCGCATGGGTGGCGCTCGCTTCGAGTCTGGCCAGTTCATCGGCCAGCTCGGCCAGGGTCGCGGCGATCCGCTTGGCCTCGCCGTCGGCCTGATCCAGGGCCTCCATTGCCGAGCGGAGCTGGCGGCAGCGGTCCAGCCGTTCCTGCACCGCCGGGCGGTCGATGGCGGCAATCTCGGCCTGAAGGCCGGCGATCCCAGCCGTCTCAGCCTGAACCGCGCCGCGCAGTTCGGCGATCTCGGCGGTGCGCTGTGCGGCCGCCTCGGCCAGGACCTGGCGCTGCCTGGCCAGTTCCGCATTGCGTTCCGCCAGCAGGGCCAAGCGCCGGTCATGTTCCGTGGCGGCCGCCAGATCCTGCAGGACCGGCCCGATCCGGCTGGCCAGCAGATCGAGGCCGGGATGCGCGTCCAGCCAGGTGGTGTGCTCGGCCAGCGCGGCGGTCGCCTCGGCATGAGCGGCGTCCAGGCGCTGGAGCGCCGCTTCGGCCTCGGACCGCTCGGCCAGGCGGCGGGCCTGCTCGGCCTCCGCGGCAACGGCCGCCGCTTCCGCACGTTCCAGCCGCACGTCCATGGCGCGCGCCTCGGCCAGCAACGGTGCCAGCCGGTCGGCTTCGCGCTGGACGTCGGCCAGCAGTTCGGCGGCGTCCCTGCTGGACGCCCCGGCCGCTTCCGCCTCGGCGGTCGCGGCCTCGCATGCCCTGGCGGCTGCCAGCTCCCGTGCCGCCAGCTCGGCCAGCTCGCGGGTGCAGCGTGCCCGCTCATCGAACTGCGGTCGCACCGTCAGCGCGCGCTCGTGGAGTGCCAGGGCCGCCCGTGCGCCATCCTCGGCGGCATGAGCGGCCTCCGCCTGGGCGGCAGCCGCTTCCGCCTCGGCCAGATGCGCGGCGAGCTTTTGGTCCTGCTCGTGCCAGACACGCTCCCGCTCCAGCCCGGCGCGTGCCTGGTCGAGCTCATCCAGCACTGCCTTGGCCGCCGCCTCGGCTGCCTCGGCGGCCTGGCGCTCCTCGGGCGGCAGCGGCACGGCACCGGCGATCCGCTCGTCCAGCAGGGCCAGCGCCTGCTCCTCCTGCTTCTTGCGCCGGAACGCCGCCCTGGACAGCTCGGCATAGATGAAGGTGCCGGTGATCCGCTCCAGCAGCTCGGCGCGCTCCTTGGCATTCGCGCGGATGAAGGTGTCGAAGTCGCCCTGGGCCAGCAGGACCGCGCGGCGGAACTGGTCGAAGCTGAGCCCCACCCGGCGCTCGATCTCGGCCAGCGTCTCGAGCTTCTTGTCGCCGATGACCTGGCCGGTCGCGAGGTCGGTGAGCGTGATGCTCTGGGCTTGCAGCCGGCCGTCCGAGCGGCCCCGCGCCCGGCGGAGCTGCCAGCGCGAGCGGTAGTCGCGGCCATCCTGGCCGGTGAAGTCGACCTCGGCATAGGCCTCGGCCGCACCATGGCGCAGCACGTGGCGGACATCGTTGTACTGGACCTGCTCGCCCTCGCGCTCACCGACCTTCTCCCGGTCGGCATGGTCGAAGCGCGGCAGGCGGTCGAACAGGGCCAGGCACATCGCGTCCAGCAGGGTCGACTTGCCGGCCCCGGTCGGCCCGGAGATCGCGAAGATGCCGGCACTGCGCAGGGGCTCGGCCTCGAAGTCCAGCTCGAAGGGGCCGGCCAGGCTGGTCAGGTTCTGGCCGCGGATGGCGCGGATCCTCATCGCGGCGCTCCTTCCGCCTGCTGAACCTCGGCCAGCAGCTCCTTGAACGCCTGGAGCAGGTCGGGGGCCGGGTCCTGGCCGCCATGCTCGGCGCGGTGCAGCTCGGCGAACACATCGGTCTCGGCGAGTTCGGCCAGCTCGCGTGCCGCCGCCTCCTTCTGGCCCGCCGCGGCCGCAGGGGCTTCGCGGCCGATCCGGACCAGGCGCACCGGCTTGCCCTGGAGTGCCTGGTCGATCCGGCGGCGCAGGTCGGGCTGCGGCCCGTCCAGCCGGACCACCACCTCCAGGAATGGCCGGCGCTCACGGCCGGGATCATCCAGGGTCAGGGCCTGGAGCTCGGCCTCGATCGTCTCCAGAGGTGCGGCACCCTGGGCCGGTACGCGCAGGAACGGGACGAGGCGCGGGGCCTGGACCGGCTCGACCCGGGAGCGACCGTCCGCGTCCAGCTCGACCAGCAGGATGCCGTGCCGGTAGTGGCGCTCGGTGACCGACAGGGGAAAGGGGGAGCCGGCATAGCGGATCTCCGTCGGGCCTTTCAGCCGCTGCGGCCGGTGGAGATGGCCGAGTGCCACATAGGCTGCGTGCGGCGGATAGATCGAGACCGGCACGGTTTCCTCGCCGCCGATCACCACCCGCCGCTCGCTAAGCTCGGAGATCTCGCCGCCGGTGACGTGCAGATGGCCGGTGACGACCAGGGGCAGGTTGCCGCGCTGTGCGTCGGCATGGGCCACCGCCAGACGGTGCAGCCGGGCGATGCCGCTCTCGCCGTCGGCCGGCTCCGGCAGGTCGCCCGGGCGCAGATAGGGGACCGCCACGCACCAGGCGGCCGGCGTGCCGTCGCGGCGGCGCAGCGGAACCGACAGGGCGGCGGGGTCGGGCCTGCCGTCCCTGCGCGGCACGGCGCCGATGATGGTGATCCGCGTGCTGTCCAGGAGGGGGCATGGCAGCTCCAGGCGCGCGGCGGAATCGTGGTTGCCGCCGGTCAGCACGATCTGCAGGCCGGGCACGTCGCGGAGCAGCGAGGCCAGGAACTCGTAGAGCCGCCCTTGCGCGGCGGTGGACGGGTTGACCGTATCGTAGAGGTCGCCCGTCACCAGCAGCACGTCGGCCGCCAGTGCGGTGACCTGCCCCTTCAGCCAGGCGAGGAAATGATCGTGCTCGGGACCGCGGTCGAAGCCCAGGATCTCGTGGCCGAGATGCCAGTCGGACGTGTGGATCAGACGCATGCGCTGCCGGTGGCTGGAGGGATCGGCACTGTCCTAGCGGGATGGCCGGGGACATGGCCAGGGCCCTCCGGAAACGGCAAGGGAGGCACCCGCTTGGCGCAGGTGCCTCCCCCCTTGGTTTTCCGGATCGGTCGCTTCAGTCCGCCGCGGCGAACGCCAGGATGGCCTGGTTGACCTCGGCCGACTTCTCCATGTGGATCAGATGGCCGGCATCGTCGAAGGTCGTGACCTTGACCGAGCCCGGCAGGCCCTCGCCGTGCCTGGCCGGCACGATCTTGTCCTGGGTGCCCCAGATCACCTGGACCGGCACCTTCACCGAGCCCAGCTGGTCACGCAGCGAGAGCGCCTGCTTGCCGCCGGCGAACACCGCGTCGCGCACCTTCTTGAGCGCGGCGTCGACCCCGTCCAGGCGCTTGAACTTCAGGACGTCCTCGACCATGTCGCCGGTCACCATCTCGGGCTTGGCGACCAGCATCTGCAGGATCGGCTCCAGCTTCTTGCGCCGCGACGCCTCGATGAAGCCGTTGATGTACTCCATCGAGATGTCGGGGCCGAGCCCGGCCGGGGCCAGCAGGGTCGCCGAGGCGACCCGGTCCGGGTGGTGCGTCGCCAGGTAGAGCGACACGCCACCGCCCATCGAATGGCCGACCAGATGCGCCTTCTGGATGCTCTTGGCATCCAGGAAGCCCAAAACGGTCTTGGCCTGGCCGGCGATGTCGGCCTCGCCCACGTCCTTGGTCGAGCCGCCATGACCCGGGAGGTCGATGGCGTAGGTCGTGTGCTTCTCCGCCAGGGCCGGCTGGTTGAACAGGAAGTTGTTCAGGTCGCCGCCATAGCCGTGGATCAGCACGATCGGGGCACCCGAGCCATCGCCGATCTGCAGGTAGCGGATGCGCTGGCCGCCCACCTCGACGGTCTCGGGCTCCGGCCCCTTCTCCGATGCCGAGGCAGCGAGCTGCTCGGCGAACTTCGCCTGGAAGTCATCGACGAAGCTGCTGATCTCGGCGTCGCTCACCGAGTCGTCGGCAACCACCCCGAGCAGGGCGCCGACGGGGACAGTCTCCCCGCCGGTGACGAGGATCCTGCGCAGCTTGCCGGCAACCGGGCTCTCGAAGGCGTTGGCGATCTTCGAGGTCTCGATGTCGGCGATCTCCTGGCCCTTGGAGACGGTAGCGCCCTCCTCCACGTGCCAGGCAGCGAGCATTCCTTCCTGCATCGCGAGGCCCCATTTGGGCATCACGATCGTCTGGATCTCTGACATCAGTGCGACTTCCCCGTGACCGAGCGCACGGCCGCCTCGATCTTGTCCATGCTCGGAATGTAGAGGTCTTCCAGCGCCGCCGAGAACGGCACCGGCGCGTGCGGGGCCGTGACCATCTTGATCGGCGCCTTCAGCTTGTCGAAGGCTTCCTGGCAGATCAGCGCCGAGATGTCGGTCGCCATGTTGCAGCGCGGATGGGCCTCGTCGACCACGACCACGCGGCCGGTCTCGGCGGCGGTCTCCAGGATCGTCTCGGTGTCGAGCGGCGAGGTGGTGCGCGGGTCGACCACCGTGCAGGAGATCCCGTCCTTGCTGAGCTTGTCCGCCACGGTGTTGGCGAAGTTCACCATCCGGCCGAACGCGATGATCGTCGCGTCGTCGCCCTCGCGGGTCACGTTGGCCTGGCCGAACGGGATGGCATAGGTCTCGTCGGGGACCTCGCCCTCCATGTCGTACATGGCCTTGTGCTCGAAGAAGATCACCGGATCGTCGTCGCGGATCGCCTGGATCAGCAGGCCCTTGGCCTCGTACGGGTTGGAGGGGAGCGCCACCTTCAGCCCGGGGATGTGGGTGAACATGTTGTAGAGGCACTGGCTGTGCTGCGAGGCAGCCCGGAAGCCGGCGCCGTACATGGTGCGGATCACCACCGGCGTCTTGGCCTTGCCGCCGAACATGTACTTGAACTTCGCCGCCTGGTTGAAGATCTGGTCGAAGCAGACCCCCATGAAGTCGACGAACATCAGCTCGGCCACCGGGCGCAGGCCGGACGCGGCGGCACCCACCGCGGCACCGATGAACCCGCTCTCGGTGATCGGCGTGTCGAGCACGCGATCCGGACCGAACTTGGTGTAGAGGCCCTTGGTGACGCCCAGGGGCCCGCCCCAGGCATCATGCTCGCCGTCACCGCCGGCACCACCGGCGATGTCCTCGCCCATGATGACGATGGTCGGGTCGCGCTCCATCTCCTGCGTCAGCGCCTCGCTGATCGCCTGCCGATAGCTCTTCTTGGCCATGTTGTTCGCTGCCGCTCAAAAGGATCAGTAGGAGATGTAGACGTCGGTGAGCAGATCGGCCTCGGTGGGCTCGGGCGCCGACTTGGCCTGGACCACGCACTGCGCGATCCGGTCCTTCACGCTCCGGTCGATCTCGTCGAGCGCGGAACCCTCGAGCAGCCCGGCCTCGGTCACCCGGCGGCGGAACAGCATGAGCGGGTCCTTGTTGGCCCGGTAGTTCGCCACCTCGTCGGCCGGGCGATAGGTCATCGCGTCGCCTTCGAAGTGACCGTAGTAGCGCAGCACCCGGCTGTGGATGAGCGACGGACCGCCGCCATTGCGGGCACGCTCGACCGCCTCGCGGGCCGCTTCCCAGACCGCGAAGAAGTCGCTGCCGTCGACCTCGACCGCCGGGATGTCGAACGCCTTGCCGCGGTTCACCTGGCTGCCGGCCACCGAGTACTTCGACGAGGTCGCCTCGGCATAGCCGTTGTCCTCGACCACGAAGATCGCGGGCAGGTTCCAGACCTTGGCCAGGTTGTAGCTCTCGAACACGGTGCCCTGGTTGGACGCGCCGTCACCGACGAAGGCCACGGCCACGCCGCCGTTCTTCAGCGTCTTGGCGGTGAGCGCAGCACCGCAGATCAGCGGCGGGCCGCCGCCGACGATGCCGTTGGCACCCATCATGCCCTTGGACAGGTCGGCGATGTGCATCGACCCGCCCTTGCCGCCGCAGAGCCCGTCCTTCTTGCCGAAGATCTCGAGCATCATCGCGTGCTCGTCACAGTCCTTGGCCAGGCAGTGGCCGTGGCCGCGGTGCGTGGACGCGATGTAGTCGTTGTCGTTCAGGTGCATGCACACGCCGACACCCGAGGCTTCCTCACCCGCATAGAGATGGACGAAGCCCGGAATGCTGCCGGCCGAGAACTCCTCGTGCACGGCCTCCTCGAACTCACGGATCATCACCATCCGGCGATATGCCTTGAGCAGATCCTCACGACTTAGCTGCACTTCTTACCTCCCAGGTCCGCCCCAATCGTCAGGCGAACCGTTTCACCGACCAACGCCGGCTTTTCCGGTCGTTGCGTCAAGCCTTCCCAGACTGCGGCTAGTGCCGTTCCCCCCGCGCCGTTCTTCGACGGTCAGAACAGGGCCACGCCGTCGTCTTTACCGAACAGGTGCCACCTCCCCCGGTCCAGGGTCAAGTAGCATGGGCCGTCCATCCTACCCTCGAAGTCGGGGCGGGTCTTGACCAGCACCTTGTCCTTGCCGAGCGAGACATCGACCAGCATGTCGCCACCGATCGGCTCGGTCACCAGGATCCGGCCACCGAAGGAATCCGGGCTCTGCGTCGTGCTGATCGCGACCTGGTCCGGGCGGATGCCCATGCGCACCTCGTCCTGAGCGTAGCGCCCGCGCACGATCGCGGCCTGCTCCGGGCGGAGTGCCAGATTGAAGCCCGGATGGACCAGGCGCAGTTCGCCGTTCTCCTCGACGATCCGGCAGTCCAGGAAGTTGATCGGCGGCTCCCCGACGAAGCCCGCGACCCAGGCATTGACCGGGTGGTCGTAGATCTGCCTGGGCGTGCCCAGCTGCTGGAGCACGCCGTCGTTCATCACCGCGATCCGGTCGGCCATCGACAGGGCTTCGAGCTGGTCGTGGGTGACGTAGATCATGGTGGTGCCGAGCCGGCGCTGCATCAGCTTCAATTCGCCGCGCATATGGGCGCGCAGCTTGGCATCCAGATGGGCGATCGGCTCGTCGAACAGGAACAAGGCCGGCTCGCGCACGATCGCCCGGCCGATCGCGGTGCGCTGCTTCTGCCCGCCGGACAGCTCGCCCGGCCGACGCTCCAGCAGGTGTCCGATCTCCAGGATCGCGGCCGCCTTGCGGACGCGCTCCTCGATCACGCTGCGCTCGACACCGCGCAGCTTCAACGGGTTCGCCATGTTGTCGAACACGGTCTTGTGCGGGTAGAGCGCGTAGTTTTCGAACACCATGGCGATGTCGCGGTCACGCGGCGGCAGGTCGTTGACCCGCTTGGGCCCGAAGCGGATCTCGCCGGCACTGATATGCTCCAGACCCGCCAGCATCCGCAGCGTCGAGGACTTGCCGCAGCCCGAAGGCCCCAGCACCGCCACGAACTCGCCGTCCGCCACCTCCAGGTGCAGTTCCTTCACCGCGGCCGTCTGGCCGTAGTACTTCCAGACCTTGTCGATGCTCACCGAAGCCATAGAGAAATCCTCAACCCTGCCCTGCTGGGGCGATCGTTCTTGTTGCGGGCGCTCTTGCTGCCGGGGCCGGTCATTCGCGCACCGCCCCCATGGTCAGCCCGGTCACCAGGTAGCGCCGGATCAGCAGGCCCAGGAACATCATCGGCAGGGTGGTCACCACGCCGGCCGCCATGATGCTGCCCCACTGGATGTTCTGCGGCTGGACCAGTTCCTTGGTGGCGACCGGCAGGGTCTTGGCACCGCCGGAGCCGATGATCGAGGCGAACAGGAAGTCGTTCCAGGCGAACAGTACGCACAGGACCAGGAACGCGCCGATCCCGGGCGCCACCAGCGGCAGGATCGAGCGGAACGCCTGCAGCCTGGTGGCACCGTCCACCATCTGCGCCTCCTCGATCGCGTAGGGCACGTTGTCGAAGAAGCCCTTGAGGATCCAGATGGCGAACGGCAGGTTGAAGGTGGTGTAGGCCAGGATCAGGCCCCACAGCGATCCCACCAGCTCCAGCGAGCGGAAGATCGCGTAGAGCGGCACCATCACCGCCACCACCGGCGCCATGCGCGTGCTGATGATCCAGAAGAACAGGTCCTTCTTGCCGCGGAACTCGGTGCGCGAGAGCGCATAGGCACAAGTCGCCCCCAGCGTGACCGAGACCACCGCCGAGCCCAGCGCCGCGGCGACGCTGTTGAAGAAGTAGACGCCGAAGTTCAGGTTCACGAACAGGTTGGCGTAGTGCTTGAACGTCGGCTGGAAGTCGAAGAACAGCGCGATGCCGCTCCAGTCGCCCACCGCCGGGATCCTGAAGGCCTCCAACAGGTCCTTCAGGGAGGAAACGAACATCACGAAGATCGGCAGGACCGTCCAGAGCAGGTAGACGGCCAGGAAGATCACCACCGCCACGTTGGCGATGCGCCGCGCCGGCGACGCATATTCGACCACATCCTTGGAAGCCATGGCTCAGCCCTCCGTCCGGCCGACATTGCGCGCAGCGGGACTGTCGAAGATCTTCACCAGGAACATGCCCAGGATGATCGTCACCACCAGCAGCGTCAGCGCGATCGCGGCACCGCGGCCGAGCTTGAAGTACTGGAAGGACACGTCGAACAGATAGACCGGCAGGATGTTGGTGGCGTCCGCCGGCCCGCCGCCGGTCAGGATCAGCACCGAGTCGATGAAGCGGAAATTGTCCATGAAGCGCAGCAGAATGCCGATCAGCAGGAACGGGTAGAGGTTCGGCAGGACGACCTGGAAGAAGTTGCGAATCTCCCCTGCCCCGTCGACCATGTTGGCTTCGAGCTGGTCGCGCGGCACCCGCTTGAGGCCGGCCAGCGTGATCAGGACGATCAAGGGCGTCCACTGCCAGATGTCGACCAAGACCAGGCCGATCATCGCGGTGCTGGGCGAGCCCAGGATCGAGGTCTCGCCCAAGAGGCCCACGCTCTGCATGAACCAGTGATACCAGCCGAACGTGCCGTTATAGAGATAGTACCAGACCAGACCCGCGATCGCCGGCGCCATCATCATCGGCATCAGGAACACGGTCACCAGGACCTTCTCCCAGCGCGACCGGTTGAGCAGGACGGCGATCAGCACGCCCAGGACCACCTCGAAGAACAGGCACAGGGCGCTGTACTGGATCAGCAGCAGCCAGCCGTTCGAGAACTTGGTGTCACGGGTAAACAGCCGCTCGAAGTTCTTCAGCCCGATCCACTTGTCGCCCGCCATGACGTCCACGTCATGGAGGCTCATCCAGATCAGCCAGAAGAACGGGTAGAGTGAGATCGCTGCCAGCGTGATGATCGCCGGGGCCATCATGTAGAAGTAGTAGCGGCGCGACGGCTCGGGATTGCGGACGGCGGGCTCGCGCTCCAGCACGGTCACGCCGTCACGGGTGACGAAACCCGGCATGATGCCGACCGGGTTGATGCCGCCTGGGGCATCGCCACGCAGTGCACCGCCGGAAAGAACTTGGGTGGCCATGCCTGCTCCAAGAGCGATCCGCCGGCCATGAGCGGCCGGCGGACACCAACATTGCTCAGATGTCGTTCAAGTCATCGACCTGGTCGCGGATCGATTCACAGGTCGCGGCCGGGTCCTGCTGGCCGGAGAGGCACTTCTGCACCTCGGTCAGGATGATCTGATAGTACTCGTTCGCCTCGGGGATCTTCGGACCCAGCACGAAATGCGGGTCCTTGATGCCGTAGTCGTAGACCGCGTCGAAGGTCAGCGCGTTCGGCATGTCGGTCGGCCGCTGGCGCGCCTCCTTCACCCCCGGCATGTCCATCACCGCCTTGCGGGTCGGCGTGCCGCCGACACCCTTGAGCACGTTGTACTGGGTGTCCTTGGAGGTCGACCACACGGAGAACAGGTAGGCGGCGCGCTTGAGGTCGTCGGAGGCATTGTTGTTGATGCCGATGCCGCCGATGCCGCAATTGGTGCCGTTGACCGCCTGGCCGCCATTCTTGATCCAGCTGGCCTCGCCCTTCGGGCAGGCGGCGTATGCAGTCTTGCCCCCGGCCGCGCGGCTGGTCTTCTCGTCCTCGATCGACGCCGCGAACTCGTGGTACTGGACCTGCATCGCGATCTGGCCGGCCTGGTAGACCGTGTTGAGCTGCAGCGTGTCGTTGGCGAGGTTGTCCGGATGGGCGACGTCGGCCAGCTCCTTCCACTTCTCCATCAGGAAGACCGAGGCCTCGTCACCCCAGCGGGTCGGGCCCGGCTCCTTGGAGCCCAGCTTGTCGTCGACGTCGAACTCGGTCCACTGACCGTGCGCGAACATCAGGCGCTGGATGTCGAGCTGCGCGGTCCAGGCGAACGAGCCCTGGTGCTGAGCATAGCCATACGGCACGTCCTGGCCGGCCGCGCGCAGCTTCTTGAAGAACTCGGCGAACTCGTAGACGTTCTTCCAGGTGGTGTCGTTCGTGAACTCCATCCGGTAGCCGTACTCCTTCTCGAAGTCCGGGCTGTGCTGCTCGAACAGGTCCTGCCGGTAGAAGGTGCAGGCCACCGCCGAGTCGTACGGGAACGCGATCAGCCGATCGCGCGTATACATGGTCCCGCAGGCATCGAGGAAGTTCTCGAACCAGGCGTCCGCCCCCATCCCGTCCGGGTCCTGGGGCAGCGTGTCGTCGTTGATGAAGTCGTTAAGGTTCGCGAAGTAATCAGCGAAGGGCGCGCCGATCGGCTTGTCCTGCACGTAGTTCAGGTGAAAGTCGGCCTTGCCGCTACGCAGGTCGATGCCGACCTTCTGCTGCACCACCGGCAGGTCGTCGGTCAGGATCTCCACCTCGATGCCGGTCAGGTCGTAGAACGGCTTCAGGTTCTCGCGGATCGCGAAGGAGGGCGGCGTGTTCTCGCTCATGAACACGAGCTTGGTGCCCGAATACTGCTTCCACTTGGCGTCGTCGGAGGACGCCGCCTGGACGGGGTTGCGCGTCACCACCGAGCTCAGGCCCACCGCGATCGAGCCGGCACCCAGCGCGGTCGCGACCCCGCCGCCCAGCTCCAGGAACTTGCGCCGGGGAATCCGCTTATAGATCGCGTTCTTCGGAACATAGAACATCGAACAGCCTCCCTGCTTTCGGAACGGCGTGCAGGGCCGCCTCGTCCCGAACACCGGACCAGGCTCTCTGAGCGCCGCTCCTGCCGGACCTTTGCCGGTCCGTGCATCCCCAATCGACGGCCCGTCGTGCAGGCCGCACCTTTGTTGTCCCGGCGCAGCTAACGGGACCGATTTCTTCTCGTCAAGCGACGCCGCTGGCTCAGCCCTTCACGGCCCCCATGGTCAGCCCCCGGACGATGTAGCGCTGTGCTATCAGCGCAATCAGCACGGGCGGAATCACCGCCACCATCGCCCGCACGCCCATGAACCAGAACTGCACGCCGCGCGTGTCGACGGCCCCCGCGATATGCACCGGAATGGTGATCACGTTCTGGCTGCTGATCGCGACCGCGAACAGGAACTCGTTCCAGCTGAACGCGAAGATAATCAGTCCCGTGGCCGCCATGCTGGGGGCGGCCAGCGGCAGCGCCACCCGCCAGAACGCGGTCCAGTAGCTCGCACCGTCGACCAGCGCCGATTCCTCCAGCTCCACCGGCAGCTCCAGGAAGGTCTGGCGCAGGATCACCACCACGAACGGCAGGACGAAGGTGGCGTTGATCAGGATCAGCGCCAGATGGGTGTCCAGCAGGTTGAAGGTGCGCATGATCAGGTAGAACGGGATCACGGTCGCCACCGGCGGCAGGATCCGCTGCGACAGGAACCAGATGGTGATGTCCTGGTTCTTCCAGGTCCGGAACTGGAACCGGGCCACCGCATAAGCGGCGGGCACGCCCAGGACCAGCGCCAGGACCGCGGCCGAGATCGAGATCACCGTGCTGTTGTAGAGGGCGCGCATCGTCTCAGGGGTGCCGACCTGGTCGATCCAGTTCCCCAGCGTCGGCTCGAAGTTCACCCAGGGGATGCCGAAGCCCGCGACGGTGAACGTGTCCAGCGGGTTGCGCAGCGACTGGGAGAACGACCAGTAGATCGGGAACAAGAAGGCCATCGTGACCGCGATCGCCAGGATCGAGAACACGGCCCAGCGCAGCTGTGCTGCGGCTCCACGCTCACCCATAGCTCTGTCGCAGCCTCCGGAAGAACAGCAGGACGACCACCATGACCACGGCCAGCAGCCCATAGGCCATCGCACTGGCATAGCCCAAGTCGAAGAATCGCAGCCCCGTCCTGAAGGCCAGGAAGGAATAGGACTGGGTCGCGGTGCCGGGGCCGCCGCCGGTGAGCGCGAAGGGGATGTCGAACAGCTTGACCGCCTCGGCGATCCGCAGGAGCAGCACGATGATGATGGTCGGCTGCAGGAGCGGCAGCAGCACCCTGAACAGGATGTCCGGGCCGGACGCACCATCGATCCTGGCCGCTTCCAGGAGCTCGTCCGGCACGCCCTGCAGGGCTGCCAGGAAGACCAGGAAGCAGAACGGCGTCCATTGCCAGATGTCGACCAGGGCCACGGAGAACAGGGCCCAGTTCGGGTTGGACAGCCAGGGGATGCCGGTGAACGCGAGCGGCCCCCCCTCCTCGTAGAAGATCGTGAAGAACGAGTAGCCCATCGCGATCGGCGTGGCGAAGATCGGCAGGATCATGATCGCGCGCAGCGTCGACCGGCCCATGAGCGGCCGGTTGAACAGGAGTGCGATCAGAAAGCCCAGGCACAGCTCGATCGGCACCGCGACCAGCACGAACACGAGCGTGACCTTGATCGCCTCGTGGAGCTGCGGATCGGTGAACAGCCGCTTGAAGTTGGTGAGCCCCACGAACTCGGTCGTGGTCACGGTGTTGCGGACCACCACGTTCTTGGTGCGCGGCTGGCCCTTGCTGTCCAGGACCGGCTGGCCCGCTTCATCCAGGACCGGCTCCTTGACGCGCTCGACCTGGGTGGCCTGGTCGATCTTGTTGAAGGCGATGAACAGCGAATAGCCAAGCGGGAAGATGGTGAAGAGAAGCACCCACACGACCGCGGGTGCGAGGAACAGGAACCGTACCCGGCTCGTCCAGCGCATGCGTCCGCTCCAGTCGTCGATCCGAGCCCGAAAGTCCCGCCGGGGCCGTGACGGCCCCGGCGGAAGTGCAGAACCGGATCAGTCCTGGTAGCCGATCGCCGCCCTGTAATCGGCCAGCTGCTTGTCGCGGCCGATCCGGTCGGTCACCTGTTCCCAGGCGGCCGCGGTGTCGTCGAGCGCCTGCTGCGCAGTCTTCGAGCCGGCCATGGTCGAGGACAGGTTCTTGTCCAGGATGTCCCAGTATTCGAACGTACCGGGAATGCGCAGGTAGGGCAGGCTCACCGGTGCGAAGAAGGTCTGGTGATAGGCGTGGGTGTAGGCCTTGGCGTCGTCCGCGTTCCAGCCGGCCTTCTCGTAGTCCTCGATGCTGGCCGTGCCGCCGTCCTCGGGCAGGAACTGGTAGCTGAAGCCAGGGTCGACGCCGTCCCAGCCATACATCGCCATCATCTTGCTGACCGGCGGCATCGCCATCAGCGAGAGGAAGGAATAGGTCGCCTCGGGATTGGCCGAGAAGTTCGAGATGATGCCGTGCCAGGAGCCGCCGGTGGTGTTGCCGATCGGCTGCGGGTTGTCGGTCTTCACGAACTCCTTCTTCTCCATGTCATAATATTCGTTCGACGAGGGCAGCATCGCCGACGCGCAGTCGCCCTGGACCTTGGAGCGGGCCTCGTCCTGGCAGAGCGCGCCGAGATCGCCCCAGGAATAGGCGAACACCGCCTTGCCGCGCAGGAAATAGTCCCAGGCCTCGCCCAGCGACCAGCCGACCTGGGCGGCCGGGCCGGTCTTGTGCAGCTCCTGCAGATATTCCAGCGCCTTCACATGCCCGGGCATGTTGATCAGCGCCTTCATGTCGGTCGGATCGAACCAGTACACGTTGTGGTACTGGTCGAGTTTCTCGCCGGGCGTCATGGCGAACGAGGCCGACAGGGTCTGGAAGTGGTAGTGGCCCTGCTCGCCGACCTTGAGGTGCAGAACCGCGCCGTTGTCGGGCTCGGGGTCGCTGTCGTCCCAGTTCTTGCCGTTGAAGAACTTGGCGATGTCCAGGAGCTGCTGCCAGGTCTTCGGCGGCGACGGCAGGTCGTAGCCGTACTCGGCCTTGAAGGCCTGCTGGTGCTCCGGGTTCTCCAGCACGCTCTTGCGGTAGTAGAGGACCTGGCCGTCTGCGTCGTTCAGCACGCCGTAGGACTTGCCTTCCCATTGGTGCAGCGTTTTGAGCGATGGCGGCATCGCGTCATAGGACCATTGCGGATACTCGCCGGACGCCATCAGGTCGTCGATCTGGAAGAGCAGGCCGACCGGCGCCACGTCGCCATACCAGAACGCACCGGCCATGAACGCATCGTACTGGCCGGTGCCGTTGCGCAGGTCGAGCATCATCTTGGTGTAATGCTCGCCGAACGGCAGCTCGACGATGTTGACCTTGCCGCCCGACAGTTCCTCCCAGATCGGCCGGAACGAGTACAGGGGCCCGGAAATGCCGCCCTTGGGCCCGCCACTGTTCACGGTGACCGTGATCTCGACACCCTCGAAGGGCTTCTCGTCGGGGCCGAAGATCGAGCCCAGCTCCTCACGGCTGACGGTGATGACCTGGTTGTCGTATTCCGGCCCCATCTGGAGCGAGACGGTGTCGTCGTCGTTCCATGTGACCTGCCCCTCGGCGGCCGCCTGGCCCACCGAAAGCGCAAGGAGAGCGGTCGCGCCCAGCAGCGCGCACGTCATGCGCATGATCAGTCACTCCCTGAACCGCGGCCTGTATCGTTTTATCGGCCGTTAGCAAAAGTATGCGCAGGTGCGGCCGGCTTGAAAAGTCCGATCTAATCCGCCGGGAGGCCGCCTCGCCCGGCTGCCGTGCGTCCCGGTGCCTTCCTGCCCGGGCGATCCGCCACCGGCACGGCCACAGCGACATATACGTAGAATATGTTCCCTGAAATCGATAAGAGACTAGGCTCGTCTTTTCGAGGCAATTCCATTCCTGTGAACGGGCATATCATGAAGCGCCATTATTTGATCTTATTATGCGCTGCGGGCCTGCTCGCTGCCGGGTCGGCAGCGGACGCAGCCGAGGACGTGTTCACGCCGCTGACCGCGGTGCCGTTCAACCCGGCCACCACGCCTGTCCCGGGCACGGATGGCAGGTGGCACTTCGTCTATGAACTGGAGCTGACCAACACCCGCAGCGTGCCGGCGACGCTGGAACAGGTGGAGGTCGTGGGCGTGCCGCCGCCTGGCAAGGGCACCAGGCAGGCTCCCCCGCCCCGGCAGCCCGAGACGTCCGAGGTCCTGGCGACCTTCGATTCGCCGTCCTTCACGACCAGGCTGAAGCAGCTCGACAACCGGCCGGCGGAGAATGCCGAGCTCGAGCTGAACGCCACCCGCCTGTTCCTGGTCAACCTCGCCGTGGCGCGGCAGGACATCCCGGCAGAGCTCAGCCACATGCTGGATCTGACCGGTGCCGGCCTGGACGTGACCGACCCGAAGCCGGCGGAGCAGCGCTATCAGGCCGCCACCCTGGACGTGACCCGCAGCCTGCCGAAGATCCACCCGCCGCTGGCGGGCAAGGGCTGGCTCGCCATCAACGGCTGCTGCGCGCCGGGCGTCCACCGCTCGACCGCACTGCCGGTCAACGGCAAGCTCCATTTCGCCCAGCGCTTCGCCATCGACTGGGTGCGCCTGGACGAGCACGGGCGCCTGCGCAACGGGCCGCTCGACCAGGTCGAGAGCTATACCGCCTATGGTGCGCGGATCTATGCGGTGGCGGACGGCACGGTCGTCTCGACGCTGGACGGGCTGCCCGACCAGGTGCCGCCGCGGCTGCCCGATCCCAGCACCATCACGCTGGCCAATGTCGACGGCAACCACGTCGTGCTGGACATCGGCAACGGTCACTACGCCTTCTATGCGCACATGCAGGCCGGTTCCGTGCGGGTCCGGGTCGGGCAGAAGGTGCGCGCCGGCACCGTGCTGGGCCGGCTCGGCAACAGCGGCAACACCTCCGCACCCCATCTGCACTTCCACATCATGGACGGCAAATCGGTGCTGGGCTCGGAAGGCGTGCCCTACGTGATCGACCGCTTCAAGCTGGCCGGCAACATCCCGGACGCCGCCGTTCCCGCCGACATGGGCGGGAACTTCCGCCGCTTCCTGCGGCCGACGCCGCAGTTCCGCACCGAACAGTTCCCGCTCGACACGGATGTGATCGACTTCTGGCAGTGACCGCACCCGGCGGCGAGCGGGTCCCGCCGCCGGCTCAAGGCTCCAGCTCGCTGTCCCAGTAGAGGAAGTCGCGCCAGCTCTCGTGCAGATAGCCCGGCGGGAACTGCCGGCCGTTCTGGCGGAGCTGGTGGGTGCTGGGCTGCTGCGGAGGGCTCAGCGGGTGCATGCCGCATTCCCGCGGCAGGCGGCTGCCCTTGCGCAGGTTGCAGCGGGTGCAGGCAGTGGTGATGTTGTCCCAGGACGTACGGCCACCGCGCGAGCGCGGCACCACATGGTCGAAGGTCAGCTCCTGGATGGGCGCGGTGATGCCGCAATACTGGCAGGAGAAGCGGTCGCGCAGGAACAGATTGAAGCGGGTAAACGGCGGGCGCCGCTCCTGCGGCACATACTGCTTGAGCGCCACCACGCTGGGGAGCCGCAGCTCCTGGCCGGGCGAGCGGATCACCCGGTCGTAGTGGGAGAGCACCGCAATCCGGTCGAGGAACATGGCCCGGACCGTGTCCTGCCAGCTCCAGACCGAGAGCGGATACCAGCTGAGTGGCTGGAAATCGGCGTTGAGAACCAGCGCCGGGAAGGCCGACGCGGACAGGTGGGCATTCGCCGAGATCGAGGCGAAACGTCGTTGGCTGAAGGTCTGCGTGGTTGCGGCACGCCCCCTTTGGCTCGGGTTTCCTCGTCTACCTCGATCTGCCTAGACCCGTACCGCGACGGTTTCAAGACAGGGCTAGCGCGCCCCCTTCTTCCGCCGCAGCGCCATGCCGCCCATTCACGCGAAATCCGCCGCTGTCAGGGCCGCTACGCCGTAGAGGGTGATGGTGCCGGAGAACTCGAACGCGGAGGCTTGCTTCAGGGCATCGAACTTCCCGATGTCAATGGTCAGGCTGGGCTGCCGATCACCCATGAACGAGGCGAAGTCGCTCGAGATCGCATCATCGGTTCGGGTCAGGACACCGTCTTTGTTCGTGTCCAGGGCGGCGAAGTCGAACCTGTACCTGCCGTCGGGACCCTCGATCTGCCGATCCACCCGCCCTGCAATGTGCAGCTTGTCCTCCCCGGCGGTGAAGTCGCTGATCAGGTGGGAAACCTTGTACAGCAGGAAGAAGCCATCATCGATCAGCCACGAGTCGACATAGTGAAAGCTGAAGTCGAACGTGTCGGTGCCCGCACCCGCGGTCAGGACTGATTGCTTGGCTGCCGATTCGTTGTGGCCGGCGTGCAGAACATCGTCGCCGTCGCCGCCGAGCAGACGATCAGCTCCTTCTCCACCATAGAGCTGGTCATTCCCGGCACCTCCATCGAGCCGGTCGTCGCCCCAGGCCCCCTGCAAGGAATCGCTCCCGGTCTCGCCACGCAGGTTGTCAGCGCCTGAGCCACCCCAGGCCGTGTCATTCTCGTCGCCGGCGAGCAAGGTCATGATGTCGATCCTGTCCGGCTCCTGCAGGCGCGGCATCTCGATGCGATCATGGCCACTGCCGGCACGGACGAAGTTCGTCCCGGCACCCGGGTGGATCACATCATTCGCGCCGTTGCCGTCGATCCGATCGTCACCAGCATCGCCCCACAGGCTGTTCCGGCCGGGACCACCTTGGAGCAGGTCATTGCCGTCGCCACCGATGACCCGGTCGTCGCCCCACTGGCCGAACAGCCGGTCATGGCCGCTGCCACCGATGATCAGGTCGTCGCCGTTCTCTCCGTAGATCTGGTCGTCGCCCTCCTCACCCAGCAGGGTGTCGTCGCCCTCCTCGCCATGCAGGACATCGTCGGCAAGGTTGCCCAGCAGCAGGTCGTTGCCTGCCCTGCCAAGGATCGTGTCCTCGAAGGGGTTGCCTGACAGGCGATCGTCATGGGACGTGCCGGTGATCTTCGGCATGCTGCTTCCTCCCATTGGCTACCATTTGACCCGCAGGTCGAACGAAGCCAGGGTCGATCAGCCAACGGGGATGGTCTTGTCGCTGAACCGCAGGAACTCGATGTTCCGGAAGAGGTCGGTGCCGTCATCGACGGCAACGCCAGTGTACTGGATCATCCAGCCGCCATCCGGTTGCCTTTCATAGCGGTAGGCAGCCGAATGATCCCCGTAGGCCGCGGTATCAGTGCCCCCGCCGCCATCCAGCCGGTCGTTGCCCCCACCGCCCGAGAGAATGTCGGCGCCGGCATCCCCATGGACCTCATCCCTGCCAGCGTCTCCGGCAACAGTGTCGGCACCAGCGCCCCCGGAGATCTGGTCGTCACCCTCACTGCCCATCAGGCGGTCATTGCCGGCATCCCCTGTGAGGATGTCCTCGCCTTCGCCTCCCACGAAATTGTCGGCACCATTGCCACCGGACAGCCGGTCGTTGCCAGCGCCCCCGTTGGCGCCGTCGTCGCCCTCTCCGCCGGACAGCCGGTCATGGCCGCCTCCTCCATCGAGGCCATCTACGCCATCGCCCCCGAAGATCCGGTCGTTGCCGTCTTCGCCGGAAAGATAGTCGCTGCCAGCGTCTCCATGGAGCATATCGTCGCCGGTGCGCCCGAAGACGCCGAGGTCGTCACCGTCGCCGGCCCGGATCTCGTCGTCGCCATCGCCGCCGTCGAGACTGTCGTCGCCGGCCCCGCTCCAGAGCTTGTCGTCGCCACGCCCGCCATCCAGCCGGTCATTGCCCGTCCCGCCATGGAGCCAGTCGTCACCTACACCACCCGAGAAAGTGTCGTCGCCGCCTTCGGTGGCAAAGTGGAGGACGAGGGGATCACCGGGATCGACGGTGAGTCCGATCCGGTCGTTGCCATCGCCGCCGTGAAGTCGGTCGTTCTGGCCGCCGCCGAAGATGGTGTCGTTCCCGTCGTCTCCCCAAAGCTGGTCGACGCCGTTGCCGCCCTGGATGCGGTCGGCACCGCCGCCACCTCGGATCCAGTCCCAGCCTTCCTGGCCGTAGAGCCGATCGTCGCCGTCCTCGCCGAGGATCACGTCATCGCCAAGGCCGCCAAACCCCAGGTCGTTGCCGCTACCTCCGCGGATCCGGTCAGCACCGGCACCGCCGCGGATGCGGTCGTGCCCGGCCTCACCATGAAGCAGGTCGTCCCCGGCCTCCCCATTGATCGTATCGCCGCCGCCGCGACCATAGATCCCGTCCAGCAACGGCGTGCCGGTCAGCGTGTCCCTGTCGGCCGTGCCGATGATCGTAGCCATGTCGGGCTCCTGTTCAGGAGGTGAAATCGGACGCGGTGAGCCGGGTGATGCCGAACAGGGTGAGGGTGTCGCCGGCGAAGAATGGGGCATTGAAGCCGGTGGCGTCGCCCGCGTGGATCACCAGCGAGTCGCGCGTTGCGCCGTCGAGCGTCACCTTCTCGATATCCACATAGGCATCGCGCCCGTCGAGGCGACCGTTCTCGTCGCTGTCGAGTTCGGCAAAGGCGACGGTTCTGATTTCGAACGACTGGCCGATATCGGAGGCGATGGTGAACCGCATCGCCCGGAGCTTATCCTCGCCGCGGGTAAAGTCGGCGACGAGGTCATCGTCCGGGCTGATGAAGTCAGCCCGGCGTGCCGAGGAGTAGGTGCCACCAAAGTAATTGCCGTCGAAGACGACCGTGTCGCTGCCACCGTCCAGCCGGATCAGGTCGTGGCCGTCCTCTCCCTCGACCAAGTCATTGCCGCTGCCTCCGATCAGCAGGTCGTCGCCCGGCCAGCCGACCAGGGTGTCGTTGCCTGTGCCGCCGTCGAGGCGGTCGTTGCCGAAATTGCCGACCAGCAGGTCGTTGCCGCTGCCGCCATCAATGATGTCGCTCTGGCTATTGTCACCGTCGAAAGCCCACAGCTCCTGTACGGTCCCGTAGAGAACGTCATCGCCGGTACCACCGGACAGCCAGTCTGTACCGGCACCACCTTCGAAATAGTCATTGCCGCTACCACCGTGCAGTTCGTCGTCTTCCCCACCGCCGTCGAGCCGATCCGCGCCATCCTGGCCGAACAATCGGTCCGAGCCGATGCCGCCGTGCAGGCGATCATTGCCGTTCTGGCCGTAGAGCCGGTCATTCCCCTCCTTGCCCCAGAGCGTGTCGTTGCCCGTCTCGCCGAAGACCACGTCGTTCCCGAGCCCGCCGACGGCCGTATCGTTGCCGCCCCGGCCGTAGATCGTGTCCTTGGAGACCGTGCCGGTCAGCCATTCGCTCTGCACGGTGCCAGTGATCGTAGCCATGCTCTTCCTCCCTTCGGGAAAGAACTCCGGCACGGGTCAACCAGAACAAGGATACGGAAATACTTCCTATTGTCGCATGACACCGGCTGCCGGGGCAAGGGGCACCGGCTGGACGTCCGCTGATTCCATCCGCATCTTCCCGCCATGACCTCCCCCACCCGCCGCACCGTCCTGTCCAGCCTGGCGAGCGCACCGCTCCTCCTGGCCGGTTGCGGCGGCGGCCAAAGCGAATCGAGACAGCTTCCCGACATGCCCTGGCACCATCTGGACGGCGGCTTCCGCAACCCACCCGGCAGCCCCGTACGCGGTGGCGAGCGCAGCGAATGGTGGGCGTTCATGTGGCGCGGCTTCACCCGCCGCCAGCCGGTCGAGCTGCAGGACGGCCATGTGCTGGAGCCGGGTGCGGCCAGGGCGGCGCTGGCGGCAGCCGCAGACGGCGACATCGTCACCTGGCTGGGCCATGCCGGGTTTCTGCTCCGGCTGAACGGCAGATGGATCGCCATCGACCCGTTCCTGTCCGAGTATGCCTCGCCGATCCCGCCGTTCGGGCCCAAGCGCTTCTCGCCCGTGGCACTCGCCGCGGCCGACCTGCCGCCGATCGACCTCGTGCTCCTGTCGCACAACCATTACGACCATCTGGATCGCCCGACCCTGGAACGGCTGCCGCTGGCGGCGGACGCGACCCTGCTCTGCCCGCTGCAGGTCGCGGGCTATGTCGAGACCGGCCGGTTCGCCCGTGTGGCGGAGCTCGACTGGCACCAGTCCTGGGACGGCCCGGACCTGTCGGTCACCTGCCTGCCGGCGATCCATTTCTCGGCCCGCACGCTCTGGGACCGTAACCGCTCGCTCTGGGGCGGCTTCCTCCTGACCACGCCCGGCAAGCGGGTCTACTTCTCCGGCGACACGGCGTCCGGCCCGGTGTTCCAGGAGCTGGGTGCCGGCTATGGCGGCGTCGACCTGGCGCTGCTGCCGATCGGCGCCTACGAGCCGCGCGAGCTGATGCAGGCATCGCACTGCACGCCGGAGGAAGCGGTCGAGATCGGCCGGCTGTTCCGCGCCCGCCACGTGCTGGGCATGCACTGGGGCGTGGTGCGCCTGACCGACGAGCCGCCCTTCGAGCCGCCGGTGCGCTTTCGCCAGGCGATCGGCAGCGCCGGGCTGAACGAGAACTGGGGCTGGGTGATGGCGGTGGGCGAGACCCGCCCGCTCGACTGATGTGCTAGCCGCTCTGCCCGAGAAAGGTGCCGATCGCGGCTGCCACCTCGTCCGGATGCTCCTCGTGCGGTGCCAGCGCGCCCGGCACGGTGGCCGTGACGACCCGGCCGGTCGCGGCCAGTGCGTCCATCTCGGCCGCCGAACGCCGGGGTGCCGCGGCCGGCCGCAACATCAGGACCGGCGGCAGGGGAGCGGCGAACAGATCGAGAAAGGCTGCGCGGGAAGCGACCGGATCGAGGCCGCCGGTGACGAAGGCGGCGGTGCCGAAGCGGGCGTCGGGCTGACTGGCGACGTGCAGCTTCGCGGCCACCAGGGCATCGGTGACCCTGGCCGGATCGGCATAGACATGGGCGCGCATCATCCGGCCGATCATCCGCCGGTTGACGTTCAGGCGGTACAGGCCCTGGCCCAGGACGGGCAGCTCGATCGCCCGACGGATCCGGGCGAACAGGGGACGCCGCGCCTCGCCCAGCACGGTCGGCAGCGGACCGCGCCAGGTGGGGGCGATCAGCACGAGCCGCTCGAACCGGTCGGGCCGGCGCCGGGCCGCCTGGACCAGGTAGGTCGCGGCATGGCCGGCGGCGATGCCGATGGCCGGTGGGACGACGCCGGTGCCGATCAGCTCGTCCAGGAAGGCACGCAGCGCGTCGGGCGTGAGCGATGGCCGGCCGCGCGGGCGGTCGCCGAAGCCCGGCCAGTCGATCGTGGTGCAGTGCAGCCGGGGCGCCAGCCGCATCGCCAGCGGCGCCAGCTCGGCAGCGGCCGAGATCGACGACAGGGCCGGCAGGAGGAGCGCGGTGCGGGCAGCCTCATGGCCGCCATCGGTGCCGGCCTCCCTGGCGGCGGTGCCGGTCGATCCTGTTCCTTCCCTGCGCGGCATCGCTGCTTCTCCTTGAATGCAGGACAGGCCCCCGGATACCAGCCCGCTGCCGGCGCTGCCCTCCAGAAAATCACGTGATCCACCGGCACGGGCCGCGGCAACAGGCGAATAGATAGCCTACCGCTCAACCCCAAGATGACCAATACTGCATCAGAATAAGCTCCCGGCGATCGGTTCGAGTGCGGCCATTACCGCAGTTTCACCGTCGAACAGGTGGGGATTGCTCAATTATGGGTACACGGCCATTAACCACCACCCATGGCCGGCTGTACAATCCTCGGCACATCATGTACATTGCTTTAGGCATATACTCTCGAACTTATTATCTGACACCATAGTATGCGTGTTTCCATTCGCGAGGAAACAACACATGCCTTTTCATCCCGAAAAGAGCAATTGGTTTCGCATTTACCTGGCTTTGGTCGTTCTTAATATTGTTGTCATTGGTGGCGGAGTGTACTTGAGCCGTTCGATCAAGTACAATTACAGCCAATCGGTCGAGGACAATCATCGCTGGGTGGATCGGCTGTCCCGCTATGCCGAGCTGACCAGGCTCGCGGGGTCGGTCAATGCGCCGGGGAACGACGTGTTCGACTCGGGCAGCATCGACACCGAGATCGCGCTGCGTGACAGCGCGCTGGCCGCCTTCTCCATGGGGATGGAAGAGGCGCGGGCGGAGCTCACGGCCAATGTCGGCCCGGCCGAGGCCGGGCCGCTGATCGCCTGGCTCGACATCAGCCTGGTCGTGATGGACCAGATGATCGCCCAGTCGAACCTGATCTTCGAGAACCTGCGCCGGGGCGACACGCGCGAGGCCGCGGCGCAGATGGCGGCCATGGACCGCCAGTATGCCCAGCTCGCCGGCAGCATGGCGGCGCTCAGCCGCCAGGTCGGCCGGCTGCAGACCCATGAGTTCGAGGAGCAGATCGAGGCGATCCAGCAATTGGAGCGGATCGAGCTGCTGGTCGGCGGCCTCCTGGTGCTCATGGTCACCGGCATGACGTTCTACGGCTACAAGATCGTGCGCAAGCTCTACGCGGACGAGGTGCGGCTGGCGCGCTACTCGGCGAGCCTGGCCGAGGCGCGGGATGCGGCCAATGCGTCCAACAAGGCCAAGTCCGACTTCCTGGCCTTCATGAGCCACGAGATCCGCACCCCGCTGACCACCGTGCTCGGCATGGCCGACCTGATCGCGGCCGGCGACCTGCCGGAGGAGAGCCGCCAGCACGCCCAGGCGATCCAGAGCTCCGGCCGTCATCTGCTGGAAATCGTCAACGACGTGCTCGACCTGTCCCGGATCGAGGCGGACGCGCTGGCCCTGGACCGCACGAACTTCCAGCTGGGCGCGGTGCTGGAGCATGTCGAGTGGCTGATGGTCCCGGCGGCGGACCAGCGCGGCATCAGCCTCGACTTCGACGTACGGGTCGATCGCGGCACGGTACTGCGGGGCGATCCGACCCGGCTGCGCCAGATCCTCTTGAACCTGGTCGGCAACGCGGTGAAGTTCACCTCCGAGGGCGGCGTCCTGGTCGAGGTGACGGCGAGCCCGGCCGGTGACGCGCTGCGGCTGCAGGTGGCGGTGGTCGACACCGGCATCGGCATCTCCGAGGAGTGCCAGGCCAGCCTGTTCCAGCCCTTCCGTCAGGCCGGGCAGGAAACCACCCGCCTCTATGGCGGCACCGGCCTGGGGCTCGCGATCTGCCGCCGGCTCACCGAAGCGATGGGCGGCAGCATCGGGCTGGTCAGCAAGCTCGGCCAGGGCAGCCGGTTCTGGTTCGAGATCCCGTTCGAGCTGGGCGACCGGAACGCCGTGCGCGACGAGCTCGCCATGGGACCGGCCCCCACGCACGGCACGCCGCTGCGGATCCTGATCGTCGATGACGCCGTGCTGAACCGCCAGCTCCTGGCCAGTGTGCTCGCCCGGCACGGCCATCTCGTGATGGAGGCGGTGGACGGTGCGCAGGCGGTCGAGTTCGCCCGGAGCCAGCCGTACGACGTGATCCTGATGGACGTGCAGATGCCGGTGCTGGACGGGATTGCCGCTACCGGCCTCCTGCGCCGGCTGCCGCCGCCCGCCCGCGACATCCCGGTGATCGGCCTGTCGGCCGGGATGCACGAGGAGGAGCGCCGCCGCTGCTTTGCCGGCGGCATGCAGCGCTGCCTGTCCAAGCCGTTCGTCTGGAACGAGCTGTTTACCGCGATCGCACAGGTCACTGCGCCGACCGAGCCCTCGCCGGTGCTCGCGCCGGACACGGCGAGCCGGCCGCTGTTCGACCGGTTCGCCGTCAGCCTGACGGCGGACGTCGAGGCCGCGGCGCTGATGCAGCAGGTGATCGAGGATGCCGAGCGCAGCTGCAACCGGCTGCGCGCTGCCCTCCCGCATACGGAGGAGGTGCAGCAGGAGGCACACAAGCTGAAGGGCATCTCCGGCATGTTCGGCCTACCCCGCATTCTGCATGCGGCCGAGCGCCTGCAGGCGGCGGCCCAGAGCGGCCAGAGCGTGGCCGGCATGATCGACGGCCTGGTGCTGGCGGTCGCGGCGACGCGGGAGGAACTGCACGGCTCGGGCCTGATCGGCGCCACCCCGCCGCCGGCCAACACCGACGAGGCTCCGGACGAACAGCCGCAGCCGCTCGTCCATGCCGGTGGGGGCTAGGGGGATGTATCCGGGTAGCGTTGCCCGCCGGCCGGCCGACGCCCGCGCCAGTCATTGTGCCATGATGTCGATACTGGCCGCTCCATTGTCCCCCGGCAGTGGCCGGGACGATCGCCCGGCCCATCGGTGCGGATGCCAGACCTATCAGAGAAATGAGCCTCACGTGGAACAGCAAACCGGCCCCCAACCTCCGCCCCGGCCCGGCACGATCATGACCACGCGAATCGTGGTGGCCGACGACCATCCGGTGGTCCTCCAGGGCGTGAACTGGCTGCTCGAGCGCGAGGGGGACCTGGAGGTGGTCGCGCGTTGCCAGAGTGGCGAGGCAGCCCTTGCGGCGGTGCGTGAGCATCGCCCCGATCTCTTGGTGCTGGACCTCAACATGCCCGGCCTGAGCGGCATGGACGTGCTGCGCGGCATCGCCGAGGAGCGGCTGGCGCTGCGCGTGGTGCTGCTGACTGCCGACCTGCGCGACGACGACCTGTTCGAGGCGGTGCGGCTGGGCGTACGCGGCGTGATCCTCAAGGACATGGCGCCGGAGCTGCTGGTGCGCTGCATCCGCGCCGTCCATGCCGGCGGACAGTGGCTGGAGCAGCACCTGACCGGCTGGACGCTGGATCGCCTGCTGGCGCGGGAATCCGCCAAGCAGCAGGCGACCAAGGCGCTGACCCAGCGCGAGATCGAGCTGGTGCGCCTGGTCGCCGAGGGGCTGCGCAACAAGGAGATCGCGTTCCGGCTCGGCATCACCGAGGGCACGGTCAAGATCCACCTGCACCGGATCTACGACAAGCTCCAGGTGACCAGCCGGATCGAGCTCGCCAACTATATCCGCCGTCAGCTCGGCTGATCCTCCGGCCGATCCGGCCCGGTCCCCGCCTCGAACCGAAGCTGGCAAAACCGCGCACGCACCTCGCGCTGGCGGCTGCCGGGCGCAACGGGCCGTACCAGCAGCACCTCCGCCCCGTAGCGGACCACCGTGTCCAGCCGGTCGATCTCCCTAAAGCGCAGCTGGCCGGTGATCCACTCACCTGGCCGCAGCGGCGTGCCGGTCACGAACCACACTTCCTCGCGGCTGACCATCCGGGTCCGGCCGCTGCCGGTGGCAAAGCTGATCGGCAGCTCGACTGCATAGCTGGCGGAGCTGGTCTGGAGCTTGTCCAGGCGGGCGCGGAATGCGTTCATGACAGCTTCGTAATGCGGAAAGTCGATCCGGACAATTCATCGAGCGATAGGCATGCAGCTATAACTTTCGTCAGAACATAAACCGATCGTTAATCAATGGCCGCTAAGATATCCAGGTAAGCATAAAGCCGGATGACGCTCGTACTGCTCTACCTTTCGTTATATGACCGTCTCCTTCCATCCGCATCGGAGATATAACCAAGCAACCGTCCCCGTATAACCACCGTATCTACAGTTACATTGATTATAGTTCAGCAACAATAATAGTATCTGCAAACGTGATCGAGGTGCTCTCCTGCTGCGCAGGCTGCGGAGCAGATGATCGCCGCCCCCCCCGCGGCAGTGGATGGCCACGACCCGACGAGCCCTATTTTCGAGGGTTGGAGCATGCAGCGCAGAATGTTGTTCCTGGGTGGAGCCGGCATCGTCGCCGGCACTGGGGCCGGCATGGCCCATGGGGCCGGACCGGGCAGCCGCCCGCCCCATCCGCAGATCCCGAACACGCGCGTGCTCGATCAGGACAGCCAGGAATACCGGTTCTATGACGACCTGATCCGCGACCGGGTGGTGCTGATCAACTTCTTCTTCCAGAGCTGCGGCGAGGTCTGCCCGCTGGTCACCGAGAACCTGCGCGCCGTGCAGGATATGCTCGGCGACCGGATGGGCCAGGACATCTTCATGTACTCGATCACGCTGCAGCCACAGTTCGACCGGCCGCACATCCTCAAGGACTATGCCGAGCTCTGGGACGTTAAGCCCGGGTGGAAGTTCCTGACCGGCGAGCCCGACGACATCGAGCGGCTGCGCCGGGCGCTGGGCTTCGCCAGCAGCGATCCACTCTACGACCTCCAGCTCGACAACCACACCGGCATGCTGCGCTACGGCAACGCGCGGCTCGACCGCTGGGCCGGCACGCCGGCGCTGTCGCGGGCGGCCTGGATCGTCAAGGCGGTCACGTCTCTGACCGACCGGCCGATCGCCTGAGCCGCGCCAGCCATGAATATCCGAGGAAAATCCTTAGCCTGCCTATCATGAGGTCGGGATCATGTTCTCCAAGATACGTGCCGCCAGACGTGCGGTCGAACTGCGCAACCAGCTCCAGGCCGCCAGGTTCAGCCGGCGCGAGATCGCCAAGCTCGGCCTGATCGCGGGCGGCGCCTACTGGGCGCAAGGTGCCTCGCTGCGCCAGGCGCTGGCGGCCAGCACGGCCAGCCCCAGGACCACGCCCTGGCAGGAGCCTTTGCCGATCCCGGGTCCCGCGGACGAGGATGGCAGCGACGCCTACCCCTATAACGAGGCAGAGCACCAGTACTGCGCCAACCGCTTCAGGATGCAGCGCTGGATCCATCTGGAGGTCCGGGAGCGCAGCCACCGCTTCGCCAAGGAATATGGCGAGAGCAAGATCTGGACCTATGGCAAGGAGTTCGGCGGACCGCTGATCGACGTGCGCTACAACCAGCCGTTCTGCCTGCACATCGAGAACGACCTGGATTCGGTGGAGGATCACGAGGGCTTCGGCCATCCCGAGATCGCGCCACACCTGCACAATTTCCACACCGCCTCGGAGAGCGACGGCGGGCCCTGGAACTGGATCCATCCCGAAGACAACCCGAGCGGCAAGCCGAACATCCGCAACTTCCACTATGCCATGGCCCGGGCCGGCTTCGACAAGAAGAAGGGCATCCCGGCCAAGTGGGTGGACCCGGTCTCGGGCGGCGACCTGCGCGAAACGCTGACCACCATGTTCATCCACGACCACCGGCCGGAGTTCACGGCGGCGAACGTGTACAAGGGCATGGTCGCGATGGTCCGGGCGTTCGACGACGACGATACCGGCGACGAGACCACCGGCTGGCGGCTGCCGAGCGGCAAGTACGACGTGCCGCTGATCCTGGCCGACAAGAAGTTCGACCCGGACGGGGAGCTCGAATTCAACCAGTTCTCGATCGACGGCTGGCTGGGCGACAAGCTGACCGTGAACGGCAAGATCCAACCCTACATGGACGTGGAGCGCCGCAAGTACCGGTTCCGGGTCCTGAACGGCGGGCCGTCGCGCTTCTACAACCTCGTGCTGCGCAAGGACGGAGCCGACCAGCCTTTCCACCAGATCAGCCAGAGCGGCAACCTCCTGCCGAGGTCGCGCAAGGACATCACCAGCATCCAGCTCTGGGTGGCGGAGCGCTCGGACATCATCATCGATTTCAAGAAGTTCAAGAAGGGCGACAAGCTCTACTTGAGCAACAACCTGGTGATGATGGCGGACGGCCGCGGCATCGACCGGGGCAAGACCACCAATCCGGATTCGCCGTCCAACCAGATCCTGGAGTTCCGGGTCGGCGGCCTGCCCGAGACGGCGGACGAGAGCGTCGTCCCGAACGCCTTCAGGCCGCTGCCCTCGGTCAACCTGAACGAGGTGGTCAAGGTCCGGGAATGGGAACTCGGCCGGCTGAACGGCATGTGGCACATCAACGGCAAGTTCTGGGATCCGGACATCGACCACAGCCCGGAGTTCCTGATGAACCCGCCCAACCAGGTGCGACGCAATTCGGCGGAGATCTGGAAGATTCGCAGCACCTCGGGTGGCTGGGACCATCCCATGCACATCCATTTCGAGGAGGGCATCATCACCTCGATCAACCGGCGGGCGGTGGCCGAGGAGGACCGCTACCGGACCGACATTTATCGGTTCGGCGGCAACGAGCGGGTCGACGAGATGGAGATCTTCCTCCGCTTCCGCGATTTCCCTGATCCTGAGTACAGCTACAAGTCCAAGGACAGTGGCCGCTATGTCATGCACTGCCACAACACGATGCACGAAGACCACGCCATGATGGCGACCTGGAACATCGTCGACTGAGCGGCCAGCTCCGTCAGGAAGATTTTATCTCGAGAGCGTCAGAAACGGCCCGGCACCCAGGGTGCCGGGCGAAGGGATACTCACGCCCTAAAGGAGGCGACGTCATGCTACGCAATCTGATGTTCGGCACGGCGGCCCTGGCCCTCGTCGCCTTCACCAACCCGGTGGACGCACAGGTCCCCCCCGGCGATGTGGTCATTGAGGGGCCCATCACCGCAGTTTCCGCCACGCCCCCTTACCCGCTGCCGTCCGACCCTGGCCCGGTGATCGGCACGATGACGGTGATGGGCATCCAGGTGCGGATCCTTGAGGATGCTCTGTTTCATACCCCTACGAAGACCTCGCTCGATGAAAGCAACCCGCTGACCATCGAAAGCTTCGCCTATGAGCGGTTTCCGGGCCGGCGCGAGGACGGCTTCATCGGCGGCACGGCGATCATTACGGGCGACAGCATCGGTGGTCAGGTCTACGCGACCGACGTCTTCAGCGACCTTTTCGAAAACGTCGTGGTCGGCGAGGCAACTGGCACGGTCCAGACCCCCGCCGGCGTCGATCGCGCTACCATCAATGGCATGAAGATCCGCCGCTCCACCGACAAACGGATGCCGGCGGGACCGGCGATCAATAGCTTCGGCCTTCGGGTCAAAGAGGCCGAAATCACCTCTGGCAGCCTGGTCTCCGCTGAAGGCTATTACTCCTCCAACCAGGACACCTTGTTCTACCACACGATCGAGGCGGACGGTGCCCCACTGCTGCGCACAGATACCACCCAAGTTGGCATCCTGCGCGCTTCCTGCCGCATCCGCGGCGGCGGGCGCGACGAGGTCGAAGTGCGCGGCGGCGCGGTCAACCCTGCTGACGCGACCGTGCAGATCCGGCTCCCGGATCCGACCCCGAACAATCCGAACCGCTTCACCAGCATCGGCATCGTCCAGGCAGTGCCGCAGGCGGCACCGGTTCCTACCGATCCGCCCCAGGGTCTGTTCCGCGCGGACTTCCGCAACCTGACCATCCCAGGCGGCGTCTGCCCGACCCGGGTCCGCGCCGTGATCCTCACCACCTCTCCGGGTGCGCTCAATCAGGCCACCGCTACGGCCAACATGACCGGCCGCTGAGTCCCAGGGGCCGCGGGGGCGCTGCCAGCCAGGAGGACGGCAGCGCCTCTGCACATGCAAGCAGGATATATACGGTGACCAAGTCATTTTCACGCATCCGGGCAGCAACCCTGCTCGCAGCCATGGCGCTTGCCTTCCTTCCGCCTGCAGCCGGTCCAGCTCAGGAAATCGAGGAGGAGCACGAGGAATTCGAGGAAGAAGAGGACGAACACGAGGAGGCGCATGAGGAAGGGGAGGAGGACATCGAGGCGCCCCTGACCTCGCTGCGCGGGATCAAGCCGCCGGCGCCGCCGGCCACCCAGTACAACGCGCTGGTCAAGGACAAGAACTGGCTGGTGGCGCTGGGCAAGGCGCTCTTCTGGGACGCCTCGGTGGGCGCCGATGGCCAGGCCTGCGCGTCCTGCCACTTCCATGCCGGTGCGGACCCGCGCACGGTCAACCAGCTCGATCCGGGCCTGCTGGGCCAGCCTTACGCCGACGACAAGTTCGGCGGGATTGGGGCGGGCGCCGGCCTGACCCGCGACGGCTTGCTCAACGGCACGGGCAAGAAGGCCCAGCCGAACATTCAGCTGGAGGCGACGGACTTCCCGCTGCACCAACTGGGCAACATCCGCAACCGCAACTCGGCGATCCTCTACGAGACCAACGACGTGGTCGGCTCGCAGGGCTCGTTCGAGGGCACGCCGCTGAGCGTGCCGCGCCAGCTCAAGTTCCGCACCCGCACCCGCGACTTCTGCACCAAGGGGTCGGACGACATCTTCCACACCATGATCAACGGGGTGGCGCGCGCCGTGCGCAAGGTGGCGCCGCGCAACGCGCCGACCGCGATCAACGCCGCCTACAACTACCGCAACTTCTGGGACGGGCGCGCCAACAACGTGTTCAACGGCGTGGGCGTGTTCGGCCGCCGCCAGATCCAGGCCGACCCCAAGGCCCGGATCCTGGTGCTGGACGAGCAGGGCCGGCCGATGCCGCAGGCGCTGGAGCTCAAGAACATGAGCCTGGCCTCGCAGGCGCTGGGCCCGCCCGGCAGCGACGTGGAGATGATCTGCGGTGTCCACAGCTTCGCCAATCTCGGCCGCAAGCTCCTGACCCAGGCGGCCCTGGTCGGCCAGGCGATCGATCCCACCGACAGCGTGTTCGGCAACCTGTCGGCGGTCGGCAACCAGATCCGGGCCAACGGCAAGGGCCTGAAGCAGAGCTACCGGATGCTGGTGCAGCGGGCGTTCCAGGACAAGCTCTGGGCCGGCAGCGGCAGGTACCAGTTCTCCGGCACAGGAGCCCTGCTGCCCGACGACGCCGCCGGCTACACCCAGGACGAGCTGAACTTCGCCCTGTTCTTCGGCCTAGCGCTCGACGCCTACGAGCGGACCCTGATCTCCGACCAGACCCCGTTCGACCGCTACATGGAGGGCAAGGTCAACGCGCTCAATGCCAAGCAGAAGGAAGGTCTGGCCCTGTTCGAGGGCAAGGCCAAGTGCGCCAACTGCCATAGCGGCCCGCTGCTCACCAACGCCGCGGTCCCGCCCCGGCAGCGCAAGGAGCTGGTCGAGTTCATGCCGATGCCCGATGGCGGCATGGCCCTTTATGACGGCGGCTTCTACAATATCGGCGTGCGGCCGACCCATGAGGACGTGGGCGTCGGCGGCAGCGCCATGGGTGCGCCCCTGTCCTTCACCCGGCAATACACCGACGGCAACCGCGTCGATGCCTTCCCGGTGCCGGACGCGAAGCGCAACGAGCGGGTCGCGGTGGACGGCGCCTTCAAGACACCCACCCTGCGCAACGTCGCCCTCACCGCTCCCTATTTCCACAATGGCGGCGAGGCGACCCTCAGGGGCGTGGTCGAGTTCTACAATCGCGGCGGCAACCGGCGCGACCTGGCAGGCGGCGACACGACCGGTACCGGCCCCAAGGGCCGCACCACGCCGATCGTGCCGAACATGGGCGGCAGCAACCTGGCGCCGGACATCACCGAGCTGGGGCTCACCAATGCCGAGGTGAACGCACTGGTGGCCTTCATGAAGGCGCTGACCGACCAGCGGGTCGCCTGCCATGCCGCCCCCTTCGACCATCCGGAACTGATCGTGCCGAACGGCCATGTGGCGGCCCTGGAGCGTGGCCGGGCCAAGGATGCCAAGCTCCGCCTCCTGCCGGTCGGCCGGGGCGGCTATTCCAGCGAGCTGTGCGACCCGAACACCGGCGACCTGTTCGACCGCAACCTGATCGGGGGGATGCTGGTCCCCGTGCAGTAGCCCAGGGGGTAGCACCACGCCACAGCCGCCCGGCGAGCCACCGCTCGCTGGGCGAGCTCGCGCCCCCGCCGGCCTTCATGCGTTGCCCATGCAGCGCCGAGGTTCCCTTGGTCTGACCATTTCCCCGTCATGTTGCAGTTGCGAAACAGGTGGTGGCAAACCGTGCCGGCACCGGTGGCATTCTGCGACGCGGCGGAAATCCGCCTGCTAGGCTCCTGCCGACCTACCACGACAGAGGACCTTGGCATGGCCGGTATCGATGCTGCTGAGCTGGCGAAGATCGCGCACTTCCAGGCGATCGCGGCGCGCGAGGCCACGCGCTGCATCACGGCTGCCCTGGCCGAAGCCGGTGGCGCCCAGCTGCGCAGCAGCCTGCACCGCAAGTTCCTGCTGGCGGCTTCCGGCCTGGACCCGGCGAGCCCGGTGATCAGCGAGCACCTGCGGGAGCTGGCCGACCTGGTCGAGACCATCGGCGCCTGCTTCGGCGACCAGATCGAGGGGCCGCTGGAGCTGGGCGCGCTGACCGGCGCGCCGGCCGCGGCCACCGACTGACCGCACCGGCAAGGATCAGATGCGCCCTGCCCGCAGGCGCAGGGCATTGGCGATCACGCTGACCGACGAGAGTGCCATGGCGGCCGCCGCCACGACCGGCGACAGGAGCAGGCCGGTGAACGGATAGAGCAGCCCGGCCGCGACCGGGATGCCCGCCACGTTGTAGACGAAGGCGAAGACCAGGTTCTGGCGGATGTTCGCCATGATCGCCCTGGACAGGCGCCGCGCCTTGACGATGCCGGTCAGCTCGCCTTTCAGCAGGGTGACGGCAGCACTCTCGATCGCCACGTCGGTGCCGGAGCCCATGGCGATGCCGACATCGGCCGCGGCCAGGGCCGGCGCGTCGTTCACTCCGTCCCCGGCCATGGCGACCACCCGCCCCTCGCCCTTCAGCCGTGTCACGACGGCACTCTTGCCCTCGGGCAACACGTCCGCCTCGACCTCGTCGATCCCAAGCCGGCGTGCCACTGCCTGGGCGGTGGTGCGGTTGTCGCCGGTCAGCATCAGGATGCGGATGCCCTCGGCATGCAGCGCCTGGAGGGCCGGTGCGGTGGACGGCTTGACCGGGTCGGCGATGGCGAAGATGCCGACGGCCCGGCCATCGACGCCCAGGTAGATCGCCGTGGCGCCGTCATGGCGCAGCGCCTCGGCCTGGCCGGCCAGGGCCGCAGGCTCGATCCCGCTCTCCTGCAGGAAGGCCGCGTTGCCGATCACGACCGGCCGGCCCTCGACCGTGCCGGTGGCCCCCTTGCCGGCCGGCGCATCGAAGTCGGCCACGGCCGGGATGGGCAGCCGCCGCGCCTCTGCCGCGGCCACGATCGCATGGGCCAGCGGATGCTCCGACGCCCGCTCCACGCCGGCGGCCAGCCGCAGGAGCTCGGCCTCCGCCATGCCGCCGGCCGTGATGATTCCCGTCACGCCGGGCCGGCCCTCGGTGAGCGTGCCGGTCTTGTCGAGCACCAGCGTGTCGACCTTCTCCAGCCGCTCCAGCGCCTCGGCGTTCCTGATCAGCACGCCCAGCCCGGCACCCTTGCCGACCCCGACCATGATCGACATCGGCGTGGCCAGCCCCAGCGCGCAGGGGCAGGCGATGATCAGCACCGACACCGCGGCGACGAGGCCGTGGGCCAGGCTCGGCGCCGGCCCCCAGATCGCCCAGACGACAAAGGCCAGGACCGCCACGAGGACCACCAGCGGGACGAACCAGCCCGCCACCTGGTCCGCCAGCCGCTGGATCGGCGCGCGCGAGCGCTGGGCATCGGCCACCATCTGCACGATGCGCGCCAGCATGGTCTCGCGGCCGACCTTCTCGGCGCGCAGCACGAGCGTGCCGGTCTGGTTGAGGGTGCCGCCGATGACCCGGTCGCCCGTGCCACGGGTGACCGGCATGGATTCGCCGGTGACCATCGATTCGTCGATCGCGGAGCGGCCATCCTCGACCGCGCCATCCACCGGGACTTTCTCGCCCGGGCGCACCCGGAGCCGGTCACCCGGCACCACCGCGTCGAGCGGCACCTCGGCCTCGGTACCGTCCGGCGCGATCCGGCGCGCGGTCCTGGGCGTCAGGTCGAGCAACGCCCGCAGCGCGCCGGATGTCCGCTCCCGCGCTCGCAGCTCCAGCACCTGACCCAGCAGGACCAGGACGGTGATCACCGCCGCCGATTCGAAATACACGGCGACCGTGCCGTCCGGTGCGCGGAAGGCGTCGGGGAAGATCCCGGGTGCCAGAGCCGCGACGAAGCTGTAGCCCCAGGCGACGCCGGTGCCCAGGGCGATCAGGGTGAACATGTTGAGGTTGCCGGTCCTGACCGAGGCCCAGCCGCGCTGGAAGAACGGCCAGCCGGCCCACAGCACCACCGGGGTCGCGAGCACGAGCTGGATCCAGACGGAGATTGCCGGCGGCACCAGATGATGGACCGCCGGCAGCAGATGGCCGCCCATCTCCAGGAGGAACACCGGCAGGGTCAGGATCAGACCGATCCAGAACCGGCGGGTCATGTCGGCCAGTTCCGGATTGGGCCCGCTCACAGTGCTCGCCATGAGCGGTTCCAGCGCCATGCCGCAGATCGGGCAGCTGCCGGGAGTATCCTGCCGGATCTCGGGATGCATCGGGCAGGTATAGACCGTGCCGGCCGGTTGCGGCGGCGCCTGGGCATGGCCGGCATCGCCTGCCAGGTAACGGTCCGGATCCGCCACGAATCTCGTCCGGCATCCGGCAGAGCAGAAATGATAAAGATGGCCGCGATGCTGGACGGTTCCGGCAGCCGTGCCCGGCTCGATCAGCATGTGGCAGACCGGGTCCTGTACCCGACCATCGTCCCGCCCGGCCCCGGCAGCCGTGCGATGTCCCACATGACGATGGCCATGAGCGGTGTGGCCGTCGCCGTGCCGAGCCTGACCTGCCATTCCTGCCCTCCCAGAGCCGGCGGCTCTCGAGCCGCCGCTGTGCCTTGCCCAGCCTGAGGATAGGGCCGTCGGGTGCCAATCAAAGCGCGGCCGGGATCGGCTCGGACCAGACGAGCCGGCCCAGCCATGTGGAACGGAGGGAGACGGAGGGACGTAGGCCGCGCACGACGCAAGACCGGCGCCTGAAGCGGGCACGGGTTCGTCAGCGCATATGGCCGGTCCCCGCGGGTTCGGCCCACCTCAGCAAGATCCGGAAATTTCGACGGACGGCCGGGCTCAGCAGTGCTCGCGGACCGTCCTGCGGAAGCTGGCCGGTCCTACTGGCTGGCCCAGACGATCCGGGCGATCCAGGCAACCTCGTCGATCGCGAAGTTCACCTCCTGCCCATCCGGCCGGTCGACCACCACGCGTTGCGCGGTGCGCCGGGACAGGCAGCCCAGATGGAGCGTGCCCTTGCGGTCGGCCAGCACGATCCGGTCGCCGCGACGGGTCGAGGAGGAAGGCGACACCACCAGTAGGTCGCCGCGCCGCCAGGCCGGAGAGACGTCCTCGGTCAGTTCCAGCGCGAAGGCGTGGCCATCCTCCAGGCCGGGGAAATCGACATCTTCCCAGGCATCGCCCTGCGGGAAGCCCGACGCGTCGAACACCTGGCCGCCCTGGGCGCGGTCCAGCGGCACGGAGCGCAGCTGCCGCGACACGGGCGGCACCACCGTGCCGTCACTGCCGTCCATGAGCGCCACGAACTCGGCCATGGTGGTGTTGGTCGCCTCAAGGATCTTGGCGATGCTTTCCGTGGAGGGCCAACGGGCCTTGCCCTGCTTGGTGGCGCGCTTGCTCTTGTTGAAGGTGGTGGGGTCGAGCCCCGCCCGCTTGGCCAGCCCGGAGGCCGAATAGTTGTTCTTCGCGGCCAGGCGGTCGATCCCCACCCAGACATCGCCATGCGTCATCATAGGAACCAGCTCCGAGAAGGCAAATATAAGATCCCACTGAACTAGGAACATCATCTTGACGATGAGCGATCCTGTCACTAGGCTCATGGTCCTAATTCTAAAGAGCCGATACCCATGGCAGAGCCCGGGTCAGCCCCCGCGATCGTCGTGTTCGAAGATCGGTCCGACTGCCGCTGGCTCGCCTGGCTGAAGCCGGGCTTTCGCCATTGCTACTGCCTGATCCGGGCCGAACGGGGCTGGATCCTCCTGGATCCGCTACTGCAGGAACTCCGACTCGCTTGGCTAGACCTGCCGGAAGAATTCGATCCCGTCGAGTATTATATCCACACTGGTCGCATTGTCCTCAGCGGCCGGACCCGCGAGTTGCCGCCCGGCTCACCGTGCGCACGACCGATTACTTGCGTGGAAATCGTCAAGCGCGCGCTCGGGTTGGGAGGACGATCAGCTTGGACACCTTACCAGTTACATCGCCTGCTGTTGCGCGAAGGCTGGACCAGCCACACCTATTGACGTTGGGCAAAATATAGGAATATAAGCTTATTAGTGACCTGTACGCGGATCGGCCCCCCAGCACGGAGCCCAAGCGATGCCCCCCGTCGACCTCGAACTCGACCTGCGTTATCGCCGGGCGCGCGAACGGCGTCGGCCCTTCGAGCCGGTCTGGCGCGACTGCCTGGCCTTCACCATGCCGCAGCGCATGCCGGGCCTGGAGACGGCACCCGGGCGCGGCAGCGACCGCCTGTTCGATGCCACCGCCGCCGATGCGGTCGAACAGCTCGCCGCCTCGCTGCTGGGCGAACTCACCCCGCCGGGCTCGCCCTGGTTCGGCCTGCGCGCCGGTCCGGAGGTGGCCGTGGCCGAGCGGCCGGTGGTCACCGAGGCGCTGGAGACCGTGGCCGCCCGGCTGCAGGGCGGCTTCGACCATGCCAACTTCACCGTGGAAATCCACCAGGCCTTCCTCGACCTGGTGACGCTGGGCACCGCGACCATGCTGTTCGCCGAGGCACCGGCCGGCCGGCCCTCACCCTTCCGCTTCTCCGCCATCCCGGCGGCCGAGATCGCGATCGAGGAGGATGTGGATGGTGCCGTCGCCGGCCATTTCCGCACGAGTTCCCTGCCGCTGGCCGCCTTGCGCAGCCGCTGGCCGGACGCGGTGCTGCCGCCCGACCTCGCCGTTGGCAATGGCGAACAGCCCTGCCGCGTGATCGAGGCCGTGTTGCCCGGCGGCACGGGCTTCGACTACCGGGCCTGGCTCACCGACGACGACCAGTCCGGCCGCCCCCTCGCCCTGCTGGCGGACGGCCGCTTCGAGCATTCACCGTTCATCACCTTCCGCTGGGTGAAGACCGCGGGCGAGGTCTATGGCCGCTCGCCGATGATGACCGCCCTGCCCGACGTGCGCACCGCCAACAAGGTGGTCGAGCTGATCCTCAAGAACGCGTCGATCGCGGTGACCGGCATCTGGCTGGCGGAGGACGACGGTGTCCTGAACCCGGCCAACGTCAAGCTGGTGCCGGGCAGCATCATCCCCAAGGCGGTGGGCTCCGAAGGGCTGAAGCCGCTCGAGATGCCCGGCCGGTTCGACGTCAGCCAGCTCATCCTGGACGATCTGCGCGCCCGGATCCGCCACACCCTCCTGGTGGACCGGCTGGGCCCCGTCCAGAACGCGCGGATGACCGCGACCGAGGTCCTGGAGCGCTCGGCCGAGACCACCCGCCTGCTGGCCGCCGTGTTCGGCCGGCTGCAGGCGGAGCTGCTCACGCCGCTGGTGACGCGCGGCCTGGCCATCCTGGCAAGGCGCGGCGAGATCCCCGACGTCCGGCTGGACGGGCGCACCGTGGAACTGCGCTACCAGTCGCCGCTCGCCCGCCGCCAGTCCCGCCAGGACGTGCAGAACACCCTGCTCTGGCTGGAGAGCGTACGCCAGATGGGCGACCACGCCGCCAGCGTCGTCGACCTGCCCGGTGCCGCCCGCTGGCTCGGCCACACGCTGGGTGTGCCGGCCGAGCTGATCCGCGAGCAGGGCCTGCTCGATGCCTTCGAGGCCGAGTTCCTCCGCGAGGTGCTGTCATGAGCGAGCCTGCGGCAATGTCAGGCGGTCCGGGTGACGAGCTGGCCCGCTGCGTGGCCAAGGTGTTCGCCTCGCCCGAGGGCCGGCGGCTGCTCGACCATCTGGAGCGTACCTATCTCCTGCGCCGCATGCCGCCCCAGGCGAGCGACCAGGAGCTCCGTCACCTCGAGGGCCAGCGCTGCCTGGTGGCCCACCTCCAGTCCCTCGCAGCCCGCGGCCTCGGCCGCTGACCGCCCTTCCCACCGACCAGATCCCCGACCAGATCGAGGCCTACCGCCATGGAACAGGACCAGATCGAGAACGAGCCGGCGCAGGACGTCCCGGCATCTGCATCCGGCGAGCCGACGCTGGACCTGCCGGCCGAGCCCCAGCTCCAGTCCCAGCCCCTGCCGGTGGCGGCCGAGCCCGGGATCCCGGAGAAGTTCCGCGGTCCGGACGGCCAGCTGCGCGCCGATGTCCTCCTGAAGAGCTACCTGGCGCTGGAGCGCAAGATCGGCTCGATGCTGCCGGCCCCGGACGACCCGGATGATCCGGCAGCGCGCGACCGGCTGCTCACCGTGCTGGGCCGGCCCAAGGATCCCGCGGACTACCAGATCGAGCGCAGGGCCGAGTGGCTGGAGCAGGACCGGGAGCTCGACGCCCGGCTGCACGAGGCGGGCTTCACCAACCGGCAGGCCCAGCTCGTCTACGACCTGGCCGCCGAGCGGATCGCACCTCTGGTGGAGGCGACGCTCGCCGAGGTCGAGGGGCTGCGTGCGGCCGAGGCCGCCAGGGCCCGCCTGGCGGAGCAGTTCGGCGGGTCGGAGCGGTACGCCGCGGTGGCCCAGCAGCTCAAGGCGTTCGGCGAGCGCCACCTGGACCGGGCGACCTACGAGACGCTGTCCCGCTCCTATGACGGGGTGATGGCGCTGCACGCGATGATGCGCGCCAGGGAGCCGGAGATCATCGCCGGCGGCGACCCGGCCACCGGGGCACCCGACCCCGACCGGCTGGCCCAGATGATGCGCGATCCGCGCTACTGGCGCGACCGCGATAAGGATTTCGTGGCGCGGGTGACCGACGGCTACCGCCGCCTCTACGGCGGCTGACCGAAAGCAGCGCATCCCGCGCCCGGGACCACGGCGGCGGCCGGGCGGACAACCCCGCAAGCGGGGCCCGCCTGCCCGCCATGGCTTCAACCAGCGACGGCTCTTTCGCCAAGGCCCGGTCCTATGCGGTCCGGACAACCCGCGCGCACGGCCAACAGGCGACCAACGACAAGGAAGGACCACCAATGTCCACCTCGATCGACCAGGCCTTCGTCAAGCAGTTCGAACGCGAAGTGCACGAGGCCTATCAGCGGCAGGGCAGCAAGCTCCGCCACACCATCCGGGTCAAGAACGGCGTCGTCGGCAGCTCGACCGTCTTCCAGAAGGTCGGGCGCGGCACCGCCACCACCAAGGGGCGCAACAGCGTCGTGCCGGTGATGAACGTGGAGTTCGCCACCGTCGAGGCGCGCCTGTTCGACTATTATGCCGGCGAATGGGTGGACCAGCTCGACGAGCTCAAGACCAACATCGACGAGCGCAGCGTGCTCGCCAATGCCGGCGCCTTCGCGCTCGGCCGCAAGACCGACGAGCTGATCATCGACGCGCTCAAGACCTCCTCCCAGGTGGCCGGCACGGATGCCGACGGCCTGACCAAGGCCAAGGTCCTCAAGGCCTTCGAGATGCTGGGCGCCAACGACGTGCCGGACGATGGCCAGCGCTTCGCCGTGGTCGGCTGGAAGCAGTGGTCCGAGCTCTTGAACCTGGCCGAGTTCGCCAATTCCGAGTTCATCGGCGATGCCGAGCTGCCCTGGAAGGGCACCCAGGCGAAGATGTGGCTCGGCACCACCTGGATCCCGCATTCGGGCCTGCCGCTCGAGGGCACCAAGCGTAGCTGCTTCTGGTACCACAAGTCGGCGATGGGCCATGCCATCGGCCAGGACGTGAAGACCGACATCAGTTGGCACGGCGACCGGGCCGCCCATTTCGTCGCTTCCTCGATGTCCCAGGGTGCCGTGCTGATCGAGACCGCGGGCGTCGTGACGATGCCGTGCCTGGAGGACTGAGCCGATGGCCTATCAATCCGAGAACCTGAGCGTCCTGTCCTACGCCAATGGCTTCACGCTCTGGCACTACCGCACGGCGGACGCCGCGACGGCGGTGGACAATGCCGGCTACTTCAACCAGGCGGCCAAGATGCTGCGGGTCGGCGACTTCATCATGCTGAATGCCGGCCTGGGTACCTCACCCACCCACGGCATGATGGTGGTCGTCGCGAATGCGTCCGGCATCGTCGACATCTCCAACATGGTCCAGCTCGGCGTGCTGAACTCCGACTGACCGGCCAAGGCGGCTGCGATCGACCCGGGAGGCCGGCCCGCCCGCCTCCCGGGCCACCGCCATCCCGAGGACAAGCTCATGGCGTACAGCGACGTCGATCTCTGCTCGCAGGCCCTGGTACGGCTGGGTGCCGCCCCCATCGGCTCGTTCGCCGACGGCAGTGCGGAGGCCACGGTGGCGTTCCGCCTCTACGGCCTGGTGCGCGACGGGCTGGTCAGCGCCCATCCCTGGAGCTTCTCGATCGCCCAAGCGACCCTGAGCGAGCCCGCCGCGGCGGGATCCGCCGACTTCGCCTGGCGGCACACGCTGCCGACGGACTGCCTCCGGGTCATCTCCGCGGGCTCCGAGCGCCGGGGCCGCGGTGCCGAGTACCGGGTGCTCGGCACCGCGCTGTTCACCGACGAGCCTGCCGTCACGCTGACCTACCAGCGCCGCACGCCCGAGAGCGACTATCCGGCCTTCTTCGCCGCGGCGCTGGTGGCCCGGCTGGCCGCCGAGTTCTGCCTGCCGGTGACGGAGAGTGCCAGCCGCGCCGAGATCCTGCGCCGTGCCGCCGAGCTGGAGCTGCGCCAGGCGCGGCTGGTCGACAGCCAGCAGAGCACGCCCCGGCGCTTCGAGGACTTCACCCTGATCGAGGCCCGCCTAGGATGAGTGCGGTCACCCTGATCAAGACCGGCTTCGCGGCGGGCGAGCTCGACCCGCGCCTGATCGGGCGCTCCGACCTCGACGCGCTGGCCAAGGGTGCTGCCCTGCTGGAGAACGTGGTGGTGCAGGTCACCGGCGGGGTCACCCGCCGGCCGGGCATGCGCCGGTCCACCGATGTGCCGGGTGGGATGCGCCTCGTCCCTTTCGATGGAGCGGATGGCGGTGCCGTCCTGGCGTTCGGCCCGTTCAAGGTCGACGTGATCATCGGCGATGCGATCGCCGCCACTCCCTCGACACCGGCCGCAGCCAACTGGAGCAACCTCCAGGTGCCGCAGCTGTCGTTCGCCCGGCTGGGCGAGAGCCTGCTGATCTGCCATCCCGAGCTGGAGCCGCGCCAGCTCGTCC
>NZ_DATMFZ010000061.1:0-5130 GCF_035556675.1 Geminicoccus sp. | reverse complement strand
TCCTGCTGCGGCGAGCCCACCGCCAGGAAGACGAAGCGGCTCGGATGGCGCTCCACAAACTGCGCGGCTTCCAGCACCGCCGCCGGGTCGCGGATGAAACCCATCGGCGGGTTGAAGTGGCAGACGTCGCGCAGACCGTAGCGCCGCTCGATCTTCGCGATAAGTTCCTCCGAGCCGCCGATGATCGTGATCCGCTCCTGCGGGTCGATCGTGTATTCGAGCATGATGGCGGTGAGGTCGGAGCCGGTGACCACCGGCAACGACACGCCGCTGAGCCGGCCGATCAGGCTGACGATCCGGCTGTCGCACAAGGACAGCTCGGCATCCTCGTAGATCTCGACCAGCTCGCCCCGGTCGCGCCAGTTACGGACGACATGGTCGACATTGGGCGTGACGATGTAGGTGAACGGGTCGTTGACCGTGCGCGTCTCGAGGTAGCGCAGCACGTCGCGCACGCCGACGCCGGTGAACGGCATCTCGCAGAATTTCTGCTTGAGTGGGCGGCTACGCTCTGGTCCGCGATTAGGACCGGAGGAGGCTAGCAGCTCACCGGCGAGATTCATTTACAAATCCGGAAACCGTTGAAGCGGGAATTATGAACATCACGGTTGTCCAAATTCCTTCCAATCCTCGTACGAGGTGATTTTGCTTGCCGATGTGACACGCTATATCAGGCCGCATCGACATCTAGAGAGATTTCCATCAGTTCCAATGCGGCCCATTGGTGCGGCCGGTCACTCGCCAAGCTCGACGTCGTTGCCGTGACATTGCCTGTTCCGGTTGAATTCCTCTCATGCCGATGTGGAATTTACCATTTCGATCATTTGATGATGGTGTCGGCAGATGATGAAGCTTTCGTCCGGGGGGGCACTTCTGTTGGCGGCGTGGGGGGATAAGTGTCGTTTCTGACCAAGCTGTTCCAGTGGACGAGAAGCGAGTCGCAAGCGCAGCAGTCGCCTTTGGCCAGCCGGCCCACCAGCCGGTACAGCATCCTGGTGGTCGACGACGACCCGCACCTGCGCGAGCTGGTCCGTTTCGCCCTGGAGCAGCAGGGTTATGCCGTCCGGGTCGGTGGTACCGGTGCGGACGCGATCCGGATGGCGCAGGAAAGCTCCCCGGATCTGATCATCCTGGACGGCAACATGCCGGTCATGGACGGGCTTGATGCGCTGAAGAAGCTCAGGACCATCAAGGAGACGGAGAAGATCCCGGTGATCATGCTGACCATGCGCTCGCACCAGGTCGACATGATTTCCGGATACCGCTTTGGTGCTCAGGAATATCTCACCAAACCGATCGCGATCGAGCAGCTCATGGTGAGCGTCCGCAAGCTGCTGGCCGGGCACTGAGGTCGTGGTGTCGAGAACTCGCGAAAGGCACTGGCGGTTCTCCTGCCCGGCTGCGGCTGCGCCGGGGAGTTCTTGCCGATGAGCGACACCGCACTGCGCCGGATCCTCTATGTCGATGACGACGACGACCTTCGGTCGATCGCGGTGTTCGCGCTGGAGGCGTTGGGCGGCTTCGAGGTGGCGGCCTGTGCCAGCGGGACGGAGGCGCTGGCCTGCGCTGCCGAGTTCCAGCCTCAGCTCCTGCTCCTAGACGTGATGATGCCGGAGATGGACGGGCCGGCCGTGCTCCGGGCACTGCGCGGCCTGCCGGTCACTGCGGCCACGCCGGCCGTGTTCATGACCGCGGCCACCCGCCCGGAGGAGGTGGCCAGGTTCGTGGCGGGCGGTGCCATCGACGTGATCGCCAAGCCGTTCGACCCGATGACGCTGCCTGAGACGGTCCTCATGGCCTGGAGCCGGCGGGACGGTTGAACCGCCGTCAGGCGGCTTCCTCGAACGCCTCCTCCCGCTTGGCGCGCACACGCGGCAGGGTCAGGACCAGGATGATGGCGAGCGTCAGCAGCAGGAGGGCCAAGCTGATCGGCCGGGTCACGAAGGTCGTCATGTCGCCGCGCGCCAGGATCATGGCCCGGCGCAGATATTCCTCCATCATCGGCCCCAGGATGAAGCCCAGGAGCAAGGGCGCCGGCTCGCAGTCCAGCCGCACCAGCACGTAGCCCACCAGACCGAACAGGATCATCAGGTAGACGTCGGATGCGAGGTTGTTCAGGCTGAGTACGCCCACGCAGCAGAACACCAGGATCGCCGGGTAGAGCAGCCGGTAGGGGATGGTGAGCAGCCGGACCCAGAGCCCGATCAGCGGCAGGTTCAGGACGATCAGCATCAGGTTGCCGATCCACATCGACGCGATCACGCCCCAGAACAGCTCGGGCTGCTCGCTCATCACCTGCGGGCCCGGCTGGATGCCCTGGATGGTCAGAGCGCCCACCATCAGCGCCATCACCGGGTTGGACGGGATGCCCAGGGTCAGCATCGGGATGAAGCTGGTCTGCGCCCCGGCATTGTTGGCGGATTCCGGTGCCGCCACGCCTTCGATGGCGCCATGGCCGAAGGCCTGCGGCGTCTTCGAGATCTTCTTCTCGACGGCATAGGCGGCAAAGGCCCCCAGCACCGCACCACCGCCCGGCAGGATCCCCAGGACCGAGCCCAGGCCGGTGCCGCGCAGGATCGGGCCGATGATCCGCCGGCATTCCTCGCGGTTCGGCAGCAGGCTGCCGATCACCCGGGTGAGCGGCTTGCGGGTCGCCTCGTGGTCGAGATTGGTCAGGATCTCGGCGATCCCGAACATGCCCATCGCCAGCGCCACGAAGTTGATGCCGTCTGCCAGTTCTGGGATGTCGAAGGTGAAGCGCTGCTCGCCGGAGTTGATGTCGGTGCCGATCGTGCCGAGCAGCAGGCCCAGCACCACCATCGCCACCGCCTTCAGGACCGGCCCGCGTGCCAGTGCCACCGACGCCACCAGCCCCAGCACCATCAGGGCAAAGTATTCGGCCGCCCCGAAGTTCAGGGCGACGTCCGCGAGCGGCGGTGCCAAAAATGCCACCACCGCCGTCGCTACCGTGCCCGCCACGAACGAGCCGATCGCGGCGGTCGCCAGGGCAGCACCGGCCCGGCCCTTGCGCGCCATCTGATAGCCGTCCAGGGCCGTGACCACCGAGGACGTCTCACCCGGCAGGTTGATCAGAATCGCCGTGGTCGAGCCGCCATACTGGGCGCCGTAATAGATCCCGGCCAGCATGATCAGCGAGGACACGGCCGGCAGGCCAAACGTCGCCGGCAGGAGCATCGCGATGGTGGCCGCCGGCCCCAGCCCCGGCAGCACGCCGATCAGCGTGCCCAGCAGCACGCCGGTCAGGCACCAGGCAAGGTTGAGCGGGGAAAGCACCACTGACAGGCCGAGGCCGAGGTCGCCCAGGATCTCCATGGTGCCCTACCCGCCGAGCAGCCGGCCGAACACCGGGATCGGCAGGCCCAGCCCATGGGCGAACACGGCGATCGAGAACAGCGTCAGTATCAGGGCCGACAGGATCAGCCCCACCGCCGTCACCTGCCGGCTGGCGAGCGCCGAGAGGCCCACCAGCAGCGGCACGGCGGCGATCATGCCGAGCGGGCGGATGGTGAGGCCGAACAGGATGCCCGGCCCCAGCACCAGGAGCATCGCGCGCCAGGGCCAGCGGCCGATCGGCTCGCCCGGCCTGCGCAGGCCCTGGACCAGGATGACCGTGCCCAGCACGGTCATCATCACCGCCAGGATCGTCGGAAAGAAGGCCGGGCCCATCCGGTTGGGCGTGCCGAGATCATGGTCCTGCGCGAACCAGCCGAACGCGCAGCCGATCACGACGAACAGGGCACCCGCCGCGATGTCGCGGGGGCTGCCCCGCCCGAGCGTGCCTGGCACCGGCTGGCCCCTCAGTCGGCGTACTGGCCGGCCGCCTCGATCACGGGCCGCCAGCGCGCGATCTCGGAGGTCACCAGCTGCTCGAGCGCTTCCGGGGTCGCCGTCTCGGCCGTGGCCGGCGTGGCGCCGAGCTCGGCCAGGCGCTGGGTGACGTTCGGATCGGTCACCGCCGCCTGCAGCGCCTCCTCCAGCCGCGCCACCACCGCAGGGTCGGTACCGGCCGGCGCGTACAGCCCGTGCCAGACCCCCACCTGCACGTCGGGCAGGCCGCTCTCGGCGGTGGTCGGCACGTCCGGCAGCGAGGGCAGCCGCTCCGTCGTGGTCACGGCATAGACCTTGATGGTGCCGCCCTTGATCTGGCTGGTCGTGTTGGTGGTCTGGTCGCACATCAGGTCGACTTGGCCACCCAGCAGGTCGTTCATCGCCGGCGCGGTGCCCTTGTAGGCGACGGTGGTCAGCGGCACGTCCAGCGCCTGCATCAGCAGCATCCCGCACAAGTGCGAGGCGGAGCCGATCCCGGCATTGGCGTAGGTGATGGCATCCCCTTCCGCCTTGGCCTGCTCGATCAGCGCCTTCATGTCGGCGGCGGGGAAGTCCTTGCGCGCGACCACCGTCATCGGCACGTCGGCCACGATGCCGATCGGTGCGAAATCCTTGGCCGGGTCATAGCTGAGCTTGCGGTAGAGGGTGGCCGAGGTCGCCTGGCCGATATGGTGCAGGAGCAGGGTGTAGCCGTCCGGATCCGCCTTGGCGACCCGGGCCGCACCGAGCGTGCCGCCGGCTCCGCCGACATTCTCGACGATCACCTGCTGGCCGAGCGTGCCGGTCATGGACTGGGCGACCAGCCTGGTCACCGTGTCGGTCGGCCCGCCCGCGGCGAACGGCACCACGATGGTTACCGGCTTGGTCGGGAACTCCTGGGCGCTGGCGGCCGAGCCGGCACCCAGCAATGCCGTGGCGATGACGGCTGCAATGAAACCGCGACGCATATTGCGCCTCCCCGTTTTTCCTTGCGCGCAACAGACCACGGATCAGCAGCCGAATCCAAGGGGGCGCGCGCGGTTTCCGGATCCTGCGTGACCCTGAGTGCCGTCCTGTCTGGAACCGCTCCAGATCAGGAGGGTTGGGTGGCGGAGATGGCGGCAGCCCAGCGGGGTCTTGCCGCACCCCCAGGCGATTTGGGAGCGGCCATGCAAGCCACCGAAACCGACACACGCTCCGGCAACGGAAGGGGCGAGCCCGGCCGGATCCCGGTCGTGCTGACCATCAACGGCACCGAGCGGCGCCTGGAGGTCGAGCCCTGGACCACGCTGCTGGACCTGC
>NZ_DATMFZ010000060.1:0-5190 GCF_035556675.1 Geminicoccus sp. | reverse complement strand
AACCTGACGGTCGACACGCTGCTCGTCGACATGGCGGATCCGGCGCAGTCGCGACGGGACCTCACCCTCGCCAATACCGGATCCGAGAAGCTCTATGTCCAGGTGGACGTCGAGGAGATGGTCGCCACGGACGAGGGCCGGGAAGCCCGCACAGGTTCACCGGACGAGCTGGGGCTGCTGGTGACACCCAACCGGCTGATCCTGGAGCCAGGCCAGCGGCGGCCGGTCCGCATGGTCGTGCTGAACCGGCAAGTCGACCGTGAGCGCATGTTCCGCATCACCCTGAAGCCGGTGGTCGGTGACATCCTGTCGGACGAGCCCGCTGCTTCGAATGCCCCCTCGGCGATGATCAAGGTCGTGGTGGGGTATCAGGCCTATCTGTTCGTGCGGCCTGCGCGGATCGAGGAAAGCCTGCTGGCGACCCGCGATGGCCGGCAGCTGCAGTTCCGCAATGCCGGTAACGTCAGCCTCCTGCTCGACGACGGTCGTCAGTGTGCCGATCCGACGTTGCCCAGGGACGAGTGCACGCCTCTGCCCTCCCGGCGGATCTACCCGGGTCAGAGCTGGTCGGTCGAACTGCCGAATGACAACCGAGCAGAATATACTGTCGGGGCGCCCTCGGGGCGAATTTCCAAGGAATTCTAAACCACCTCATCGAGTATTTTCTTATCTTCCGCGGCCTTTTGCGCGGAATTTCTTGCCATCACCAACTCAAGCGAGCGTCACAATGTCGCGTTTCTCTTTCAGCGCACTTACTGCTGCAGCCATTGCTCTTGCCGCCCCGGCGATGGCCGCCACCCAGGGTGAATTGGGCGATGACAGCTCGGGCACGTCGGCTCTCTCGGTCACGATCCCAGAGCAGGTGCAGATCACCGGAATCGGGGACATCACCCTTGACGATCTGGATGCTGCGGACTTGGCGTCGCCGACCGGTGTCTTCGCGACAGACGACGTATGCGTCTTCTCCAATGCCGGAGAAAGCAGGAGCTACGGAGTCGTGGCCACCGGCAGCGGAGAGGCAGGCGCCTTCACGCTGGTGAATGGCGACGAGACATTGGCATATGAGGTGAAGTTCAATAGCTCACCCGGTGGCAATGGTACCAAGCTTGATCCGGACGACGAACCGGTTGCGTTCGCAGGCGGCAAGGAATCGCTGGATCCGGGCTGCGGCAATGCGAACGCTTCCTTCCAGGTCGACTTTACCCCGACCGCCTTGCAGGCCGCAACGGCCGGTCAATACGGAGGCACGCTGACCTTCCTGGTTAGCCCCCTGACTCCCTGATCGTCACCATGCAGCACGGGGAGGCAGGCGGTGCGCCGCCCCCCCGTCGCCTTGATTGGAGCTCGGCCGTGCCGTCGTTGCGAGCTGCGACCTTGCCCTTGGCTTGGACGCTCGGTTTCGTCTTGACGCTGGTTTCCCCGCAAGCCGGCGCACAGTCCCTGACCGTGCAGATCAGCGGCTTGGGCGACCTTGCCGCATCGGCTTCCAGCCAGCTGGCGCCGGTCCTCATGCGCGGCCAGGCCTGCATCCGGACGACCGACGGTCAGGCCCGCTATCGGGTCCGCATCGCCAGCGGCTTCGGTGACGAGTTCAAGCTCCGCGCTGTAGCAGGTACCGCCGAGTTGCCGTTCTCGGTCGTGTGGGACAGCGAGGCCGGCCGGGGCCAATCGTTTGCTCGGTCGGGCGAGACCGCCCTCGTCACCGCTTCGGGCCCGGCCTGCGGTCCGGATGCCTACCTCACCTCGTACGAAGTTCACGTGGATCGCTATGACCTGCTCTCCGTCGTCGCGGGTACGTACCAGGGCAGCCTCGTCATCGACATCTCGGTACCCTAGCGGTCGGTCGCCTCGCGCCGCACTCGTACCTTAAGCGCTGCAAGCCGGCCGGCCATGCTCAGGAACGTTTGTCTCGGCGGCTGCTGTGCGCTCGTGCTGATTTGCGGGGGCGGTGCTGATTCGAGCGCGCAGTCGCTGCGTTCCGCTGTTCCGGAAGGCTTCGAGGCGCTGGAGGAGCCACAGACGGTTCCAGTCGATGTCTATTTCGGCGGCCGGTCGATCGGCAGCGTCGTGGCCACGTTCGCCCCGGGCTGGGTCGAGCTCGTCGACCCGGGCCAGGCTGTCGCCGGCGTGGACGCGGTGCTGCCGGACCGACGGGCCATGGTCGTCGATGCGCTGCGCGGCCGGCTTGCCACGAACACCGGCCTGTCCTGCCTGCCCGATGCCTTCCCAGGCTGCGGCACGCTGGATGTCCCGATCGCGGGGGTGATCTTCAATCCGGACTTCTTCCGCCTGGATCTGGTCATCGCCCGTCCTTATCTCGCGGTGCAGGAAATGGTAGGCCGCTACCTGACGGATCCGGTGACCGGACCGTCAGCGCTCGCCAATCTGGTGGTGGGTGGCGTCGGCAGGTCGAACGACGACAACAGCCTGATCGCAGGCATGGACGGGCGCCTCAGCCACGGGCGCTCGGCCCTACACCTGAGCGCCTACGCTCAGACCCAGAGCAATCGACCGGTCGTGGATGCGCTGGCCGGCGAGTACTTCGGCCAGGATCACCTGATCCAGCTGGGTTACATCGAGGATTATCCGACCCGCTTCAGCCGGGTTCCGGGACTGCTCGGCGCCCGGATCGAGACCTATCTCGACACGCGCCTCGATCGCGACACCCAGTCCGGCACCCCCATCCTGCTGTTCCTGACCGAGCGTAGCCAGGTCGAGATCCTGCGGGACGGGCGACTGGTCGGTGCCCGGTCCTATGAGGCCGGCAACCAGCGGATCGACACCGGCATGCTGCCACGCGGCGTCTACGACGTCACGCTGCGCATCCGCGGGGCGAGCGGCGCCGTGCAGGAGCAGACGATCACCTTCGTCAAGGATCCCTCCCTCCCTCCCCCCGGCGAATGGCAGTACTTCGCACAGCTCGGCATGGTGACCGAAGATGATGACGGCGGTTTCCTGCCATCCGTCGCGACCACGCCGCTCGCCAAGCTGGGCGTGGCCCGACGCTTGTCGACCGCCTTCGCCCTTTCCACCGCCGTCGGCGCCACCGACCGTACCTTGCTCGGCGAGATCGACGTGCGCCACCTGACGCCGCAGACGAGTTCCGCCCTCTACCTGGCCGGCTCCTCCGCCGGCGGGGTCGGCATAGCTGCCGCCACTTCCCTGCGTCTCGGACGCTTCGCCATCTCCTTGAGTGGGGACATTGTGCTGGGCAGCGAGGGAACCGATCGCCAGGACGACTGGGACGACGAGACCGAGGAGGATCGGCGTTGGGAGTTCGGCAATCTGGAACAATCCCGGCAGAGTGTGACTCTCAGCGCCGGCTATGGCTGGACGAACGGCGCCAACCTCCAGTTCCGTGGCTACTACCGAAACAGGGACGACGAAGACTGGGGCATCGGCCCGTTGTTCTCGATGCCGATCGGCAGGACGCCCTCGCTCCGGACCGATCTGGAGTTCAGCGCGACCCGCGGTGACGACGAAAGTCTGGTGTTCGGCCGGATCCGTTTTACCTTTGCTCCGCCGGGGCGTCCCTACCGACTGACCGCCACCGCCGGTACGCGCTATCGCGAAGTGGACCGCGACTACTCGGACGGCGACGACGGAGGGGTCGGCCTGGGAATGTTCGGCGGGCTGCGGGCCAGTTACGACCTCGAGAACTTGCCGAGCCTCGATGCGACGGTCGGCGTCGAGGCGGCGCGCGACGTGGACGGCAACAACCGGCTGGGCGTGGATGCCACGGCGAACGCGCCCTACGGCTCTGCAAGCGGTGCGGTCAGCCTGGAGGAATGGGGCGGCCGCCGCAGCATCGTCTACCAGGGCTTCGCCCGCACGATCGTCGCTGCCAACCTCGACGGTGCAGCCCTCGGTGGTAGAGGCTCGGGTGATGCCGCCATCCTGGCCGAGTTCGACGGTCCTGCGGAGGCGGGGCGCCTGACCGTGTCTGCAGGTCAGGGCGACGGGGCCACCGTCCGGACCGGCAGTTCGGTCGTCTTGCCGGTTCCCTCGTTTCGCAGCTACACGCCCAGCGCCAGCTCTGCCGATGCCAACCTGCTGGATCTCAAGCAGGAGGGCGCCGACCTACCCCTTTATCCGGGCAACGTCGCCACCGCACGCTGGCAGGTCCGCCGACTCGTCTCCTTCTATGGCCGCCTGCTCCATCAGGACGGCCGTCCGGTCGCCAACGCCCGGATCTTGGATATCAACGGACTCTCGACCACCGACAATCTCGGCTACTTCGTCGCCGAGGTGGAGGAGTTCGGCGACCATGATGTCACCCTGGACGGCCGCACCACGGCGTGCACCATCACCCTGGCTGCTCCGGACGAGGGGGCCGAGACCGACGTGATCAGCCTGGGCGACGTGACCTGCCGCTAGGTGCACGGTCCTACTGTATAGTGGTACGGTTGATCCCCATGCGGCGAGGGATGCGCTATGGCCAGGTTCTTCATGGCAGCGCCACCACGACAAAAGCGGTCCGTCGTGCGATCCAGGCTAGTGAAGATAGCCGCGAGAACGGCGGCCAAGCGCGCGACCACACCAGCGAGTTCGCCTTCGTCCAGCTCGTGGAGAGCGCCGGCAAGATGGAGGCCGCCCGGTTCCTGCGCGCGCTGACCCTGGCCGTGCCTTGCGAGGTCCACTCGGAGCCGACCAACCACGGCATCCGGTTCACCAACCGGACCGGCGACCAGTACGCCTTCGTCCACATCTTCGATCGGATCTGTGCCGCTGCTCTCTCCGGGGGGTCGGCCATTGCGCATCGCGGGTGAACCAGTCCCGCCGCAGGCTTCTGCCTGCAGTCCTCGCAGGAGATGGAGCGATGGCCAGCCGGCCATCGACGGACCAACGTCCAGGTCGAGCGCAGGAACCGCACGCTTGAGGACGCGACGGTCTAGCGCTACCACTACGGCAGCCACGACCAGCCCAGAACGCACCCGCAGCTGTGCGTTGATGCCTACGACCACGCCCGGCACCTGAAGGTCCTGCGCGGCCTCACGCCCTACGAGTTCATCTGCCAAGCCTGGGAAAGGAGCCTGACCGGTTCAGGCTCGACCCGTCACCCACATGCCGGGATCATACAGCGAGACGCCGACGCGTCAGGGTGCCGTGGTCGGCGGTACCTGCGTGCCCCCTTGCGGGTCGATTTCGCACGGATACTCGCCCGACAGCATGACGGTCAGGATGGTGCCG
>NZ_DATMFZ010000059.1:0-3830 GCF_035556675.1 Geminicoccus sp. | reverse complement strand
CTGGTACATGGCCTTGATCTCGCCCTGCAGGCTTTCGCGCAGCTTCAGGTCCAGCGCCGAGAGCGGCTCGTCCAGCAGATAGACGCGCGGCCTTCGCACGAGCGCCCGGGCGATCGCCACCCGCTGCTTCTCGCCGCCCGAAAGCTGCTCGATCCGCCGGTCCAGCAGATGGCCGATCCGGAGCGTCGCCGCCGCCTGGGCCACCTCGCGCTTCACCTCGTCCTCCGGCCGCCGGTAGACCGGCGAGCGCAGGGGGAAGGCGATGTTGTCGAACACCGACAGGGTCGGCAGCAGGTTGAAGCCCTCGAACACCACCGCCACGTCGCGCTCGCGCGGCGAGGTGGCGGTGACGTCCCGGTTGTCCAGGTGGACGCTGCCCTTATCCGGCTTCTCCAGCCCGGCGATGCAGCGCAGCGTGGTGGTCTTGCCGGCCCCGGTCGGGCCCAGCAGCGCCAGGACCTCGCCTTCCTCCAGGGACAGGTCGACATCCAGGAGCGCCTGCTTGGCGCCGAAGGACTTGGACAGGCCGCTCAGGCGGAGCACGGTCATCGTCAGGCCACCGGCAGTCGCACGCCTTCCGGCGTGAAGTAGAAGATCCGGGCGGGGTCGAGATGCATCCGCTCCGGCAGGCTGTCCCCGGCATCGGCCGGCAGCACGCCGCGCCAGGTCTGCCCGGACAGCTCGAAGTCGAGAAAGCGCTCGCGCCCGACCGCGTAGGCGATCGGCCGCTCGACCGGCACCGCCGCATGGTCTTCCCGGCTGGCGGGAGTGAGCGAATGCGGCCGGATGCCGATCCGCCCGCGCCGGAGCCCGCTCCTGCGCAGCGCTTCCAGGTGCCGCTCCGGCAGCCGGATCGGCACGCCCGCCTCGCCCAGCGCCACCCCGTCCTCGGTGAACGCCGCGTCGATCAGGTTCACGCTGGGCGAGCCGATGAAGTGGGCGGCGAACTCGTCGACCGGATCGTCGAACAGCTCCCTGGGCGTGCCCGCCTGCACGATCCTGCCGGCCCGCATCAGCACGACCCGGTCGGCCAGCGACATGGCTTCCCGCTGGTCGTGGGTGACATGGACCGTGGTCATGCCCAACTCCTTCTGCAGGTGCCGGAGCTCCCAGCGCATCTCCTCCCGGAACTGCTCGTCGATCGCGGAGAGCGGCTCGTCCAGGAGCAGGACGCGCGGCTCGCGCACCACCGCCCGGGCCAGCGCCGCCTTCTGCCGCGCCCCCGGCGGGAGCGTGCCCGGCCGGCGATGGAGGATGTCGCCGAGATCGAAGATCTTGCTCATCCAGGCGATCTTGCGCTCGATCTCGGCCCGCCCCTCCCCGCGCGCCCGGAGCGGGAAGGCGATGTTGTCGCGCACGCGCAAATGCGGGTAGAGCGAGACGAACTGGAAGACCATCGCCACCTGCCGCACTCTGGGCGGCAGGTGCGAGACTTCGTCCTGGTCGAAGAAGATCTGCCCCGAGGTCGGTTGCTCCAGACCTGCGATGCAGCGCAGGGTCGTGGTCTTGCCGCAGCCCGAGGGTCCCAGCAGGACGATGAACTCGCCCTGCTCGAAGGCGATCGAGATGTCGTCCACCGCGGCGACCTCGCCGAAGCGGACCGACAGATGGTCGAGAGCCACGCGCGCCATCAGTCCTGCCTGCCCTGCTGGGTGAGAAGCCGCACGAAGATCAGCGACAGGCCGATGATGATCACCAGCATGATCACGGCGAAGGCCGAGGCCTGGCCGGTATAGAAATGGCTGAACGCGATCTTGCCCAGCCGGAACGCCACCGTCTCGGTGTCCGAGCCCGGCCCGCCCCCGGTCATGGCGAAGAACAGGTCGGACTGCTTGAAGGCGTCGATCAGGCGCAGGAGGAAGGCGATCAGCAGGATCGGCATCGACATGGGCAGGGTGACCCGGGTGAAGCGGAAGAAGGGCGACGCCCCGTCGATCTCGGCCGCCTCGTTGATGTCGGTGGGAATACCGCGGAACGCGGCGGTCGCCAGCAGGATCACGAACGGCGTCCACATCCAGGCATCCGCGATCACGACCGCCCAGAGCGCATTACCCGGCACACCCAGCCAGTCGATCTTGCCGAAGCCCAGCAGGGTCACGAGGTAGTTCACCACGCCCCACTCGGAATTGAACATGTAGCGCCACAAGAAACCGACCACGATCGGGCAGAGCATCATCGGCAGCATGGCGATCGTGAACAGCAGGTCGCGACCCCTGAAGTTGCGCTGGAACGCATAGGCCACCGCCACGCCCACGCAGAACTGCACCACGACCGTCGCCAGCACGAACTGGCCGGTGAAGACGAACCGCTCCCAGACCGATTCGCGCGACAGCAGCCGCGTGTAGTTCTGCAGCCCGATGAACTCCGAGCCCTTGGCCGGGTTGAGGATCGAGAAGTTCAGGGTCGAGTAGTAGAGCAGCGAGATGAACGGGTAGGCCACCATCAGGATCAGGATGGCCAGGGCCGGGGCCATGAACAGGCCGCAGATGGTGCGGTCCGAGATGGCCTTCGGCACGGCATGGGCCGCGGTGCGGCCGGCGGGGATGGCCTGCCTCATGTCCGGCTCCTTCCCAGCACGCCGAAGGTCATGCCCATCAGCAGGTACTTGCGGATCAGCCAGAAGAAGATCGCGACCGGGATCACCAGCACCACGCCGGCCGCACAGATCTGCGCCCATTCGATGCCGGTGGCCCCGGTGGCCGAGGAGATCTTGACCGGCAGGGTCTTGGCCTGGGTGGTGGCGAGGATGGTGGAGAAGGCGAACTCGTTCCAGGCGAAGATGAAGCAGAAGCCCGCCGTGGCCGCGATGCCGCCGCGCACCATCGGCAGGACCAGGTTCCAGAAGGCGTAGAGCCGCGTGTAGCCGTTCACCAGGGCGATGTTCTCGATCTCCTCCGGCACGCCGTCGAAGAAGCCCTTCATGATCCAGGTGGCGAGGCCGAGATTGATGAAGGTCACCACCAGGATCAGCCCGGTGCGGGTATCTGAGAGGCCCAGCCGCGAGAACATCACATGGTAGAAGACCAGCACCGCCACCGGCGGGATCATCCGGGTCGAGAGCGCGAAGAACATGAAGTCGTCACGGCCCGGGAAGGCGAAGCGCGAGCAGGCGTAGCCGGCCAGCGTGCCGAACGCCACCGCCAGCACCGTGCCTGAGACCGAGATGACCACCGAGTTGATCAGGGCATCGGTCAGCCCCAGCGCGGTCGCGGTCTCCGCCGCCTCGCCGATGCCGAACACCATCCGGTAGCCCGACAGGTCGGGCGTGAAGATCAGGCTGGGCGGCCAGGAGAACAGCTCCTGGCGGTCCTTCAGCGAGGACAGCACCAGCCAGAGCAAGGGCCCGCACGCATAGATCATGTAGATGCCGATGACGATCGCCGGGATCAGGATCGGCTGGCGGTGGAGCGGCATGGCCTCTCGCTTCGTCCGTGGATCGAGAGGGGCGACACCCATCGGGCGCCGCCCCCAGGGGTCAGTCGGTCGGCAGTTCCACGACCTGGTCCTTGCCGACCGGTGCGATCACCGTGTCCGGGACTTCCGGCGTCTCGTCCGAGCGGACGATCTCGTAGCCGGCATCCTCGAACACCTCCTCGTGGCGCTCGGCCGCGTCGTCCAGCGCCTCCTGCACCGTCTTGCTGCCGGAGATCGCGTTGGAAACCTCCTCCTGGAGGATGTCGAGCAGGACATTGTACTCCGGCAGGTGCCAGTAGTCGTTGGTGTATTCCAGCGCCTTGGCGAAGTGCTTGTTGTAGCTGTTCAGCCCCTGCCATTCCGGGTCGTCCAGCACCGACTTCAGCCCGGTCTGGCAGACCGCGGCGTAGCGCTTC
>NZ_DATMFZ010000058.1:0-5492 GCF_035556675.1 Geminicoccus sp. | reverse complement strand
ATGCCGACCCGCTCCAGCGCCTCATCCACCTTGCGCCGGTCCTCCTTCGACGCGATCCGCAGGAAGCCCATATGGCCGTAGCGGCCCATGGTGACGACGTCCTCGACCAGGACCGGGAAGTTCCAGTCGACCTCCTCGGCCTGGGGGACGTAGGCCACCGTGTTGGCCTTGAGCGCCCGGCCGGCCGGCGCGCCGAACAGGCGGACGCTGCCGCGGGCCAGCGGCACGAAGCCCATGATCGCCTTGAACAGGGTCGACTTGCCGCTGCCGTTGACGCCGATCAGCGCGCAGATCGAGCCTGCCGGCACCTGGAAGCTGGCATCGTGCAGTGCGGTGAAGCCGTTGCGGTAGGTGACGGTGACGTCCTCGACGGCGATGGCGGGCGCCTCGATGCCAGGGGCGGTCATCAGGAGATGAACCCCGTGACGATGGTCTGGGTGGTGACGCGCAGCAGGTCCAGATAGGTCGGCACCGGCCCGTCCGCCTCGCTTAAGGAGTCGACGTAGAGGACGCCGCCATAGGCGGCACCGGTTTCCTGCGCGACCTGGCGCGCCGGCTTGTCCGACACCGTGCTCTCGCTGAACACGACCGGGATCTTGTGCTCGCGCACCTGGTCCACGACCTTGCGGACCTGCTGCGGCGTGCCCTGGGCATCCGCGTTGATCGGCCAGAGATAGAGCTCCCTCAGCCCGTAGTCGCGGGCCAGGTAGCTGAACGCCCCCTCGCTGGTGACCAGCCAGCGCCGCCCTTCCGGCACGCGCGCCAGGGCCGACCGGGTCGCGGCATCCACGGCCCTGATGCGCTCCGCATAGGCCGCCGCGTTGCGCGCATAGACCTCGGCATTGCCCGGGTCATGCTTGGAGAGCGCGTTCTTGATGTTCTCCACATAGATCAGTGCGTTGGCGGGCGACATCCAGGCATGCGGGTTCGGCTTGCCCTCATAGGGCCCTTCGCCGATCGACATGGGCTCGACCCCCTCCGACGCCACGACCGCCGGCACATACATCAGGCGCTCGAAGAAACGCTCGAACCACAATTCGAGGTTGAGCCCGTTCCAGACCACCAGGTCGGCGTCGCGCGCCCGGACGATGTCGCGCGGGGTCGGCTGGTAGTTGTGGATCTCGGCGCCGGGCTTGGTGATCGATTCCACCACCGCCGCATCGCCGGCGACGTTGCGCACCAGGTCGGCGATCACGGTGAAGGTGGTGACCACCTTGAGGCGACGGTGCTCGTCCGCCGCCGCCGGGGAGGTCGCCAGCACCAGGGCCAGCCCCAGCACCGCCAGGGGCAGCCATCGCCAGTCCCGATACCACACCATCCATCCGCTCCATTCTTGGCCGACGCCAAGAAAGATGGTCATATGTGAAAAACTTGTCCAGTAGCAACTTTATGAGCCCGAGCCAGATTTCTCTCATCGGTCGACACCCGGCGGGCCGCATGCTTTCTCCGGGGAACGATGACGACGGGCAGTGGAGTTGCAGGCAGCCTTGGACGAGCAAGTGATGGGTAGCGGGCAGGGCGAGCGTGAGCGGATCGGACGGCATGCCGAGCAGTTCGCGCGGGTGCGCCGGGCGCATCAGTCGGAGATGGCCGAGGACTATGTCGAGATGATCGCGGAGCTGATCGCCACCCAGGGCGAGGCGCGCGCCACCGACCTGGCCGAGCGGTTCGGCGTCGCACCCCCGACCGTGGCCCGGACCATCCAGCGCCTGATCCGCGACGGGCTGGTTACCAGCGCGCCGTATCGCGCCATCTTCCTGACCGAGGCCGGCCACGAGATGGCCGCCCACGCCCGCGCTCGCCACCTGCTGGTGCGCGACTTCCTGGTGGCGCTGGGCGTGAGCCCCGACGTGGCCGAGATGGACGCCGAGGGCATCGAGCATCATGTGAGCGAGGAGACGCTGGCGGTGTTCCGCCGCTTCCTGGACCGCTCCTGACACCGGCTCAGAAGGCGACCTGCAGGCGCATCTGGAAGATGTCGGCATGCTCGTCGCCGCCCGTCTCGGGCGCGTCATCGACCTCGGCGCGCACATAGTTGGCCATCACCCGGACGTTCTCGTCCGGATACCAGTTCAGGCCGAGCGTCAGGTCGCCCTGGCGACCGCCGGCCACGTCCTTGTCGTCCAGGTCGATCCCGCTCAGGCGCCCGGCCAGCTCGAACACCCCGTAGCCGCCTCTTGTGACGCGCTGCGCCTCGTCCAGCTCCACGCCCTCGAACCGGCCGAGTTCCCCGCCATAGCTGGGCAGCTCCGTGCCGTAGGGACGGCCGGGCCCGTTGATGACCCAGGCGAGCATCACATAGCCGCCCTGGAAGTCCGGGTCGCCCTGGCCGCCGTCGCGCTCGACCTGGGTGAAGACATACTCCCCCTGCACCCGGACCGGGCCGCGCTGCCAGGCGGCCTCCAGGCCGAAGCGGGTCAGCGACTGCGCATCGTCCAGCGTGCCGGTGTCGACCAGGGAGGCGTTGAACAGGTCGGATTCCGGGGTGGTCGAGAACGACGCCTCGCCGGAATCCAGGTCGCGGTAGCCGACCGAGCCGCCCAGATGGACGATGTCCCGCTCGGTCCGGACCGGCGCATAGGTGACGCGCGCCGTGATGCCGGTGCCGCCATCCTCGAAGCTCTCGTTGATGTTGCCGCCATAGATGCCGGCGGCCGCGGTCCAGTCGTCCTGCGCCGCCGCGATCGCCAGGCCGACATTCCGCCCGGGCGCGAAGGCATTGGCCACGGATCGGCTCATGAATTCTATGTCGTTGTCGCTGGTCACCTCCTCCAGGCTGAACGGCTCCTTGACGTTGCCGACCGTCACCACGACCGGCTGCCAGGCCACGGCCAGCGCCACGTCCTTCAGCGGCGCCTCGTTGTCGGCCAGGTCATACTGGTAGGCGCCGTTCAGCCACCCGTCATAGCTGCCGGACAGTTCGAGCCGCGCCTGGGTGATATCCACGTTCTTGTCGAAGATGTCGTAGGCGTCGTCGTCGCTCACGCTGCCGTCACCCAGGTCCAGATAGAGCCGGCCGCCCAGGTTCAGCTCGGCGCGGCCTTCCAGGAAGCGCAGCGTGATCCCCTCGCCATCGAGCGTCAGCCCGTCCTCCTCCTGGGCGCCGGCCGCTTCGCTGCCCAGCAGCGCGAGGCAGCCCACCAGCCCGGCCGCCAGCCGGCCGCCGCCCTGGCGGTGCGGCTCCGGCCGGGTGAACCTGGTTGCCGGCCCTGGATTCTTATCCGACGAACGCATGATGCTCCCCTTGCTGGACTTGCCGCGGCTGGTGCCTGTGAAGATGGACGGAGACCGAAGTTGGAACAGGGCAGATGAGGCGCTGTTCGTCCCAGCTCGTCATGGCCGGCCTTGAGCCGGCCATCCAGTCTTGCGCGGATTTCTGGATGGCCGGGTCAGGCCCGGCCATGGCGAATGAGGCAGTCGGCGATGCGATGACAGATCAGCGTTGCTGTCGACGGCAGATCTCGATCCGCCAGTCGGTGTCAGCCCCCGCTCAGCCATCCAGCTTCTTCAGTGCTTCCGGCCGGTGCGCCGCCCGCTTGCCCGACTTGTTGCTCTCGACGATGAACTCGGGATGGTCCTTCGACGCGGCGACCTGATGGCCCTTGATCCTGGTCGGGCTGGTCTGCTTGCGGACGACCTTGCCGGTGCTGTGCCCGCCCGACGACTCCCAGCTCACCCGGTCGCCCCCGTGCAGATCCTTTTCCGCCGCCATCCGCCTGCTCCCTCGCCGTCTCGTCGCCACCCTCGGGAACGCACCATGATGGCACCCGTTCCGCAGCGGGCAGGCGGAGGAAGGGCCTTGAGCCGGGACAGCGACGACCATGCAGCGATCTGGCAGGCGTTCGACGAGGCGGTGAACATGACGCCGGCCGAGCTCGAGAAGTTCCTCGCCACCGAGGAAAGCCGGCAGGTGGGCTGGACGCACGAAGGCGAGACCGAGGCGGTCGGCCACCAGTCGGGGCGCCGGATCGTCGAGATCAGGCGCAAGAAGAAGAGCGAGCTGACCGACGACGACTACGCGCACATGCGCAAGGTGACGGGCTACGTCCATCGCCACCTGGCCCAGGGCGGGCCGAAGGAGGATGCCGCCCATTCGCGCTGGCGCTACTCCCTGATGAACTGGGGCCATGACCCGCTGAAAAGCTGAACGCCGGCAGCTCACGAATGGAATTGTTCTAGAAAGTAGCCTAATCCCTTCGGCTCTGTGAGGGATGGGGAAGGCAGGGGATGCGGTTCCCGGTGGGCCTGGCCGATGCCGGGCTGGTGCTGGTGGCGCTGGCTGGGCTGGCAGGTGGCGGCGTGGCCTGGCTCGCCGGCTGGACCGGGCTGGCGCCGCTCGCCTGGACCGCCGGCACCCTGCCGGTGCTGCTGGCCCTGCTCTGGCAGATCGTGGTCACGCTGCGCCGGGGCGATGTCGGCCTGGACGTGGTGGCTGCGCTGGCCATGGGGACAGCCCTCCTGTTCGGCGAGACCCTGGCCGGCAATGTCGTGGCCCTGATGTATGCCGGCGGCGAGCTGCTGGAGCAGGTGGCCGAGCGGCGCGCCCAGCGCGACCTCACCGCCCTGCTGGGGCGGGTGGCGCGCACCGCCATGCGCTATGGCCGGGACGGGCTGGCCGAGGTCGACATCGACACGCTCCTCCCCGGCGACCGCATCCTGATCCGGCAGGGCGAGGTGCTGCCGGTGGACGGCCGGGTCCAGCATGGCAGCGCCATGATCGACACCTCCGCGCTCACCGGCGAACCGCTGCCCCGGCAGATGGACCAGGGCAGCGAGGTGCTGAGCGGCACCGTCTCGGTGGGTGCCCCCTTCGACCTGCTGGTGCTCCGCCCGGCCAGCGCGAGCGCCTATGCCGGGATCGTGCGGCTGGTGGAGGCGGCGCACCGGGCGCGCGCCCCGGCGGCCCGGCTGGCCGACCGCTGGGCCATGGGCTTCCTCGCGCTCACCGTGGCGCTGGCGCTCGCCGCCTGGCTGTGGAGCGGCGACCCGATCCGGGCGCTGGCCGTGCTGGTGGTGGCGACACCCTGCCCGCTGATCCTGGCCGTGCCGGTCGCGATCATCTCCGGCATCTCGCGCGCCGCCCGGCTGGGCGTGCTGGTCAAGGGCGGCAAGGCGCTGGAGGCGCTGGGCCGGGCGCGCATCGCCGTCCTGGACAAGACCGGCACCCTGACCCTGGGGGAGGCCGAAATCGCCGGGATCGAGGCCGCACCGGGCTTCGATCCCGGCGAGATCCTGCGGCTCGCCGCCTCGCTCGACCAGGCCTCGACCCATGTGCTGGCGACGACCCTGGCCGAGGCGGCCCGGGCGCGCGGGCTCGCTCTCGCCGAACCGCAATCGGTCGCCGAGGAGAGTGGCGCCGGCCTCGCCGGGCGGGTCGACGGGCATGACGTGGCCCTGGGCGGCTACGGCTTCGTGCGCGCCCACGTCGCGGCCATGCCGCCGCGACCGGATGACGGCGACGCGGTGATCCAGGTGGGGATCGACGGACGCTA